>NZ_JBFRDV010000023.1:0-76869 GCF_052113945.1 Paenarthrobacter sp. RAF54_2
TCCATCACTACAATCATCATCGAGGCCACACCTCACTCAAAGGTCAGCCACCAGCCAGCCGCGTCACCAACCTCCGTGGGCAATACATCTAGGCCGCGCATAGTTGTTCCAACGCGGGGTCAGTTAGGGTCCCTCACCGCTGTCGGGAGGGTGCTTAAGTGACCCCGCGTTGTTCTAATCGTCCGGGGTGGAACCGTCGGCGGCTGCCCTTTGGACAACCGCTTCAAGCTCATCCTTGGTGAGCAGTTCGCGGTGCCCATGCTTGGTCCGGTAAGCGGAGCGGCCCACCATATGTGCGGAGACCGGCGCAGTCAGCAGCTGGAAAATCCAGGCCACCACCAGAACCGGCCAAACCCACCATGTGCGCATTTGCAGACCCATGGCTGCAAGCATGAGGAATAGGCCCAAGACCTGCGGCTTGGTTGCCGCGTGCATGCGGCTCATGAGATCGGGAAACCGCAGGAGGCCAATTGCGGCTCCGAGCGACATCAGGGCACCCACCACAAGAAACACGGCCGTCACCGCATCAATGACTGCATCCACTCCGGTCGCTTCAGGACTCATTGCTGTGATCCCTCCGATCCGCTACGAATCGGGCAAATGTTACCGAGCCTACGAAGCCAATTACCGCAAGAGCCACGAGCAACACCAGGTTGTTCAGGTGCCGGTTCATCGCCATGTCGATGGCAAGCGCTGCGCCAAGAATGGCCAGCAGGACGTCCGATGCCAAGACGCGGTCCAACAAGGACGGGCCGATGGCGATGCGGATGATCGCGCCCACCGCAGCCAAACTCAGGATCACCGCCGTTACCAGCAGAACAAGTTCTTTCACAGGGTTGCCCCTTCCATGCCCGCACCGGGTTCAGCCTGGAGTGCGTGGAGTTCCTCGCGCGTTCCCATGATCCGGATTAGCGCGGCCTCGATGTTCTGGACTTCCTGGCGGATCTTAGTGATATCAGCATCCTCATAAATGTTGAGCGCGTGCAGGTAAAGCGTGGACGTCGAGCGGTCCACTTCCACCACCAGCGAGCCCGGAATCAGCGAGATAACGTGCCCGGTTGCCGTGACTATGAGGTCAGAATGGCTGCGCAACGGAACACCGACGACGGCGCTGCGCACCTTTGGACCCTTCACTACGGCCAGGTAGAGGACCAGGAAGCTCGCTGCCGCCACTCTGCCCAGGAACATCAGGGCGAATGACATGGCGCGCAGCACGTTGAACCTGCCCCCGAGCTCCACTGGCGGAAGGTAGAAGAACTTGGCCACGAGCACGGCGATGAGCGCACCGAACAGCAGGTTTCCCGGACTGAAGTCCCTCCACAGGGCACCCCAGACGATGACCAGCCATATCAGCAGCGGCAGTTCAGTGCGGAAGGAGATCGGTTTACGGCTCATTTGGCAGCCCCTGACTGACCCACCGCTGGTACCTCCGCGGAGTCCCCCAGGACTGAATGGATGTAGGCAGTGCGGTCCAACATGATTTCCGCCGAGCCGTCGGCGAGGTGAAAGAGTGGGCCAGCAAAGACCGTGAGCGCAACACCGAAGGCCACAAGGCCAGCCGTGGAGCCCACCATTGTCCGGGGCAGTACCCCAACATTGCCTGGAGTCTGAAGCACGGGGTCCGGGTACTCGGCGTCCTCGGGCTTGCGCCAAAATGCCCTGTTCCAAACACGGGCAATTGCCAACAGCGTCAGGAGGCTGGTGACGACGCCGCCCACCACCAAAACGATGGCAAGCGGCGTACCCAGTTGCACGCCCGCTTGGAGAAGCCCGAGCTTGCCAAGGAAACCCGAGAATGGCGGGATGCCCGCAAGATTCATCGCAGGGACGAAGAACAGCAAGGCAAGGAGTGGCGAGAGTTTGGCCAGGCCACCCAAGCGGTCAATGGACGACGATCCGCCCCTGCGCTCAATCAGGCCAGTGACCAGGAACAGGCTGGTCTGCACTGTGATGTGGTGCGCCACGTAGAACACGGCAGCGCCAAGCCCCGCGACGGACGACATTGCCAAGCCGAACACCATGTAGCCGATGTGGCTGACCAGGGTGAAGGACAAGAGACGTTTGATATCGCTCTGTGCCAAGGCACCCAGGATGCCCACCACCATGGTTAGCAGCGCCACCACCATTAAGGGCACGTTGAGGGTGTCCCCGGGAAAGAGGAGTGTCTCGGTGCGGACCATGGCGTAAACACCCACCTTGGTCAGCAAGCCAGCAAAGACGGCTGTGACGGGAGCCGGGGCTGTCGGATAGGAGTCGGGAAGCCAGAAGGACAGAGGGAACACGGCCGCCTTGATCCCAAACGCCACCAGCAGCATCACGTGCAGGAGATTCTGGGTTCCTTGATCCAGTTCGGCCAGCTTGATGGCGAGGTCCGCCATAGTGATGGTCCCTGTAGCTCCGTAAATCATGGCGATAGCGATGAGGAACAAGACGGACGAAACCACGGAGACCACCACGTAGGTGACGCCGGCACGGATGCGCGGCCCCGTCCCGCCAAGGGTCATCAGCACATAGCTGGCCGTCAACAGGATTTCGAAGCCCACGTACAGGTTGAAAAGGTCACCTGTGAGGAAGGCGTTGGATACGCCCGCCACCAGGATCAGATAAGTGGGGTGGAAGATCGAGACTGGCGCTTCCTTGTCGCCATCTGCCATGCCCTGGCCGGTGGCGTAGATCAGGACCGCGAGGCTGACAACGGTGGAAACCACGAGCATGAGTGAGGAGAACTGATCCACCACTAACACCACGCCCCATGGCGGCAGCCATCCACCGAGCGTGACGGAAGTGGTGCCTCCCTCCCACACGGACGCCAGGAGCAGGCATTCGAGCAGGAGTGTCGCGCTGAGGATCACAATGCTGACTACCCGCTGCGCAGCCGTATGCCGGATCAGCACGAACGCGAGGGCCGCCCCGAGAATCGGAAGGAGGACGGCCAGTGGCGACAGGTTGGCGAGGTTCACGGGCTGCCTCCTTCCTTGGTCCTTACAGTGTTGGGCTTTTCGGTCGCGTCCGGCTGGGCGCGGTCTTCGGGGCTGGCCGGAGTGATCGCGAACTCCGATGTTTCCAGCGGGACAATGGCGTCGTCTTCCTTGTCGAAGCTGGGAGTCCGGGCTACGCGGCGGTCTTCGATGTCATCCTGTATCTCGTCTTGCCGTGCCAAGGCCCAAGTCCGGTAGATGATGCCGAGCATGAAGGCAGTGACGGCGAATGAAATGACGATCGATGTGAGGATGAGCGCCTGTGGCAGGGGGTCGTTGTACTCACTGGAGCCTGTTTCCTTGTCGAATAAAGGAGCGAGTCCGGCGTACCCTCCCGTACTGAGGATCAGCAGGTTGGTGGCGTTGGCAAGCAGCATCAAGCCAAGCAGGACGCGAGTCAGGCTTCGCTCCAAAATCAGGTAGATACCGCAGGCATACAGGACGCCCATGACGATCAGGAGGGTCAGGTTGATGCTCATGGGTTGCCCTTCCCGGAGGCGGCCGTTTCGGCGGACTCAGACTCGGCGGCTCGGGTCTTTACGGCCCTTGGCACCTTCCCTTCAAAATGTTCGTCGATCTCAGCGCCCAGGCTGCGTAGAACGTCGAGCGCCAGTCCCACCACCACGATGTAGACACCGATGTCAAAGATCGTGGACGTTACGAACTTGACGTCTCCGAATACGGGCAGCCAAAACTCGATGATCGCGCTCTGGAACACCTGGCCGCCGAGGAGGAGCGGCACGAAACCGGACGCTGCCGCCGTCGCTAGTCCTGTCCCCAACAGCGTTCCTGCACTCACTGTCGCCGCTTCACTCAACTCGAAGCGTCCTCCGGCGAGGTAGCGGATGGTGAGCGCGATGCCTGCGGTCAGACCGCCTGCGAAGCCGCCGCCGGGCAAGTTGTGACCCGCAAGGAGTAGATAGATGGAAAAAACGATCATCGAGTGGAAGATCAGCCGGGTGACCACTTCGAAGATAATGGACCTCCGTTCGGGAGCCAGCGTCCGGCCTGCTACGAGCCAGGCATCGCGGGTAACGTCCGTGAACTTCCTTGCCACGGCCAGCCGGGCACCGTCGCGGGAGTCGCGGTCGACGCCGGTGCGCCGCCCCACGCTACCTTCCGGTACTGCCTCTGAGGTTTTGATGCGATCGCCGCGGCTGCGCACGAAGATCAGGCTGGCAACGCCAGTGGCGGCCACGGCCAGGACCGAAATTTCGCCGAAGGTGTCCCACGCGCGGATGTCCACGAGGGTCACGTTGACCACGTTCAGGCCACCGCCGCCTTCGTAGGCCAGGCGTGGGAATTCAAGGGAGACAGGCGTGGCCACCCGGGCACCCATGGCGTAGATGGCAACGAAGATCATGGTGATGCCGAAAGCAGCACCTACGATCACGCGGATCACCCGGAGGCGGCCACCCGTTCGGTCCCGTAGTTCGGCGGGCAGGCTGCGCATGGCCAAAACGAAGGCCACCAGCACGATGGTCTCCACCAGCATCTGGGTCAGTGCAAGGTCAGGCGCTCCTTGCAAGGCAAACATGAGCGCGATGCCGTAACCGGTGACAGACACCATGAGCACCGCCAGGAAGCGCTTGTTGGCGCGGACAGCGGCCAGCGCGCCCACCACGATGCCCACTCCCGCGATCAACTGCAACGGTGAGTTCGGATCGATGAAATAGATGCCGTCAGGCAACGGTTTGTTGGTCACGAGCAGAGCTGCGAGGGGCACTGCGAAGGCAACCGTGAGGATGACCGTCAGATAGAAATACAGTGAACCACGCTGGGTGCGGCCCGTGACCCACACTGCGACGTCATCCAAAGCGCCAATCGTATGTTGGTAGGCGCGGTCGCCGTCCACCCAATCGGGAACCAGGCCTTGCACGCGTGAAACGACGTTGCGGCCGTAGAACATGGCGGCACCGACAACAAAAGTGATCGCGGTCAGTCCCAAAGCCGGAGTGAGCCCATGCCACAAAGCCAAGTGCCCGGCGTCGACGGCTTCCTCCCCATCTGCGAACAGCGCTGCGTAAGGCTGGATCCAACTATCCACCGGCGCGGGCCACAGTCCGTAAACAATGGTGAGGAAACTCAGAAGGGCAGGCGCAGCCAGGAAGGCGGGCTTGATGGCTTTGAACGGCGTGTGCTCTATACCGGGCTTCGTGGCAAAGGCACCCCACATGAAGCGTGCGCTGTACGCGAAGGTAAGGATTGAACCGATCACGAGCCCGATCAGAATCCAGATGCCCCAGGCAGGTGCGTCATGGCCCATGCCGTAGTGCACGAAGGCTTCAAACACGGACTCCTTGGCCACGAAACCCGCCAGCGGCGGCACGCCCGCCATGGAGGCGGCGGCAATCGCGGCCACCACCCCGAGGGCTCGTGAGGAGCGGAAGACGCCGGAGAGTTTCCGGATATCGCGTGTCCCCGACTGGTGGTCGATGACGCCGACCACCAGGAACAGTGCCGCTTTGAACAAGCCATGGGCCAGCAGAAGCCCAAGCCCGGCAAGGGCGGCGTCAGGTCTGCCCAGGCCCACCACCATGGTCAGGAAGCCGAGCTGGCTCACCGTTCCATAGGCCAGGATGAGCTTGATATCTGTCTGTCGGAGGGCCCTGTATCCGCCAACCAACATCGTGGCCAAGCCGAGGCCGAGGACCATTGGCGGCCACAATTGCGATTCCGCGAAACCTGGCGCCAGCCGCGCGACGATGTAAATACCGGCCTTCACCATGGCCGCGGCATGCAGGTAGGCGCTCACGGGAGTTGGAGCCGCCATGGCACCCGGAAGCCAGAAGTGGAAAGGGACCAGCGCCGATTTGGTCACTGCACCCACCAGGATGAGAACGACGGCGGCCCCCACCATCCCACTTGTGGTGCCGTTAACGAGCGTCCCGGCTTGGTCCAGGATGGAGGAGATCCGGTAGGTTCCTGCCGCTTGGCCAAGGATGATGAGACCCACGAGCATCGCCAGCCCGCCGGCTGTTGTAACCATCAGCGCCTGAAGGGCAGAACGCCGCGCGGCCAGGCGGGTCCGGGCATAGCCGATGAGCAAGTATGACAGGACGGTGGTGAGCTCCCAGAAGATGAACATCATCAGGAGGTCGTCGGACGTCACCAGGCCGAACATGGCACCAGCAAAAGCCAGGAGCTGGGCGCCGAACCCACCGAGCCCAGGGTCCTTGTTCTTGAAGTACCGGGCGCAATAGACCAACACCAGGGCGCCAACGCCGAGGATGAGCAGTGACATGACCCAGGCGAGTGCGTCCATCCTGAACGCAAACTCGAGCTTCAGGTTCGGAACCCAGGGGAATACTTCTTCTATACCGCCGCCGGAATATACGGGGCCATACTGCAGGACCAGCCAAACGAAGGCGATCGCGGGAACCGCTGCCAGGACATAGAAGGCGTTCCGACCAAGTTTTCTGAAGATCAAGGGCGCCACAGTTGCCGCTACAAAGGTGGTGGCGAGAACTGTGATCACTGTTTTCTCCGCAAAGTCAGAAAAGAATTGTCAAAAGTTGGAGCAGGCGGTCATACGTTGGGTTCAGTTGGACCAGTTTATCAAGGGGCCCGGACAGTTTTTGGCCGGAGCCGATGGGGCCTGCGAATGAATTCCCACTGCGTTATTCACATAGCGGTCTGTCATCTGCCCGCCACTGTCCGAGTCCCGATAGCATTCAGGCTATGAACGCGGCCGCAGTTCCCGAAGCCTCCCACCCAGCATCCGAGCTTGCCTCCGGACCTGCTTCCTCCAAGAAGGGCCAAATCCTTGCCTGGGCGTCCTGGGACTGGGGCTCGGCTGCCTTTAACGCGATCATGACCACATTCGTCTTCACGGTGTACCTGACCTCGTCTGCCTTCGGTGGAGAGGACGCCGCGTCTGCCGCACTTGGTGCTGCGTTGGCCGTCGCGGGCCTGGCCATCGCACTGCTGGCCCCGGTGACGGGCCAACGTTCGGATGCCGGCGGCCGGCGCAAGCTCTGGCTCGGAGTCAACACCGCTGCCACAGCCGTCCTCACGGCCCTGTGCTTCTTTGTGTTCCCGCAGCCGGGATTCCTTCTTCTTGGTGTCTGCCTGATCGCGCTTGCCAATATCTTCTTTGAGTTCGCCGGCGTGAACTACAACGCCATGCTGGCCCAAATCTCCACACCCAAAAACATCGGCAAGGTCAGCGGTTTTGGCTGGGGCATGGGATACCTCGGTGGGATCGTGGCCCTGTTGCTGGTCCTGCAACTCTTCGTGCAGCCATCTTTCGAATGGTTCGGTGCTTCCACTGACGAATCATTGAACATCCGGCTTGTGGCCATTTTCTCGGCTCTGTGGTTCTTCATCTTCGCCCTGCCCGTGCTGTTCGCCGTTCCGGAAGTTTCCGTGAAGAAGGACACCGCTTCCCTGGGCTTCATCGCGTCGTACAAGCTGCTGCTCCGGCGGATCGTGGCCATTTATCGCACCAGTCCCCACACCATTTACTTCCTGCTGTCCAGCGCGATCTTCCGCGACGGCCTTGCTGCCGTCTTCACGTTCGGCGGGGTGATCGCTGCCGGGACCTTTGGTTTCGAACTCAAGGAAGTTATCTTCTTCGCGATTTTCGGCAACGTCGTCGCAGCCGTTGGTGCCATCATCGGCGGCTTCCTGGACGACAAGATCGGACCAAAGGCAGTCATCGTGATTTCCTTGGTGGGTCTGCTGATCGCGGGCACCTTCATCCTGGTGCTTGGTAACGGAAACTACGTGTTCTTTGGAAACAGCTGGCCTGCCGCCAATACTTTCTGGATCTTCGGCTTGCTGCTGTGCCTTTTTGTTGGGCCAGCCCAGTCTTCGTCAAGGGCCTATCTGGCCAGGCTCGCCCCCGACGGCGAGTCGGGAGAACTCTTCGGGCTCTATGCCACCACGGGCCGGGCTGTCAGCTTCCTTGCTCCCACCCTCTTCACCCTGTGCATCACAATTGCGGCTCCAATTGTTGAAGAAGGTGGAGCCCAGCGATGGGGCATCCTCGGCATCATGGTTGTCCTGCTCGCCGGCCTTCTGGTGATCCTGCCGGTAAAGCCGCCCACCAGGGTGGAAATAGCGGTGGTACCAGAACGTTAACTAGATAAGACCGGCTGAATACGAACGCCGTACCAGACGGTACAACAGAGTTAGGGTGGAGATATGAACGTGGATGAGACTGAACTCCCGGGCCTTGGGATCCGTAAGGATTTCGTCACGGCCTCGGGCCGTCGCATCGGTGTCGTTGAGCTTCGCGAAGGCGAGACAGAGCTCTTCGTGTCCACCTGGGATGACCCGGACACCTGCCAGGCTTCCATTCCCCTCACAGCCGATGAAGCCGCCACCCTGGGCAACCTCCTGGGCGGGCAGCACATCGCCATGCGTCTGGCAGAAGCCCACCGCGAGATACCTGGCATCGTAACCCGCCAGTTCTCCATCACCCCTGATTCCCCATTCGTGAACCAGCCCATGGGCAAAGCCCAGATCCGTACCCGCAGTGGCGTTTCGATCGTTGCGATTATGCGTGAAGGCGAGGTCGTCCCGTCGCCCGCACCCGACGTCGTACTTCACACTGGTGATTTGCTCGTTGCGGTTGGCACCCAGGAAGGCCTCGACTCGGCGGCCGATATCCTCCGCAACGGCTGACCCGCTATGGATCCGCTCGCACTAGCCCTCGTTGAACTGGGGGCCGTCGTCTTCTGCCTCGGTCTCCTTGCTCGACTAGCGGGCCGGATCGGCATGTCCCCCATTCCGCTTTACCTGGTGGGTGGCTTGGCCTTCGGTGCAGGCGGCTTCGTCAAATTGGATGGCATGCATGAGTTTTCGCATCTGTCGGGCGAAATCGGGGTCATCCTGCTGCTGTTGATGCTCGGATTGGAATACACCGCCTCTGAACTCGTCACCGGGCTTAGACGTTCATGGCAGGCCGGTGTCCTGGACTTCGTGCTGAATTTCCTCCCGGGCGCCGGGATTGCCGTTCTTCTGGGGTGGGGTCTTGTGGGCGCCATCGTGATGGGTGGCGTTACTTACATCTCGTCCTCAGGAATCGCCGCGAAGGTCATCACTGACCTCGGCCGGATCGGTAACCGCGAAACTCCCGTAGTGCTTTCCATCCTCGTTTTCGAGGACCTCGCCATGGCCATTTACCTTCCCATTCTTACTGCCATCCTGGCCGGTGTCGGGTTCCTGGGTGGGCTGCAGACGGTGGGCATCGCGCTGGCTGTCGTCACAGTTGTTCTGATGATCGCGCTCAAGCATGGGCACCGCGTCTCCCAAGCCGTTCACAGCGAGAACTCCGAAGTGTTTCTGCTGAACGTGCTCGGGCTGGCTCTTCTGGTAGCCGGGATCGCCTCTGCCCTCCAGGTCTCAGCCGCAGTGGGTGCATTCATGTTGGGCATCGCCATCTCCGGCGCCACAGCCCACAATGCGACCCGCATCCTTGAGCCCCTCAGGGACTTGTTTGCCGCGATCTTCTTCGTTGCCTTCGGCCTGAACACGGACCCCACGTCCATCCCACCGGTCCTGGGCTGGGCACTGCTGCTCGCCGTGCTGACAACTGCCACCAAAATGTTCACAGGTTTCTGGGCAGCCAAACGTGCGGGCATCGCAATGCCTGGCCGCTTCCGCGCGGGAGCGGCCCTGATTGCGCGTGGCGAATTCTCGATCGTCATTGCTGGCCTGGCGGTAGCTTCGGGAGCTGTGCCGGACGAAGTCGCCGCCTTGGCTACGGCTTATGTCCTCATCATGGCCATCACGGGTCCGCTGGCCGCTCGCTTCGTGGAGCCTGTGGTCAAGGCACTCCGCAGGAGCCCCCGCACACCGCCGCGGGCGGCCGAGCGCGCCACCGCCTGATGGGTCAGCGCCTGAGGGGTCCGCGCCGGACGGTTAGCGCCTGAGACTCTGGGCCTGACGATTCGCGCCTGAGGCCCGGCCCATTTCCGGCTAGATGGCGGTCCGGTGGAAATTCTGGTGGCTGCGGCTGGCCGTAGGTCCTCGCTGGCCCTGGTAGCGGTTACCGTACTCACCCGAACCGTAGGGGTGTTCCGCTGAGGATGTCAGGCGGAAGAAGCACAGCTGGCCGATCTTCATGCCCGGCCACAACTTGATAGGCAGCGTCGCCACGTTGGAAAGCTCCAGCGTGACGTGCCCTGAGAAGCCAGGATCGATGAAGCCCGCGGTGGAGTGCGTCAACAAACCAAGCCGGCCGAGGGACGACTTACCCTCGAGGCGGGCAGCGATGTCGTCGGGCAGGCTCACTGTCTCGTACGTTGAGCCCAGTACGAATTCACCCGGGTGCAGGATGAAAGGCTCATTGCCTTCCACCTCCACCAGCCGGGTCAGCTCGGGCTGCTCCTCGGCGGGATCGATGTGGGCGTATTTGTGGTTATCGAAGAGCCGGAAAAACCGGTCAATCCGCACGTCCACGGAAGACGGCTGAACCATCGCGGGATCGTACGGTTCAAGGACAATCCGTTGGGAGTCTATTTCGGCACGAATATCGCGGTCAGAGATCAGCACAGCATCAAAAATACCCCATGCCTTGTCCGGGCCATGCATTGTCCGGGCCGCCCCATGGGACTATAGTTCCCGGACATGTAAAGCCGCGCCCGTACTTGGGGGCAACGAGCATTCGCGGGGTAATTGTGGGGAAATTGTCAGCGCCTACGGCTATCGTGCTGGCTGGCGCGCTGGCCATATTGGTAGCCGCGTCCAGTCAAATCCTGCCAGCGACAGACGCCGTACCGGGCGGCGGCACTACTTCTTCGGGCAGTGTTCCTTCCGGCCTCACGGCCCCTGCAACCAGTACGACGCCGGACGCCGCACCTTTGGGGGCGACCCCCGCGCCCAGCGAAGAAGTCGGCGCCGAGCCTTCGCCAGGGCCGGGTTCGGGGACCAGCCCCGGTTCAGAAAATGGTGCGCCGAGTAGACCGATCGCGATAGATCCGACTGTTGAGACGCCCCCTCCGGTGCCGAACATCGGGCCCTCATGGGGCCCGGATAATCCTTCCTTGGACGGCACGAATCCAGAGGCCAACGAGCCACCCGCCCCAAGTCCTCCCACCGCATCTGCACCGTCGTCGGCTTCCCCCACCTCCGTTCCAACGCCAACAGCGCCTGCCGCAGGACCTGGCCCGTCGGAGTCACCGACGCCAACAGCGCCACCGACTCAAACGCCGTCGCCAACACCCTCAGCAACTCAAACACCGACGCCGTCACAAACGGCACCCGCGCCGTCACCAACGCCGGTCACACCGACACCCACTCCATCGTCAACGACGTCCTCGCCCACACCAGCCCCCACGCCCTTCCCCGGCAAGACCCCGAGCAGCGATGCGGATCCGGACAACGGTGCCCTCGCGCTTCTCCCGGACGACAACACCGCGGCCATCCTGACCGTGTTCAACGCGATCAACAGCTACCGCGCTTCTCTGGGCCTGGCCCCGGTGAAGTATCACGCCACGGTGGCGAGCATGGCGCAGGAATGGTCGAACAGCATCGCCAGCCGTGAAGTGATCCAGCACAGGGCGAACTTTTGGACGGATCCGCGCGCGCTGAACCCGAACAACGGCGCTGGTGAGGTCATTGCTGTCCGATGGGATCGTGACGCTGCCCAACTGGTGGAGTGGTGGAAGGGCTCCCCCGGTCACGACGCCCTGCTGCGCGATCCACGCTTCAATGTGATGGGCATTGGAATCACGTACACGGATGGCAATTGGCAAACGACTCCCAACCGCTACACGCTGTGGGGCGTGGTCAATTTCTTCGGCTACACCACGTTGCCTGCCGGAACCACCACGCGGCCCGGCGGGACGGTTACGCCGCCCACGGATCCTGTGGGTGTGTGCGAACCCGGCGGCAAGTACCAGCCGCCTACCCTGAATCTCAGCGCGGCAGCCATCGGCAGCGCTGCAGACCTTGTATCCATCAGCTCGGACGGAACGGTGTATTCCTACCCGTCCTTGGGTAACGCCAAGTACGGCACGGCCCGCAAGATCGGAATCGGTTTCACCGGGCTCAAGGAGTTGTTCGTATCGGATTGGGACCGCGACGGCGTCTTTGACCTCATCGCCCAACGTCTGGATGGAGCGCTCCTGGTGTACCCGGGCAGACAGTCAGGTGGCTTCGGATCGCCGGGAGTCCTGGGCCAGGGGTGGGAGTCCCTGAACATAGCCGTGGGTAATTGGTGTGCAAACAACCGCCTGCCTCAAATTGTCGCCATGGATGCATCCGGCGGGCTCTGGTTCTACAAGAATTCCGGAATGACGTACATACGAACCCAGGCGGCAATCGGAACAGGCAACAAGGCCGTCCGGCTGAGCATGGTGGACTATAACGCCGATGGTTTCCAGGATCTCCTCACGGTGGAGCCCAACGGATACCTGAGGCTGTACCGGGGCATCGGGCTGGGCACCCCGAAGCAGGAGGCCAGGCCTGTGGTGGGTGCGGCGTGGACCGACTACACCGGTTTGCGTTCACTTCAAGGAGTGACCGGCGCAAACACCACAGGCGTCGCTGGCCTGGGCACCAATGGAGTATTGGAGTATTGGGACCTCACGTCGGGAGGACTGACGACGCCGGTGATCATCGGCAGTGGTTGGAGCGGCTTCAAGCTCGCCCAGTAGGGAACCGCCCAGTAGTCAAACCGCCTGGCCGGACTCGATGACGGTCTTGAGTTGCTCCAACTGGGCAACTTCACTTTCCATGGTTTTCTGGATCATGCCGTTCATGAGTTTTTGCAAGCCCTTGGGGTGGTACTCCAGAGCAAACCTGAGCCGCGTCGTCTTGCCCTCGGTGCTGAGGTAGTAGCCGCCCGTGGGGCGGGCCGGTCCGGCCACCACCGCGAAGCGCACTTCTGCGCCCGGCCGGGCTTCTGTGATTTCGAAGTCGGCCGCGATCGGCCGGCCTCCCGGGCCAGTGAGCGTCTGCTGATAGACCGCGCCCTTCTGGCCGCGCACCCCGGATCGAACCGATATGCTGCGGATGCCGGAACGCCAAAGGGAGTTGTTCATGCCATCCATCAGGAATCCATAGACGGTCATGGCATCCCTGCTGATCACCACTTCGTAAGCTGCAAATGCCACGGAAACCTCTTTCGGCGTACGGTTCGAATGTCGTAGCCCGGTTCCCCATACACTGCAGCTAACACCTTCAGAATAGTCAGCCTCGCTTCCCTGCGACACAAGACAAACGAGCCTTGACCGAATGGTTACCTGGCGGCGTATCTGAGACACAGCTGACACATAGTCCCGCGCCGGGTAGAGTTCGTGCCGCTGGCAAAAACCAAATTGGGGGCGTAATGCGAGTACTGAAACATCCGTTTGTCCACGGCAATGCACGACGACGGCTGGCCGCCTGCGCGGCGTTCCTCGCCATGGCCGTGGCTGGCGGAGTCATCACGGCGACGCCTGCGTCGGCACTTCCAACAATGGCACCCTCGGCGGCAGCATCAGCGGTGGCATCCACAGTCGCGAACAAAGTGGCAGTGCCCACCACGGTGAATCCCCTGCCAAGCCTGGACCCCATCGGGAACCCTGCAAGCTTCTCTGTCCTGGTCAATAAATCCAGGCCACTGAATCCCGTCAGCTACGCCCCCAGCGACCTCATCAATGCCCGCGGCTCTGGCCAGTACATGCGGGCCGAGGCCGCCGCCTGGCTCAACGGCCTCTTCCAGGGGGCAGCCGATGCTGGTACCGGCGGTCTGTCGATCGTGAGCGGCTACCGTTCGTATGCTCAGCAGCAGGAAGTGTATGCCTACTACGTCAGGATCTACGGCCAGGCTTACGCGGACACCATCTCGGCACGTCCCGGGTACAGCGAACACCAGACCGGCCTCGCGATGGACATCGGCAATGCTGCGGGTTCCTGTGGCCTGAGCACCTGCTTCGGAGACACAGCCGCCGGCAAATGGGTGGCAGCGAACGCGCACAAATACGGCTTCATCGTCCGGTACCCCAACGGCTACACGGGCACCACCGGGTACAGCTATGAGCCGTGGCATCTGCGGTACGTTGGCGTAGCGCTGGCCACTGACATGAACCGTCGCGGATTCCCGACGCTGGAGCACTACTTCGCTGGAAACCCGGCAGCCGCCGCCAGCATCAAGTCCGGCGCCGACCTCGTAGCTGCCGACTCTTCAGGCCGGATGCTGCGTTACCCCGCGACGGCGGCAGGCGGGTATGGGGCGCCCGTCCAGATCGGTTCGGGCTGGACGGGTTTGAAGCAAGGCTTCGTGGTGGACTGGGACATTGATGGCGTGTACGACATCCTTGCGCAGTGGGACAACGGCGTCCTGGGCGTTTACCGCGGCCTTCCCGACGGCGGCTTCGCTGGCCAGGTTGTCGTGGGCAATGGCGGTTGGGATCGCATGACCATCACCGTGGGTAAGTGGACGCACGCGCACCCCCGCCCCGGCGTCGTCGGGTATTTTCCGGATGGTGTGCTGCGCTACTACCCCAACACCTTCGGCGGTGCGCTGAGCGCTCCGCAGGTCATCGGCAAGGGCTGGAACGGCATGGAACTGACCATGGCCGACTGGGAGGGCGATGGAGCCAACGACATCCTGGCGAGGACAGCTTCCGGATCTTTGGTCAACTATCGGGGAGACGGCTGGGCTGGTTTCTTTGGCCCGGCCACCACCGTAGGTACGGGTTGGCAGTACATGCGCACGCTGCTGCCTAGCTTCGGGCTGACGGGCGCAGGCACACGCGGCATCACTGCCCAAACTGCTGACGGCAACCTCTACAACTACGGCCTCGGCAGGGGTTCCTGGACTACCTACGAGCAGGTTGGATCCGGTTGGAACAGCTTGAAGCTCTTCAAGTAGACATGGCGTGTGCGCCTGTCATGAGGACCGCCGTAACTGCGCTAAGCTAGGACTCGCTCCGGCGAATAGCCGACAGCGATGCGGGCGTAGCTCAATGGTAGAGCGCTAGCTTCCCAAGCTCGATACGCGGGTTCGATTCCCGTCGCCCGCTCCATCATGACCCCTTGCCTCCGGGCAGGGGGTCATCTTGTTGGGAATTACGACGGCGGCACTCATCAGATAAGCCCCCGCACCCGTCGACCCCGGCCGTCCCCGAGCCTAAACTCGTAGATACATCCACCTATCCGGGAGGTCCCCCAATGACTCTCACCGACGATGCTGAAGCGGCTCCCCTCGCCGTCATCCACCGCCTGCTGGAAGCCACGAACAAGCACGATCTGGAAGCTTTGGCCGAATGCTTCGCGCCAGGCTATGTCAATGAGACGCCTGCCCACCCCACCAGGGGCTTCACGGGCAGGGACGCTATCCGTAGCAACTGGGAGCAACTCTTCACGGGAGTGCCGGACATCAAGGTTCGAATGGTGTCCCACAGCGTGTCCGGCAACCAGGCCTGGACCGAGCTGCACATGCAGGGCGCGTGGCGGGATGGCACGCCACATGAGCTCACGGGCGTCATCATTTTCGGCGTGGAAGAGGGCGTCATTAACAGTGCCCGGTTCTACATGGAGCCTGTGGAGCACTTCGTCCGCGTTGACGACACCGCGGATCGCGTCAGCCACCGTGTGACCCATGGTCGGCCCGCCGTCGAGCCTGTGCAGTGAGTCATCCCGATACACAGCGGCTCAGGTGCTGGGTGTATCGTCAGGAGTCAGGAGCCATTTCGGCTCCGCTCTAGGGAGCGATCATGGGCGACAAATCACCGCGCCAAGCTGCATCGAAGAAGTCCAGTAAATCCATCAAGGAAAAGCGCGCGGACAAACGGGCTGCCGACTCGCCCGACACTGCGGCCGCGAAACCCGCAACCGGCAATAAAAAGTGATTGGGGCGCAAAGTCCGCTTAGCATTGGCGTTCTGGGTTCTTCGCTGAAGCCCAACGAGCAACGGCTACCGATCCACCCGGAACATCTTGAGCGCATCGCTCCGGAACTGCGCCAACGGCTGCACCTTGAATATGGCTATGGCGAATGCTTTGGTGTTTCGGACAGCAAACTCGCCGGACTTGTCGGCGGACTGGGCACACGGCGAGAGCTCATCGCCCAAAACGACGTTATTCTGCTGCCCAAGCCGCAGGCCGAGGATCTTGCTGAACTCCGGGACGGGCAGACCCTCTGGGGTTGGCCACATTGCGTTCAGGACGAGGCCATCACCCAGCTCGCGATCGATAAAAAACTAACGCTCATCGCGTTTGAAGCCATGAACCACTGGGCTGCCGATGGCGGTTTCGGACTTCATGTCTTCCACAAAAACAACGAGCTTGCCGGATACTGCTCCGTGCTGCATGCGTTGGCTTTGACCGGTTCCACGGGTGATTACGGTCGCCGCCTGACGGCAGTGGTCATTGGTTTCGGCGCCACTGCCCGAGGTGCAGTGACCGCCCTGAATGCTCACGGCGTCCATGATGTCCAGGTGCTGACCAACCGCGGAGTCGCCGCGGTTGGATCCCCGATTCACTCAGTGCGGATCGTGCAGTTCGACCACGACAACAATGCACCATTCCTGAGCGAAGTCATCACAGATGGTGGTCGCAAGCCACTGGCCCCGTTCCTTGCTGCCGCGGACATTGTGGTCAACTGCACCTTGCAGGACCCAAACTCGCCGCTGACGTACCTGCGGACCGAGGACCTGGCCGATTTCCGGCCGGACAGCCTGATCGTGGACGTGTCCTGCGATCCCGGCATGGGATTCAGCTGGGCAAGGTCCACAACATTCGATGAGCCCATGTTCCGGGTGGGCGGGCATGTGAACTACTACGCCGTTGACCACAGCCCCTCCTACCTGTGGAACTCGGCCAGCTGGGAGATCAGCGAGGCCTTATTGCCATTCCTGGAGACAGTGACCGCGGGTCCTGACGCATGGGACGCCAATGAGACGATCTCCCGAGCGATCGAGATTCGCGACGGCGTCATCCGCAACCCCGATGTGCTCGAGTTCCAGGGACGCTCGGCGGAGTCCCCACACCTGCCGGCTGCGGTCCAAGCGCCCGTAGCCTAAAGGCCCCGCAACAAGAAGGCAGTGCCTGCGGCTCCACCGCAGGCACTGCCTTTCTGTTTGCGTGCGGTTAGGCCGCTTGCGTCCGTTATGCAGTCTGTGTCCGGTCGACAATGCGGAGCACCCGACGCCTGTCCCGCAAGTCCACCTTGATGTGCAGGGATGCCTTCCGGGCCAGCACGACGGCGACCACGGCCGCCGCCGTTGCCGGCACCCCGCCAGCCACAAGGATGGCCAGGTGCGGACCAAGGTGCTCGGCGAGCCAGCCCATCACGGGACCGCCAATTGCCTGGCCGCCAATGAGTACCACCAAGTAGAGGCTCATGACCCGGCCACGAATGCTCATATTGGAACTGGTCTGCACCATCTGGTTTGCCGCGGTGAGGAACATGAGGCACCAGAATCCGGCCAGGACCATCGAGACGCTGAACCAGACCATCGACGGCATCACGGACGATAGGCAGAGCATCAGGCCGTACAAGCCTGCCGACAGCACCACCGACCGCAACCGAAGCTGACGGCGCCGGGTGGACGTCACAGCGCCCGTCAGTGCACCGAGCGCAACCATCGCGTTCAGCAGGCCGTAGCCTCCGGCCCCGGCGTCGTACACGTGGTCCGCAAAGGCGGCCAGCAGCACCGGGAGGCTCATAGCGAAAACGGCCACGAACCCGGCCATCAACCATGGCCAGTAGATGGTGGGTTTGCTGAGTGCGTACTGGAGGCCTTCGCGCAGCATGCCCTTCTTGCGCGGTGTCGGTCGGCTAAGGTGCAGCTGGTCTTTGCGGAGGATCAGGAGCATAGTCACGGTCGAGCAGCACGCCACGGCATTGGCCGCGAATGCCCAACCAGCGCCCACAGCAGTGAGCAGCCATCCTGCGAGTGCCGGACCGATCAGGCCACCGAGCTGGAAGGTTGTTGAGTTGACGCTGATGGCGTTGCGCAGGTATTTGGGACCCACGAGTTCATTGACGAACACCTGCCGCGCCGGCTGGTCCAGGACGGTCACAAAGCCCAGGACCAGGGCTATTGTGTAGACGTGCCAGACTTCTACGCGCTGGCTGAGGGAAAGCGCCGCCAATGTCGCAGCAAGCACGGCTGCCGCCGACTGGCAGATGATGAGGATCTTTCGCTTGGCGAAGCGGTCGGCCATCATGCCGCCCCATGGGCCAAGGAACAACGACGGCATGAACTGCAGGGCCACGGTAATTCCGACGGCGGTGACGGACCCGGAGAGTTGGAGCACCATCCAGTCCTGTGCGATGCGTTGCATCCAGATCGCAATCACGGCAATGAAGTGGCCGATTGCGAAGATCCTGAAGTTGGGTACCTTCAGGGAGATAAAGGTGTGCCGCCAGGGCAGCTTTTCGCTTACGACGGCGAGTGGCTGGGTGACGGTGTCCGGCGTCTGCGGCGCGGACAGGGAATCGATGACGGGCTGGCTGACATTTGCCGCTGAAGGCGGTGGGGGTGCCAAAGGTAGTCCTCGGATCGAGAGTTTCGGTGGGATGCCTTTAACGCTATGGTTGCCAGCAGCAATTATGGAAGCGTATTACGTCTATAACTAGCATTGCGGATTGCAATGAGGCTCCCGCACTTCCGCAGTAATTCGACCCAGCGCTTGAGGAGTTCCGTGTTTGAACCTGTCCAGCTCCGCTCCTTCCTGGCCGTCGCCGAAACGCTGAGTTTCACCAAGGCGGCCGAACGATTGGGACTAGCCCAGCCAACAGTGAGCCAGCACGTACGCAAGCTCGAAACCGCCGCCAAGCGGGTCCTCGTGGCCCGCGACACCAGGGAAGTTCGGCTGACGGACAATGGCGATGCCATGGCCGGGTTTGCCCGCAGCATCCTTGCAGCCCACGATTCCGCAGCACGATATTTTTCCGGTTCCGCAATGCGAGGGCGCCTCCGGTTTGGCACTGCCGACGACCTCGCCATCACAGGCCTTCCCCGTATCCTGCGCGAATTCCGCCAACTGTATCCGCAGATCAACCTCGAATTGACCGTCAGTCAGAGTGACCAACTCTACAAGCGCCTCAACGCCGGCCAGCTGGACCTCGTGTTCGTGAAGTGGGTGGCAGGCGCCAAGGAAGGCACGGTTGTTCGGCATGACAACTTCGCGTGGGTCGGCGTTGAGCAAACAGTCCTGGAACCCGCCGCCCCCGTGCCGCTGATTGCCTATCCCGCGCCAAGCCTGAGCCGGAAGTTGGCCATCGACGCTTTGGAAGCGGCGGGCCGCACATGGCGCATCACGTGCAGCACCAAGCAGATCAGCGGTGTGCTCGCCGCAGTCCGGGCGGGTATTGGCGTTGCCGTGATGCCCGCGTCCCTGGTCCCCGAGGACCTCAAAGTCATCACCCAGCGTTTCGACCTCCCGCCCGTGGGAGACGTCGACTTCACCTTGATCCGGAATCCCTTGGCCAACGCTGAAGTCATCGATGCACTCACCCAGGCGATCATGGGGAGGGCGCTGAGTAAATCGAACTAACTGCTGAGTCGGCCCACCTCGTGGCGGCGACGTTGCCCGGCCCACCATCGTGCGATACGGAGGTCGTCCAGCGTGAAACGTCCATCGGGCAGCGCGGCCTGGATCCGATCGGCGTCGAACCTCAAAACTGGGCGAATTTCCTCCGGGAGCTCGGACGCGAACGGCGCGGGCTCGCTGACACCTTCCGCCAGCATTTGCGCTTGTGCTTTCGCCACGAGTGGGACCACCATTGTCCACTCGGTCAGCTGGGCAAGCATACGGATGGCCCACACCGGGACGGGTACGTAGACAGGGCGCCTACCCGCCACTCGCGCAATGCGACGAACAGCCGCGCCAAGTTCCAGTTCCTCGGCTCCAACAACGGCGACCGTCGGGCTTGGAATGCGCCCCTCAAGGGCAGCAAGCAATACGTTGACGGCTTCCTCGACCGGTATAGGTCGGACTGTCCGCTCGCCAAAACCTACGGTCGCGAATACTGGAAAGGTGCGCACGGCGCGAGTTACATGGTCCACCATATGATCACCAGGGCCGTAGATCATGCCCGCCTTAAGGATGGTGTGGTCGATCCCGGACCGCCGGACGAGTTCCTCAGCAGCCCACTTCGTCTCGTGGTAGGGCGATCCGCAGTCAGGCCTTGCCCTGAGAAAGCTCAGCATAACGATCCGCTTCACGCCCGCTCGTCGGGCAGCCTCAATGACAGCCTGGGTACCGTCCACATGGACACGCCGGAAAGTCTGGTCTCCGATCTCACGGTTTATCCCCGCGCAGTGCACCACCACGTCACACCCGGCGAATGCCACCGTCAGAGCGTCCGCATCATTGATCTGCACGCCAGTCCGACGAGAGATCACCACCACGTCCTCGCTGCCAAGACGCGCCGCCAAGTGACGACCAACAAAACCGGTACCACCAGTAATAGCCACACGCATAACCTTGCTCCTTCGCTTATTAGCAATGAAGCTAAACTGTATATAGCAATCGTGCTATATTGCAAACATGGCAGATACAGCATCCGATATCTTCGCCGCGCTCGCGCATCCTACGAGGCGGCAGATCCTGCAGGACCTCAAGGACGGCGAGATGGCCGCGGGCGAGATCGCTGCGAGATTCAGCGCTACGGGCCCGACCATTTCCCGACACCTGAGCGTTCTCCGCCAAGCAGGCCTGATCTCAGAGCGGCGCGATGCCAATCGCATCCTGTACTCACTCGTCGGTGAGCGGCTCGCCCTCTCAGTCGGCGACTTCCTCTCGACAGTCTGCCCAGAGCAGATCGTGTTGCGTGAGGTCCGGAAGCGCAGCACAAGCCGTGGAGCAGAGGCGTAGCGTCCAGCCATCGGTCTCATCTATTCGGGTAAGCGCATTCCAGCTATCCTGAACCAATGATCGACCTCACTACGTTGGCGGACCTCACGCCCGGCATTTGTTCCGTCACGCTCAGAAAGTCAGGGATCGACGACGTCGTCCGTATTTCTTCGGACGCAGGCCTGGCCGGCATCGAGTGGGGTACGGATATCCACGTCAGTGACGCTGCATCCGCTGCCCATGCCAAGGAAGCAACGGAAGCTGCTGGCCTCACGGTCCTTTCGCTTGGCTCCTACTATCGCGCCGGCGACTTCGGCGATTTCGGCCCGACATTGGAGCTGGCGGCGACCTTAGGCGCACCTCGAATACGCATCTGGGCCGGGAAGCTTGGTTCGGCAGACGCTCAAGACAGTCAGTGGGACGCTGTCGTGAAGGACACGCAGCGGGTGGCAGACCTGGCCGCCGAGCGAGGAATCGCCATCGCCTTCGAGTATCACGGGAACACCCTCACCGACTCCCCCGAAACGACACTTGAACTCCTGCAGCGGGTAAGCCATCCCAACGTCGGCACTTACTGGCAACCCGCCGTCGGGCTTTCCGACCAACAAGCGCTTGACTCGCTGCACCGGGTGTTGCCTCATGTCGTCGGCGTCCACTGTTTTTCCTGGGGACCGAATGCCGAGCGCTTCCCGCTCCGGAACAGGAAGTTATTGTGGCAAACAGTTTCCGACGCCCTGCGGGGAAACGGCAAGGACATGGACATCATGTTGGAGTTCGTTGAGGATGACCTCCCGGACAACGTGCTCAACGACGCAGCATTCCTGCACACCATCACGCTCGGGGAAGACTAGCTTCGCTCCTGCCCTGGTGAGTGGACTCGTAGCGAATTCATCAGTCGGCTCTTCTAGGGCTTGCGAAAGTCGGCCCGCTCCATCAGCGGTCCGGAAGCCGTTGGTGTACGCCCGTGCAGTTGGGACAGACAGGCATTTCTTTGTGATCTTGAGAAGGGACGAAGTAAACGCCACATAGGGCGCGGATGCTCTTCCCAAAGACGCTGCTATCAGCAATATGCCGCTGATGAGCGTAATGGCTAGCGTTTCCAAGCTCTGCCTGCATAAGCTGCCCGTCAGAGTTGGCAGTGCGAAGAAGCTCCACTTGACGGGCGCAAAAACCAGGCTCCATAACGATCGAGTAGATGTCTTTTGTTCGGTCCCACTTCTGAACCGGCGGGCACAAGGTGTTGAGTACTCGTGTTCTTGCTTCCCAGCCAAGTTCACTGCCCACGAATTTGTTCTCAAAGATGAACTCGACAACGAGCTCCTCGCAGCCGTCGCTCAAGTCCGCAACGGATGCGTAGGCGAGTTCAATCGCGGCAAACTTCTCCGGCCTCAAGGGATGACGGATATCTATTCGGTGGATTCCGAGGGACAGGACGGCTTCAAGAGCTAGCGTTATACTCTCTTGAATTTCCATTTCCCATCTGGTCAGCTCTCTGGCCATGGTCTCCCGCTTCAGCAGGAGGCGATCCTTTTCGCTCGGCAGCAAACTGTTCGCCTTGCCGAGTCCAACCAGCAGCTCAAGCTGCTCGTAGAAGTCGTCGTGGTCTTTATGGCCTCCCTTGGCCAGGCCGGCTGTTACTACCCAACGCACACCCGACTCATGGTCAGTCCACACACCAGCACGCCACTGGGAATGTCTGATTTCAATCAGCCTCAGGTCACCGGAACAACTAATCAATTGCGTCGTCGAGTCAAAGGCAGGGTTGGGCCCGAGAGACTCGGACGCCTTACGGACAATAGGATGATCAACGGCGGCAAATGGATGTAGATCGTCCCACTGCTCTTGCGCCGCGGCGCGGAACTGCTCTACTTGCAACCAGCCTTCAGGCAAGTCCTCGCGGAGGAGCCGAATCGTGGGCCTAGCTGCCTTATCATGCGCCATGTAGCGATCTTGTCAAGAATGCCGCTCCTTGAGCCTTAAGGCGCGGCTTTCCTGCAGAAATCGTTAATCTTCGAGAAGAAGCTCATCAATGACTCGTGTGCGCGTTTTTCGAGGGCTGGCAAGGCGCTCTGCAAGTTCGTGTCGATCTAGCTGGCGCTGCCGTTCGAACTCAACAACATCGCTGAATCGAATGCGACGGTCGCGYCCAACTCGATGAGAGGGAAGCGACCCATTGTCGAGCAACTTGTAAAGATGAGTGCGGCTCATTTTGAGGCGGCTCGCCACTTGGCTGGGCGTCAGTTCGGCATCGGCTTCCAAGAGGGCGACGTCGGAGCCATGCTCGACATGGCTGGTTAGCCCAAGGAGCAGATCACGCAATTGAGATTGCTCAAGAGTCCAAGCGAACTGGCGCAGGGCGCCAAGTTGTTCAGTCGGAACGTTAACGGCAGAGACCTCAAAAACGGTCATGATCGAATGCCCCTTACACAAATGTCACACCTGTTCTAGATGTCACAAATGACACTATGGCTTTGAGGGCCTCCTAGTCAAGCCAGCACGGGTGCAAGCAATCCAAGCCGAATCCCGCGGGCGGACGCACCAACTAACCCGCCTGGCCCTCCACCGGAAGCTCCGTGCTTCGGCGGAGCTTGACGGAACCAACCACAGGGCCGTCGTCCGGGTCGCCAGCCGCCAGCCTCCCAATGTCCTCCAGCGGCAGATACACGGTGGACAGGGCGGGACGGAAGTCCCGCAGGGTTTCGATGTCGTCAAAACCGGCGATGTTAGCGTCACGCGGAATCCACACGCCCTCTGAGCGCAGTGCGGCGGTCACACCGATGGCCATGACGTCGTTCACGGCGAAGATGCAGAGGCGTTCGCCCGAGGCCTTGATTCGTTCGGCCAGCGCCAGCCCGGAGTCGTATCCTCCCGCACGGTTGAAGCCTGTTCGGATGACCTCGGCGCGGTGCCGGCCGGCGTCGGCGAGTCCGCGCTGGAAGCCGCGGATCCGGTCATCGGAGGTAAAGAGTCCCTCAGGGCCGCCAACAATGACGAAGGCGCCCTCATGGGAGGCAGCCAACTCGTCAGCAAGCTCCGCGGCGAGGTCCTCGTTGGGCACCTCAACTACGTGGTAGCCCTCGTCGGCAGTGGAGCCCACGATCGGGTGGCCCACTACGCCGACATGCCCACCATTACGGCAATAGCGGTCCAACTCGGCAGCGAGCTCCAGGTTGCTTTGCTCATCCTCGGGCCGTGCCGAGCGTGAACCCGCAATGACAATTGAATCTGCGCGACGGGCAGCGAAGGCTGCCACGGCTTCACGCTCATCCGAAGGGGCGCCGGACGTGCTGGCCAACAGCACCATACGGTTCTGTTGGCGGGCTGCCTCCTGGACGCCGCGGGCAATGGCGGAAAAGTAGGGGTCGGCGATGTCGTGGACAATCAAGCCGATGAGCCCTGAGCTGGACTTTGCGAGCGCCTGGGCTTGGGCATTGGGGACGTAGCCGAGCTTTTCCGCAGCCTCCCGGACGCGCTCCGCAATATCCTCCGCGGGTTTACGGGTGGAACCGTTGAGGACACGGGACGCTGTGGCAAGGGAGACCCCTGCCAAACGGGCAACTTCACTTAGTGTGCTGGCGGCCACGAGGCCCTCCTTTTCTGCAAGCCTTCGAGACTGGCGCTAAAGAAATTATGGCAGTCTTCACCCATTTTTGGGAAAGCGCTTGCCAACCCATCCCAGCATGGTGCATGATCGAAGCAACGGGAATGCGCTTTCCCACCCTTCGAATTGCAAACACCGGAAACGCACAGCGGCCGGCACACAAGGACCTGGAGAAAACATGGGCTACGAAACAAAGACGATCCGCATTGCCATGAACGGCATCACCGGCCGTATGGGTTACCGCCAGCACTTGCTGCGGTCCATCCTCCCCATCCGCGACGCCGGTGGCTTCACGCTCGAAGACGGCACCAAGGTACAGGTCGAACCGATCCTCGTTGGCCGCAACGAAGCCAAAATCCGCGAACTCGCCGAACTCCACAAGGTCTCCGAATGGTCCACCGACCTGGACGCCGTCATCGCCGATCCCACCGTGGACATCGTGTTTGACGCCTCCATGACCAGCCTTCGCGCCGCCACCTTGAAGAAGGCCATGCGCGCCGGCAAGCACATCTTCACCGAAAAGCCCACGGCTGAGACTCTCGAAGAAGCAATCGAGCTCGCACAGATCGGCAAGGAATCCGGCGTCACTGCTGGCGTCGTGCATGACAAGCTGTACCTCCCCGGTCTGGTCAAGCTCCGCCGCCTGGTCGACGAAGGCTTCTTCGGCCGCATCCTCTCCATTCGTGGCGAATTCGGCTACTGGGTCTTCGAAGGCGACGTCCAAGCTGCACAGCGTCCGTCCTGGAACTACCGCAAGGAAGACGGCGGCGGAATGACCACGGACATGTTCTGCCACTGGAACTACGTGCTCGAAGGCATTATCGGCAAGGTCAAGAGCGTCAACGCCAAGACCGCCACGCACATCCCCGCACGCTGGGACGAAGCCGGCAAGGAATACAAGGCCACCGCTGACGACGCTTCCTACGGCATCTTCGAACTCGAAACCCCTGGCGGCGACGACGTCATCGGCCAGATCAACTCCTCCTGGGCCGTCCGCGTCTACCGCGACGAACTGGTTGAGTTCCAGATCGACGGCACGCACGGTTCCGCCGTCGCCGGTTTGAACAAGTGCGTTGCACAGCAGCGAGCCCACACTCCCAAGCCTGTCTGGAACCCGGACCTGCCCGTCACCGAGTCCTTCCGTAGCCAGTGGCAGGAAGTTCCGGCCAATGCTGAACTCGACAACGGCTTCAAGCTGCAGTGGGAAGAATTCCTGCGCGACGTGGTCGCTGGCCGCGAGCACCGCTTCGGCCTGCTCTCCGCAGCCCGCGGCGTGCAGCTCGCCGAGCTCGGCCTGCAGTCCTCGGCAGAGCGCCGCACCATCGACATCCCGGAGATCACCCTCTAATGACGTCACTCATTCTTCCTACCGACGACGGCGGCACCCGCGAGTACCGCCTCCAGCCCGCCACTGCCTGGGTCAAGCCGAGCGCTCCCCTGACGGCCCGCCGCGCTTACGCCGCAGCCCACGTCATCCCGGAGGTCGCGGCTGACAACACCCCTGGTGCCCCGGCCCAGCTCGACTGGGATGCAACGCTGGCGTACCGGCACGAACTCTGGTCCTACGGATTGGGCGTCGCTGACGCCATGGACACCGCGCAGCGCGGCATGGGCCTGGACTGGGCAGCCACGCAGCAGCTCATCAAACGAACCGGCGCCGAGGCCGCTTCCGTAGTGGCAGCAGGCAACGCCGCGACAGCAGGCAAGTCCGTCCGCGACCTCGTCTCCTGCGGCGCAGGCACCGACCAGCTGGATATCGCTGTACTTCCCGAGGGCGCTGCCGGCATTCAGGCAGTTATCGATGCCTACCGCGAGCAGATCGCCGTGGTCAGCGAGGCCGGCCCCAAGGTCATCCTCATGGCCTCCCGTGCCTTGGCAAAGGTGGCCAGCGGCGCCGACGACTACCTTCACGTCTACTCGACGCTCCTGCAGGAAGTTGACCAGCCCGTCATTCTGCACTGGCTCGGCACGATGTTCGATCCCGCACTGGCCGGCTACTGGGGCTCCGACGACGTCTCTGTGGCCACCGAAACGTTCCTTAGCCTGATCCGCGAGCACGCGGACAAGGTCGACGGCGTGAAGGTTTCGCTGCTGGATGCTTCCCATGAAGTCGCCCTCCGTGCCAACCTTCCGGAAGGCGTCCGCCTCTACACAGGCGACGACTTCAATTACCCGGAGCTGATCGACGGCGACGACACCCACCACTCAGACGCCCTGCTGGGCATCTTTGCCGCCATTTACCCTGCCGCTTCGGTTGCCTTGCAGAAGTACGACGCCGGCCAAGGTGCAGAAGGGCGCGCGATCCTGGACTCCACCCGTGAGCTCGGAAAGCACATCTTCAGCGCACCGACGTTCTACTACAAGACCGGCATCGCGTTCATGTCCTGGCTCAACGGCAAACAGCCGGGATTCCAGATGGTTGGAGGCCTGCACTCGGGACGATCCGTCCTGCACCTTGCCAAGACCTTCGAACTTGCCGATCAGGCCGGCTTGCTGAAGGACCCGTCATTGGCGGCATTCCGGATGTCCGACTACCTGCGGATCAACGGAGTGGGCGCATGAGCGACTTTTCCAGACTCTCGCTGAACAGCGCCACGACCAAAAAGTGGACTCTTGCCGAAGCTGTGGACGGTTGTGCGCGCGCGGGCATCCCCGCAATCGGCCCATGGCGTGATCGCGTAGCGGAAGCCGGACTGGACAAGGCGGCCAAGCTCATCAAGGACGCCGGCCTCCGTGTTTCGTCACTGTGCCGCGGGGGCTTCCTCACAGCGCCTGATGCCGAAGGCCAAGCTGCGGCCCTGGCCGACAACTTCAATGCCGTCCGCGAAGCTGTAGCGCTGGATACGCAGGAGCTGTTCCTGGTGGTCGGCGGGCTCGCTCCTGGCGAGAAGGACGTCGTCGCGGCACGCCAGCGCGTGGCTGACAGGCTCGAGGAACTCGTCCCGTTCGCTTCCGAGAACGGTGTGCGGCTGGTGCTGGAACCGCTGCACCCGATGTATGCGGCAGACCGCGCCCTCATCTCCACTCTTGGACAAGCATTGGACCTGGCGGCGCCTTACGACGCGAAGGCAGTGGGTGTCGCCGTCGATACGTTCCACGTCTGGTGGGATCCCGAACTGAAGGCCCAGATCGAACGTGCCGGCCGCCATAACCGCATTGCCTCCTACCAGGTATGCGATTTCAACCTGCCGATCGCTTCGGACGCGCTGCTGTCCCGCGGAATGATGGGCGACGGGGTCATTGACTTCGCTACCATCGGCACCTGGGTGCGCGACGCCGGATATACGGGCGATATCGAGGTTGAGATCTTCAATCAGGAAATCTGGGATGCCGATGGCGATACCGTCCTGGAAACCATGAAGCAGCGCTACGCGGAACTCGTTCTGCCGTACGCCTAAAACGTGGTCCTCCCGCAGATGCCCTAAGCTCCGCGGGAGGACCGCCCCCAAGCAAGCGAGCCCCTGCCCGGTCACGGCAGGCGCTCGCTTTTGTCACGCCCTGTTTGTTTCAGCAGCAAGGCCCGGAATGCCCATGTTAGATAAGTGGTACATAGCTGAAACATTGCGTCGATGAGAGGAAACAATGGCCACCTACGCTGGTTTCACCTGGACAAAGAAGTCCAAGAAACCACTGAAAGGACACCACCATGATGCTCTTGAAGACACTCAACTTTTTCCTCGACGCCAGCAGTAGCCACAGCGGGTCCTCGGGCGATTCCCCTGAAGAAACGACGCCTGCTGCCACCTTCGCTTTTGAGCGCCTGTCCTCCAGCGCCTGGGAGGGCTGGTGGGATGACGCCGATCAGGGCTTTACTGCAGGGGCGTAATCCGAGCGGGATCCTGAGTCCGGCTACACGTTGGCGGGCACGTGGACCTGGGCGCGTGGAACACCGATCAAGGTGAGAGTGCCGCCGTCGTTGGCTTCTAACTCCAGCCGGATGTTACGGGTTCCCTCCTCCGGCTGGACGGAGCTGACACGGAAAACCTCACCGTGGATTTCCACACGGTCGCCGTCTCGGACGCTCTTGAGCTTCCGGTTGGTGCCGGTCCCGTTGACGCGAGGTTCACTTCTTGTCTTCGGCATCGGCTGTGCGTTCCTGTGATTCGTTGGTGCGTGTTTCGTCATCGTAGTTTTCCCGAAGTTCCTGCCCGCGGCGGATAATCTCCTCTTCCTGTTTCTGCTGCTTGTCGCTGCGCTTGGTACCCCGGGGCGGAAGTTGGATTGTCTCTTCAGCTTCAATCCCTCCCTGCAATTCGCGCCCGCGTTCCATTTCGGCGTCGAATTCTGCACCAAAAAGCAGCGACATATTAAGGATCCAGAGCCACAGCAGCATGATGATGACGCCTGCCAGCGTTCCATACGTCTTGTTGTAATTGCTGAAGTTCCCAACGTAAAAGGCAAAGCCCAACGATGCCAGGGCAAATATCACCAGGGCGATGAGGGACCCCGGGCTGATCCAACGGAACTTGGGCTGCTTGACGTTTGGGGTGAAGTAGTAGAGCACGGCGATGACAATGACCACCAGCAGGATCAGGACCGGCCATTTGGCAATGTTCCACACGGTCAGGATCGTGTCGGACATTCCGATTGCCTTACCGATAGCCTTAGCCACTGGTCCGCTGAGGACGAGCATCGCGGCGGCCAATGCCGCGCCCACAAGCGCAACGATGGTAACGGCAAGCATCGTGCCGCGCAGTTTGACGAAGCCACGGCCTTCATCCACTTCGTACACGCGGTTCATCGCCCTGCTGAAGGCCGTGGTGTAACCGGAGGCAGACCACAACGCCACCAAGATGCCGAGGGCCAGTGCAAAACCTGCCGCGTTGGAGCGTGTCAGCTCCTCGATGGGCTGCCGCATGGCGTCAACACCAGGCCCTGGAGCGAACTGCTGCACGATGTCCAGCAATGCCGTGGTGGTTTTCCCGGCGTCGCCAAAGATCCCGATGAGGGAAACCAACGCCAAAAGCGCCGGGAAAAGGGAAAGCACTGCATAGTAGGTAAGGCCGGCAGCGGCATCAGGACATTGATCCTTGTTGAACTCCCGCAGTGTCCGTTTTGCGATATACATCCAAGTGGGTTTGACGAGGTCGTTGAGACTGTCCGGCTTACGGTCGTCGTCAGGGGCGGGAGCGTTGCCCGCCTTCGCTGTGCTGGTGTGTGCTGAATTCTGAGTAGTCATGGGACACCTGTTCGTGGGTTGAGCATGCGCGAACAAACTGACCACTTAATAGTAAGCATACTGATGATTCGCATGGAAGAACCAAGTGCCGGGAACCTGCGAAAACCCACACCCCAGCGAAAAGATGCCCTACGCGGGTTTGCCCGCCACAAGGAATTCGAACGGTGACTCAATGACAGTGCGGATCACTTGGCCCGCGGCCCCCAGCAGCGTCCCGGAGTGCTCCAAGCGGGAAACTGTCAGGTTTTCAGGCTCCAGGAGCCCGGGCGCGTACCTTTCCAAACTTGATAGCACCGCAGGCCTCAGCCAATCGGCGAGCACTGCAAAGTGGCCGCCCAGCACTACAGCTTCGATGTCCATCAGACGCGCAGAAGAGGCGAGTGCGACGCCCAAGTACCTCCCGGCGTCGCGCACTGCACGTGTTGCAAAGGGCTCATTGGCGGCCAGAGCCGCGAGCAGGAGTTCCGTTCGCTGGCCAAGGGACCCCTCCGGGATACGCGCAGCCTCAAAAATGGCTTCCTGTCCAGCGAATGTTTCCAGGCAGCCAGCCCCTCCACAGGAACATGTTGGCCCTTCGGGATGCACCACGATGTGGCCCAACTCTCCAGCTGAACCGCCAGGTCCCGTGTAGAGCTCCGAACCGATAATGACCCCGCCGCCAACGCCAACCTCGCCGGAAACGTAGAGGAAGTCTGCTGGACCGTCGCCGTACCAAAGCTCACCAAGGGCAGCACTGTTTGCCTCGTTGGACAGCCTGACACCGAGCGGCGCGTCTTCCAGCAACGCCTGCGGATTCAATTGCTCGTGCTCCCAGTGGAGGTTTGGAGCGGACAGGACGATGTTGCGCTGCTCATCAACCAGGCCGGGGACTGCAAGTCCGCCACCCAGGATCGTGATGCCTTCAGCAGCGGCTGCCGCTTTGGCCTGATCGGCGAGTTCACCCAGATGCTCCATGACCGCGCCCGGCTTGAGCCCCCGGTTGCGGGACTCCACTGCGGAACTGAAGCGCAAGTTTCCGCCGAGGTCCACCAAGCCCACGGCCAGATAGTCGACGTTGATTTCCATTCCTACAACGCCTCGGCGGGAGCTGAGCTCGAGGCCCTGACCTGGCCGGCCCCGCTCCCCATCGCGATACAGGCCAACCTCGGAGACGAGGCCTGACTCCACCAGATCAGCCACCAAGCTCGATACTGCGGCCTTGGTCAGCCCTGTTCCAGCAGCCACCTGGGCGCGGCTGGGCTTGGCATCGCCGTTGCGGGCGATCGAATCCAGGACAAGCGAAAGATTACGACGGCGGACGTCGCCTACGCGCCCGGGGGCAGCTTGCTCATTCACTCTCGCAGCCTCCTCACGGGGTTGAAAGATTTTTGCCGGTTTCCATTGACCATGATCCATCATCCCCCATATAGTTCAGATTGAAAACTAATTGGAGTGCTTTTCATCCATGGCCTCCTCGCCGCCTTGCAAAGGAGCAACAATGACCCCGCAGCCAACTCCCCAGGACCGTTTCACGTTTGGCCTTTGGACCGTGGGATGGACAGGCGCCGATCCCTTCGGCGTTGCAACCCGGGCAGCCCTGGACCCGATTGAGGCCGTTCACAAGCTCAGTGAACTCGGCGCTTACGGCATCACTTTCCACGACAATGACCTTGTCCCCTTTGACGCCAGCGCATCCGAGCGTGACCTCACCCTGAAGAACTTCAAGGGCGCATTGGCCGAAACGGGCCTCAAGGTTCCGATGGTTACCACCAACCTGTTCAGCCACCCCGTCTTCAAGGACGGCGGATTTACCTCCAACGACCGCTCCGTCCGACGCTTTGCCTTGAGCAAGATCCTGCGCAACATCGACCTCGCCGCTGAACTCGGCGCCGAGACGTTCGTGATGTGGGGCGGCCGCGAAGGCAGCGAGTACGACGGCTCCAAGGATCTCTCCGCGGCTTTGGACCGGATGAAGGAAGGCGTGGACACCGCCGCCGGATACATCAAAGAGAAGGGCTACGGCCTTCGGATTGCCTTGGAACCCAAGCCAAACGAGCCCCGCGGCGATATCTTCCTGCCGACGGTTGGTCACGGCCTTGCGTTCATCGCGCAGCTGGAACACGGCGACATTGTGGGCCTCAACCCCGAGACCGGCCACGAGCAAATGGCGGGCCTGAACTTCACCCACGGCATTGCCCAAGCCCTCTGGGCCGGCAAGCTTTTCCACATCGACCTCAACGGCCAGCGTGGGATCAAGTACGACCAAGACCTCGTCTTCGGCCATGGCGACCTCACCAGCGCCTTCTTCACCGTGGACCTCCTGGAGAATGGCTTCCCCAACGGCGGACCCAAGTATGACGGCCCGCGTCACTTCGACTACAAGCCCTCCCGCACCGACGGCTACGACGGCGTGTGGGAATCGGCAAAGTCGAACATGTCCATGTACTTGCTCTTGAAGGAACGCGCCCTCGCTTTCCGCGCCGATCCTGAGGTCCAGGAAGCGCTCACTACCTCGGGCGTGTTCGAGCTCGGCGAGCCCACGTTGAACGCTGGCGAAACCACTGCGGACCTGCTGGCTGACGCCAGCGCCTTCGACACGTTCGACGCCGACAAGACCGCCGAGCGCTCGTTCGCCTTCGTCCGCCTCAACCAGCTGGCCATTGAGCACCTTCTGGGCGCGCGCTAAAGGCATCAGCCTCCAGGAAAAATCAGCCATTCGCATTACCGTCGCCGGGGTCACCAGGATTGCTTCATTTCGGGGCTGCCAGCCCCGGCGACGGTCCGTACCGGAACAAGTCCCCAAAGGAACAAATCGCATGCCTCTCGTCGCCGGGATCGACAGCTCCACCCAGTCCTGCAAAGTGGTCATCAGGGACTCAGACACTGGCGCCCTGGTGCGGCAGGGCCGCGCTTCGCATCCCGAGGGCACCGAGGTCCATCCAGATCACTGGTGGACTGCCCTTCAGGAAGCCATCAGCCAGGCGGGCGGCTTGGACGACGTCGATGCTGTCTCGGTGGGTGGCCAGCAGCATGGAATGGTGTGCCTGGACGAATCAGGAAACGTGGTCCGCCCAGCACTGCTGTGGAATGACACCCGGTCCGCACTGGACGCGGAAGAGCTGATCCTGGAAGCCGGCGAAGGTGATCCCGCGGCGGGAGCCGCATATTGGGCCGCCAGCACGGGGACTGTACCGGTGGCATCGCTGACGGCCACCAAACTACGGTGGCTGGCTCGAAACGAACCCGAGAATGCCCGACGCACTGCGGCCGTTTGCCTCCCGCACGACTGGCTGTCCTGGCGTTTGGCCGGTCATGGGCCGGGCACCGGGCCGTCATCTCTGGAGTTGCTCCGGACTGATCGTTCCGACGCTTCCGGTACCGGCTACTTCTCCTCCGAGACGGGGGAATACTTGCCGGAAGTCTTGAAAAGCACGCTCGGCCATGTCCCGGTGCTGCCGGCCGTCGTCGGGCCTTTAGATGCTGCCGGAAAGATGCCGAACGGTGCCTTGATCGGGCCAGGCGCAGGCGATAACGCCGCAGCGGGGCTGGGAGTCAGCGCCGCCGTCGGGGATGTTGTTATCTCGATCGGAACGTCCGGAACTGTCTTCGCTGTCTCGGACGTCCCTTCCCAGGACGCGAGCGGGCTGGTGGCAGGTTTTGCCGATGCCACGGGGAACTATCTGCCGCTTGCCTGTACGCTCAACGCCACCCGCATATTCGATGCCACTGCCGCACTGCTTGGCGTGAATTTGCCGGAACTCGGCAAGCTGGCCCTGTCCGCCGAGGAAGGGGCCGGCGGTCTGACCCTGGTGCCATACTTTGAAGGCGAACGGACGCCGAATCTTCCGGACGCCACAGGTTCACTCCATGGGCTCACAGTTTCCAACTACACGCCCGCCAACTTGGCCAGGGCCGCCGTCGAGGGTGTGTTGTGCTCCCTGGCCGATGGCCTTGCTGCTCTGCAAGCGCAAGGCGTGGCGGCCCGACGCATCATCCTTGTGGGCGGCGGCGCCCAGTCCGAAGCTGTGCAGCAGGTTGCCGCTGATGTGTTCGGATTGCCGGTGTTCGTACCCGCTCCGGGCGAATACGTTGCAGATGGTGCTGCACGGCAAGCAGCCGGCGTCCTCACGGGAAGGCTGCCTGATTGGCCACTTGAAGGAATCGAGGTTGCTGAGTCGAAGACCTCCGGGACGCCCGAGTTCCTGACGAGGTACCGCCATTACGCCGCCAAGGCAGCTGTGGGCTGATCACCCCGCAGGTGCTCTATCGTGACAGGGTGAGCACTGAACAATCCGCACCAAGCAGGCCGCCTGTGATGGAAGACGTCGCCCGCGTTGCCGGCGTTTCCCATCAAACTGTGTCGCGTGTTCTGAACAACCATCCCAATGTGAGCCCAAAGACGCGCGAGCGCGTTGAACAGGCCATCACTGAACTTGGGTACCGCCGCAACACTGCTGCACGCAGCCTGGTAACCCGACGCTCCCAGACCATCGGCGTCCTGGGAAGCGAGTTGGCTCAGTACGGCCCGTCCCACACCCTCCTCGGAGTGCAGCAGGCGGCCAGGGAAGCGGGCTATTTTGTCAGTGTCGCGGGCTTGCGGGACGTCACGCCAGAGACCATCAAGGACGCCATGGCGCATTTCATGGACCAAGGCGTGGACGGCATAGTTGTCACAGTGCCGCATCCCGGGACCTTTGAAGTCCTCAAGGACATCACCGCTCAAGTGCCCCTTGTGGCAGTGGGCTCTCTCGGCGACGAGCACCTCAGCGGCGCCACTGTGGACCAGCGCGAGGGAGCCCGTCTGGCCGTCCAGCACCTCCTTGAGCTGGGGCACAAGCACATTGGGCATCTTTCCGGACCCGCTGATTGGATTGACGCCGTTGCCCGCACCGAGGGTTGGCGGGACGCCCTGCGTGAGGCCGGATTGGAACCAGCGGCCCTGATCGAAGGCGACTGGAGTGCTGAGTGCGGTTATCGCGAGGGCCTGAAAATAGCCGCCGAACGTTCCATGACGGCGTTGTTTGTGGCCAACGACCAGATGGCCCTCGGGGTGCTCCGGGCGTTCCATGAAGCCGGTGTCCAGGTCCCCTCCGATATCAGTGTTGTGGGCTTCGACGATCAACCCGAAGCCGCTTACTTCATCCCGCCGCTGACTACCGTGGCCCAGGACTTTGAAGAACTCGGCCAGCGCTGCATCGGCTTGCTGCTTGATCGCTTGGAGACCGGCAGCACGGGTACGCCAGTGACGGTGAAGCCCCGGCTGGTCGTCCGGTCCACGACGGCGCGGCTCGCTAACTAAACCCAAGTAGGTCGCAGCAGAGCGCGTTCTGGACGTTCAAAACGCGCTGATCTGCTACCAACTTGGGTCGGAGTGTCTGAAACAGTCCCACATGACGCGCATCCTCTTGACATCAAAGTTGTGAGCGCTAACAATTGCATCAGACCTTCTTCATTTCTTCCACCCCGACCCCCGGCAATGAGGCCTTGGCCAGCCGGATGGAGACCTCATGAATACCACTGAAAACCTCCCGCTCGACGAGCAGTTCGTCATCGGCGTGGACTATGGCACTTTGTCTGGTCGCGCCGTCGTTGTGCGCGTCTCGGACGGTGCCGAACTCGGCAGTGGCGTGTTCGAATACCCGCACGCCGTCGTGTCCGACCGACTGCCCGCTACCGGCCAGCGGCTGCCCGCCGACTGGGCGCTCCAAGTGCCCAACGACTACCGCGACGTCCTGCGCAACGCAGTACCAGCCGCCGTCGCCGATGCCGGCGTCAACCCCGCTCATGTGGTGGGCATCGCCACTGACTTCACCGCCTGCACCATGGTTCCGACGACGGCGGACGGCACTCCGCTGAACGAACTGGAACGATTCGCGGACCGTCCTCACGCTTACGTGAAGCTGTGGCGTCACCACGCCGCACAGCCCCAGGCCGACCGCATTAACACGCTCGCCGAGGAACGCGGGGAGGCCTGGCTTCCCCGGTATGGCGGCCTGATCTCTTCAGAGTGGGAGTTCGCCAAGGGACTGCAGCTGCTCGAGGAAGATCCCGAAGTTTACGGCGCCATGGACCATTGGGTCGAGGCGGCCGACTGGATCGTCTGGCAGCTGTGCGGCAGCTACGTTCGGAATGCCTGCACCGCTGGCTACAAGGGCATCTACCAGGACGGCAAGTACCCGTCGGAGGATTTCCTCGCCGCGCTGAACCCGGAGTTCAAGGGCTTCGTTTCGGAAAAACTGGAGCACACGATTGGCCGCCTGGGCGACGCCGCGGGCTACCTGACGGAAGAAGCTGCGGCCTGGACCGGCTTGCCTGCGGGAATTGCTGTAGCCGTGGGCAACGTGGACGCCCACGTCTCCGCGCCCGCAGCCAACGCTGTTGAGCCCGGGCAACTCGTGGCGATCATGGGAACGTCCACATGCCACGTCATGAACGGTGACGTCCTGCGTGAAGTCCCGGGCATGTGCGGCGTCGTGGATGGCGGCATCGTGGACGGATTGTGGGGCTATGAAGCCGGACAGTCCGGGGTTGGCGACATCTTCGGCTGGTTCACCAAGAACGGCGTCCCCCCTCACTACCACCAAGCTGCAGCCGCCAAAGGCCTGGGCATCCACGAATACCTCACCGAACTCGCAGAGAAGCAGGCAATTGGCGAGCACGGCCTGATTGCCCTGGACTGGCACTCAGGCAACCGCTCAGTGCTGGTGGATCACGAACTGTCCGGCGTCGTAGTGGGCCAGACCCTGGCCACAAAGCCCGAGGACACTTACCGTGCGCTGCTGGAGGCCACGGCCTTCGGCACCCGCACCATCGTGGATGCATTCCGTGACTCTGGCGTACCGGTCAAGGAGTTCATCGTGGCTGGCGGACTGTTGAAGAACAAGTTCCTGATGCAGGTCTACGCAGACATCACTGGCCTGCAGCTCTCCACGATCGGCTCGGAGCAGGGGCCCGCCCTCGGCTCGGCAATCCACGCCGCCGTAGCTGCCGGGAAGTACAAGGACATCCGCGAAGCGGCAGCATCCATGGCAGCTGCCCCGGGTGCCGTCTACACGCCGATCCCTGAAAATGTCAGGGCCTACGAAGCACTTTTCCAGGAATACCGCACCCTGCACGACTACTTCGGCCGCGGGACCAACAGCGTCATGCATCGCCTGAAGGCAATTCAGCGCGCTGCCCACACCGCCATCACAGAAGGGATCAACGCATGAGCACGCTCTTGGAAACCATCGCGAAAGTCCGGCGCGAAGTCTGCGACCTCCACGCTGAGCTGACCCGCTACAAGCTGGTTGTCTGGACTGCGGGCAACGTCTCCGGACGGATCCCTGGCTACGATCTCATGGTCATCAAGCCCTCCGGTGTCTCCTATGACGAGCTGACGCCCGAGCAAATGGTGGTCACGGACCTCTACGGAACTCCCGTCAGGGGCATCAACATCGGAAGCGGAGGAACCGTTGACTGGGGCAACCCGGACCTCTCGCCGTCCTCTGACACTGCAGCACATGCCTACGTCTATCGGCACATGCCCGAGGTTGGCGGTGTGGTGCACACGCACTCCACCTATGCCACGGCCTGGGCCGCCCGCGGTGAAGAGATCCCCTGCGTGCTGACAATGATGGGCGACGAATTCGGTGGCCCGATCCCGGTAGGCCCGTTCGCGCTGATCGGAGACGACTCGATCGGACAGGGAATCGTGGAGACCCTCAAGAACTCCCACTCCCCCGCCGTGCTCATGCAGAACCACGGACCTTTCACGATCGGCAAGGACGCCAGGTCCGCGGTGAAGGCAGCCGTGATGTGCGAGGAAGTGGCAAAGACCGTGCACGTCTCCCGCCAACTCGGCGAACCCCTGCCCATTGACCAGGCCAAGATCGACTCGCTCTACAACCGCTACCAAAACGTCTACGGCCGCTAAAGCGGACGTCTCAACACTTTCAGGAGCCATGAAAATGCCCAGCGCCAACACCACGTCCCTTGATCAGTACGAGGTCTGGTTCCTCACCGGAAGCCAGCACCTCTACGGCGAAGATGTCCTCAAGCAGGTCGCCTCGCAATCGCAGGAGATTGCCAACGCCCTCAACGATTCCTCGGACGTGCCGGTCAAACTCGTGTGGAAGCCGGTCCTCACGGATTCCGACGCCATCCGCCGCACTGCGCTGGAAGCAAACTCGAACGACTCCGTGATCGGCGTGACCGCCTGGATGCACACGTTCAGCCCGGCCAAGATGTGGATCCAGGGCCTGGACGCCCTGCGCAAGCCGCTCCTGCATCTGCACACCCAGGCCAACCGTGACCTGCCGTGGGCCGATATCGACTTCGACTTCATGAACCTGAACCAGGCAGCCCACGGGGACCGCGAATTCGGGTATATCCAGTCGCGCCTCGGCGTGCCACGGAAGACCGTCGTCGGGCATGTCAGCAATCCTGAGATCGCCCGCCAGGTGGGCGCTTGGCAGCGCGCCTCGGCAGGTTGGGCCGCTGTGCGGACACTGAAGCTGACCCGTTTCGGTGACAACATGCGCAACGTCGCCGTCACCGAAGGCGACAAGACCGAAGCCGAGCTGCGCTTCGGCGTCTCGGTCAACACTTGGTCAGTGAACGAGCTCGCCGATGCCGTTCACGGCGCTGCGGAGTCCGACGTCGATGCCTTGGTTGCCGAGTATGAGCGCCTCTACGAGGTGGTTCCCGAACTGCAAAAAGATGGCGCACGCCACGAGTCGCTGCGCTACAGCGCGAAGATCGAACTCGGTCTCCGCAGCTTCCTGGAGGCGAACGGCTCAGCCGCGTTTACGACGTCGTTCGAGGACCTCGGCGAACTCCGCCAGCTCCCCGGCATGGCAGTCCAGCGGCTCATGGCTGACGGCTACGGCTTTGGCGCCGAGGGCGACTGGAAGACCGCCATCCTGGTCCGCGCCGCCAAGGTGATGGGCGCGGGGCTGCCCGGCGGCGCCTCGCTCATGGAGGACTACACGTACCACCTCCAGCCAGGCTCGGAGAAGATCCTGGGCGCGCACATGCTGGAGGTTTGCCCCTCGCTGACTGCCAAGAAGCCGCGCGTGGAGATCCACCCGCTGGGCATCGGCGGCAAGGAAGACCCCGTACGCATGGTGTTCGATACGGACGCCGGCCCCGGCATCGTGGTCGCATTGTCCGATATGCGCGATCGGTTCCGCTTGGTAGCGAACGTAGTGGACGTCGTCGATCTCGACCAGCCTCTGCCCAACCTCCCGGTGGCCCGCGCACTGTGGGAGCCCAAGCCCAACTTCGCTACGTCGGCCGCAGCCTGGCTCACTGCCGGCGCCGCCCACCACACGGTGCTCTCCACGCAGGTGGGCCTGGAGGTGTTCGAGGACTTCGCCGAAATCGCCAAGACCGAACTCCTGACCATCGACGAGGACACCACCATCAAACAGTTCAAGAAGGAACTGAACTGGAACGCCGCCTACTACAAGCTGGCCGGCGGCCTGTGAGCACCGAATTCACGCTGCAGTCCGGCGGCTACCGGGCTGTCATCACAGCCCGGGCCGCGGCGCTGCGTGTCTTACAGTTCCAGGGCCGCGACCTCGTTGTCCCGTTCCCGGAGGGTGGCCCGATTCCGGACTACCGGGGAATTATCGCGGCGCCCTGGCCCAACCGGATCGCCGACGGCGCCTACCGCTTCGATGGCACGGTGCACCACTTGCCCGTCAACGAACCGGACCGGGGCACATCCTTGCACGGTCTCGCCTTCCCGCTGGATTGGGAACTGAAAGAGTCCGACGGAGGTTCACTCACGTTGACCTGCACCGTTGGGCCTACACCGGGATATCTGTTCGTACTGGAGCTCTCGGCTCGGTACGTGGTGGACGACGCCGGGCTGCACACGCGGCTAACTGCCTTGAACGTAGCCGACGCTCCAGCACCGTACGGAGTGTGCCCACACCCGTATCTGGTGGCCGGTTCTTCGCCGCTGGATCAGTGGGTCCTCGATTTTGCTGCGGATAGCTTCCTTGAGGTCACCCCTGACAGGCTGCTGCCGGTTCGTGTTGTGGGAGTTGAGGGCCACGCTTTCGATTTCCGGACCCCGCGGGCCATTGGCACCACTGAGATCGACCATGCGTTCACAGGAACAGGGTTCGACGGCGGGCTGGCGCGGCTTTCGCTGCGCGACCCGGCGGGCACCGGCGTCGGGATGTCCTGGGACGAAAGCTGCCCATGGCTGCAGATCCATACGGCAGACAAGCCGGAACCACTTCCGAATCGGCTGGGCTTGGCCGTAGAGCCAATGACCTGCCCGCCAGACGCGTTCAACAGTGGCACGGACCTGATCCGGTTGGAACCCGGCGCTGAGCACACCGCTGCGTGGAGCATCTACGCGCTGTAGTTACCCAACTAAGTAGCATTAGTGCGCGTTTTGACCGTTCAAAACGCGCACTGCTGCGACCTACTTGGGTACGCCGGCCGTGCTTTGACGCACCACGAGCTCCGGCGTGAACACCACGGCCCGGTGTTTGGTTCCGCCGCTGTCCTGCTCCTCCGCCAGCAACTCGATCGCCGTGCGGCCCAAGGCCTCCGTTGGCTGGCGGATGGAGGACAAGGGCACGACGGCGGAGACGGCGAAGTCGATGTCGTCGTAGCCGATGAGGGCGATGTCTTCCGGGATACGAACGGTCCGGAGCATGGTCAGCGACTGCATGACGCCGAGCGCCAGGAGGTCGTTGGAACAGAACACGGCTTCCGGCCTTTCGGCTGGCGCCCGCTCCACCAAATCGTTGCCCACTTGGCGTCCGGCTAGGACGGTCTGCCCAGCGGAGTCCAGGACCTCGATGGTCGCCCCTGCTACTTCCGAGACGGCCCGCTGTGCGCCGTTGAGTCGGTGGGCTACCTGGCGAATTGATGGGGCGCCAACAAAAGCCAGACGACGCCGGCCCGTGTCCAGCAGGTGCCGGGCGGCAAGATATCCGCCTTCTTCGTCATCCACGGAGACTGAGCTGCACCGCTCGGTGTCGGCGAGTTGGTCCACCAGGACAGTTGGCACGCCGCGTTCACGCAGCGTATCGATCCGATCCCCGACGTCCCCTACAGGCGAGATCAGCAGGCCCTGGACACGCTGTTCCTGGAACAGGTCCATATAATGCGCCTCCCGGGAAGCGTCCTGGCCGCTGTCCCCTACCAACACCACGCTACCCAAGGCTGTGGCTGCATCTTCCGCGGCACGGGCAACCGAGGAGAAGAACGGGTTGCCCACATCCAGCACGATCAGTCCGATAGTCCGGCTCTGCCCTGCCCTGAGTTGACGGGCGGCGTCGTTGCGGACGAAACCGAGTTCGGCGATGGATTTGAGGACGCGCTCCTTGGTCCTTTGCGATACGCGGTCCGGATAATTCAGCACGTTGGAAACAGTTCCCACGGCTACTTGTGCGTGGGTGGCAACGTCTTTGATGCTCGCTGTCTGGGACATGCTTTCCAATCTCCGCTGGTTGTCATCGATTTGCAGGAAACGCCTTGACACCCTCCTTCTCACGAGGGTAATTTGAATCGTAACAAATGAAACGATTCAAAGACGAGTGACCTGGAGAACCGCACATGAGGGTCTGTTTCCGCTCTTCCGTCCAGCCCGAGCTGATGGACGAATACAAGCGCCGGCATGCAGCCGTTTGGCCGGAAATGCTGCACGCCCTCAAGGACGCGGGATGGAACAACTACTCCCTCTTCCTGGCTCCCGATGGCCAGTTGATCGGATACCTCGAATGCGATGACTACCAAGCCGCCCAAGCCCAGATGGCCATAACGGACGTCAACGCCCGCTGGCAGGCCGAGATGGCAACCCTGTTCTCGAACAGCGAGCTGCCTCCGGACCAGGGATTCGAAATCGTCGAAGAAGTTTTCAATCTTGAGGATCAACTGGCCAAGGCCAGCACCGCCGCAACCCAGCAGAAGGAACAAGCATGAACACCACAGAGTCGGCCGCCACAGAGTCGGCCTTGGGCCGCTTGGGAGAACTGGCCATCGAAGTGCCGTCCTGGGCCTACGGAAATTCGGGGACCCGGTTCAAGGTTTTCGGCACCCCGGGTACGCCGCGCACGGTCCAGGAAAAGATCGCCGACGCCGCCAAGGTCCACGAGCTGACGGGCCTGGCGCCTACAGTCGCGCTGCACATTCCGTGGGACAAGGTTGACGACTACTCCGCGCTGCGCGAGTACGCTGCAGGCTTGGGTGTTGGCCTGGGCACCATCAACTCCAACACCTTCCAGGATGACGAGTACAAATTCGGTTCCCTGACCTCGTCCAACGAGTCCGTGCGCCGCCGCGCGATCGACCACCACCTTGAGTGCATCCAGATCATGGACGCCACGGGATCCAAGGACCTGAAGATCTGGTTGGCCGATGGCACCAACTACCCCGGCCAGGACGATATACGCGGCCGTCAGGACCGCCTCGCGGAATCCCTCCAGGAGATCTACGCAGGTCTGGGCGACGAGCAACGGCTGGTCCTGGAGTACAAGTTCTTCGAGCCGGCTTTCTATCACACAGATGTTCCGGACTGGGGCACTTCCTACGCGCAGACCCTTGCCCTTGGCGAGAAGGCCTTCGTCTGCTTGGACACCGGCCACCACGCGCCAGGTACCAACATCGAGTTCATCGTCATGCAGCTTCTGCGGCTGGGCAAGCTCGGCTCGTTCGACTTCAACTCCCGCTTCTACGCAGACGACGACCTCATTGTGGGCGCAGCCGATCCGTTCCAGCTGTTCCGCATCATGTACGAGGTGATCCGCGGTGGCGGCTTCCGGAAAGATTCAGGCGTTGCCCTGATGCTGGACCAATGCCACAACCTGGAAGAGAAGATCCCGGGCCAGATCCGCTCGGTCCTGAACGTCCAGGAAATGACGGCCCGCGCACTGCTCGTGGATACCGCAGCATTGTCCGAGGCCCAGCGTGCCGGGGATGTTCTGGCCGCGAACGGCATCTTCAACGATGCCTTCTACACCGACGTCCGCCCGGTCCTGGCCGAGTGGCGTGAATCCCGCGGCCTGCCCGCCGACCCGATCGCTGCCTACAAGGCCAGCGGCTACCAGAAGAAAATCAACGAGGACCGCGCTGGCGGCCAGCAAGCCGGATGGGGCGCATAAAGCATGACCACCAACAAGACTGTTGAAGACCTGATTTCCCGCTCCAACCGCCTCGGCGCGGACAAGCGGAACACCAACTTCGCCGGCGGCAACACCTCCGCCAAGGGGATCGAGAAGGACCCGGTCACTGGCCAGGACGTCGAGCTCCTCTGGGTCAAGGGCTCCGGTGGCGACCTCGGCACGCTGAAGGCGGAGAACCTCGCTGTACTCCGGCTGGACCGGCTGCAGGCACTGAAGTCCGTTTACCCCGGCGTCGAGCGTGAAGACGAAATGGTGGCCGCCTTTGATTACTGCCTCCACGGCAAGGGCGGCGCTGCGCCGTCGATCGATACTGCCATGCACGGCCTGGTGGACGCTGCGCATGTTGACCACCTGCACCCCGATTCGGGCATCGCGATTGCGACGGCGGTGGACGGCGAAGCGCTGACCTCGAAGGTGTTCGGCGACAAGGTCGTATGGGTTCCGTGGCGCCGCCCCGGTTTCCAGCTCGGCCTGGACATCGCCGCGATCAAGGAAGCCAACCCCCAGGCCATCGGCACCATCCTGGGTGGCCACGGCATCACTGCGTGGGGCGCCACGAGTGAAGAGGCTGAGGCCAACTCGCTGTGGATCATCGACCAGGCAGAAAAGTTCATCGCGGAGAACGGCAAGGCCGAGCCCTTCGGCGCCAAGCTCCCCGGCTACGGCGCCCTCCCCGAAGCTGAGCGTAAAGCCAAGGCAGCCGCCCTCGCCCCGGTAATCCGCGGCCTGGCCTCCACGGACAAGCCGCAACTGGGGCACTTCAGTGATGACGCCGTCGTTCTTGAATTCCTTGCCTCGGAAGAGCACCCCCGCCTGGGCGCTCTGGGCACCTCCTGCCCTGACCATTTCCTGCGCACCAAGGTCAAGCCACTGGTCCTGGACCTGCCCGCCGATGCTTCGATCGAGGATTCCGCCAACCGTTTGAAGGACCTGCACGCGGACTACCGCGAGGACTACCAGGCGTACTACGACCGGCATGCAGACGCCGATAGCCCGGCATTGCGCGGCGCGGACCCGGCCATCGTGCTGATCCCAGGCGTCGGCATGTTCTCCTTCGGCAAGGACAAGCAAACCGCCCGCGTGGCCGGGGAGTTCTACATCAACGCCATCAACGTGATGCGTGGCGCCGAGGCCATCTCCACCTACGCGCCGATCGAGGAATCCGAGAAATTCCGCATCGAGTACTGGGCCTTGGAAGAAGCCAAGCTCGCCCGCATGCCAAAGCCCAAGTCCCATGCCACCCGCATCGCACTGGTGACAGGCGCGGCGTCGGGTATTGGCAAGGCGATCGCCACTCGCTTGGCGTCCGACGGCGCGTGCGTCGTGATTGCCGACCTGAACCTTGAGAACGCCCAGGCCGTCGCCGCGGAACTGGGCGGACCCGACGTCGCCATCGGCGTCCAGGCCGACGTGACGGACGAAGCCCAGATCGCAGCAGCGATCCAGGAGGCCGTTCTCGCATTCGGTGGCCTGGACCTGGTGGTCAACAACGCCGGCCTGTCCATCTCCAAACCACTTCTGGAAACCACCGAGAAGGACTGGGACCTGCAGCACAACGTCATGGCCAAGGGCTCGTTCCTGGTCTCCAAGGCCGCGGCCAAGGTCATGATCGATCAGGGCATGGGCGGGGACATCATCTACATCTCGTCCAAAAACTCCGTGTTCGCCGGGCCCAACAACATCGCCTACTCCGCCACCAAGGCCGATCAAGCCCATCAGGTCCGTCTACTCGCCGCTGAACTGGGCGAGTACGGCGTGCGCGTCAACGGCATCAACCCTGACGGCGTGGTCCGCGGCTCGGGCATCTTCGCTGGCGGCTGGGGCGCCAAGCGCGCAGCTGTGTACGGCGTGGACGAGCAGGAACTGGGCAAGTACTACGCCCAGCGCACGCTGCTCAAGCGGGAGGTGCTGCCGGAACACGTCGCCAACGCAGCCTCCGTGCTCACCAGCAACGAACTGTCCCACACCACCGGGCTGCACATCCCCGTTGACGCGGGCGTGGCTGCCGCATTCCTGCGATAAGGCCAAGCATGAGCAACGGTTCACCTGCGAGGCCAGTCTTCGCAGCAGTCGATATTGGCGCCTCCTCCGGCCGCGTCATGCTGGGCCGCGTCTCGCCTGAATCCGGCGTGTCGCTCGAGACGATCCACCGCTTCCCTAACGGAGTGGTGGAGCTCGACGGCGGCCTCCGCTGGGACTTCGACGCCCTGTTCGCGGAGGTACTCAAGGGCTTGACGGCCGCCGCTGCCGTTGCGCGTGGGAATGGCGAGCGCATCGTGAGCATCGGCATCGACACCTGGGCTGTGGACTACGGCCTGGTGAACGACGCCGGCGAACTCACCGCGCAGCCGTACAGCTACCGGGACGAGCGCAGCCGCGCGACTGTGGAACGTGTGCATGCCGCGATCTCCCCGGAGAAGTTGTATGCCACAACGGGTTTGCAATACCTGCAGTTCAACACGCTGTACCAGCTGGCGTGCGAGCCCACCCTGGAAGGGCGCCAGGCTCTCCTCATCCCGGACCTGATCGCTTTCCTGCTCACGGGAGAGCGCCGGACGGAGGCCACAAACGCCTCCACTACAGGGCTCTTTGATGCTGTTGCGGGAGAGTGGGCCACACAGTTCCTGGATGCACTCGGCCTGCCGAAAGATATCTTCCCTCCCCTCATTCAGCCGGGCGAAACCGTGGGCACCCTCCTGCCGGGCATCCTCGAAAAGACGGGATTGCCCGCGGACACCAGGGTGGTTGCGGTTGGATCGCACGACACGGCTTCGGCCGTGGCCGCCGTGCCCGCCGAGCAAAAGGACTTCGCCTACATCTCCTCGGGAACGTGGTCCTTGGTGGGCGTGGAGTTGGACAGCCCAGTGTTGAGCGAGGCAAGCCGCAAGGCCAACTTCACTAACGAGCGCGGTGTGGACGGAACAATCCGGTACCTGCGGAATGTCGGCGGGCTCTGGCTGCTCAGTGAGTGCCAACGTGCTTGGGCGGCACAAGGTTTCAACCAATCGTTGACGTCACTGCTGGACGCAGCCTCGGCTCTCCCCAGCGGCGGCCCACGAATCAACGCCGATGACCCGGCCTTTACGGCCCCGGACAACATGCCGGACCGCATCCGCGCAGCCGTGCGGAACACAGGCGCCGTGCTCGCGGACCGGCCTGCCGCCGTCGTGCGTTGCATCATGGACAGCCTCGCGGCCGGGTACGCCCGCACGCTGGCGGACGCTGAACGGCTCGCGGGCCGCAGTGTGGACGTGGTTCACATTGTGGGCGGTGGTTCGCAGAACCGGCTCCTGTGCCAACTAACGGCTGACGCCACGGGCAAGCCGGTGGTTGCCGGACCTGTTGAGGCGACTGCACTGGGCAACGTCCTGGTTCAGGCGCGCGCTGCCGGTGTGGTGGAAGGTGGGCTGCCTGAATTGCGCGCCCTGGTAGCGGCTGGGACGAACCTCGAACGCTACGAGCCGGCCCAGACGGTCAGTGCCGTACCTTCCTGACCTGTTTTGAACTGATGGCAGCCCCGAAACACCCGAAACAGGGTGTTTTGGGGCCGCTTCCTTGTCCAGCTCCTGTGAATGTCTATGAATGTTGTGAATCTTGTGAATCTCTACCAGTCTGCAAGCAACGCCGCCGACGCCCGCCGAACGTCTGGTACGTCACAGCGCTGGATGAGGGTGCCGCGCTAAACTGATCGCATTATGATCCGCACAATGTTCAAGTCCAAGATCCACCGCGCAACGGTGACCCATGCCGATCTTCACTACGTCGGTTCGGTCACTGTCGACCTTGACCTGCTGGACGCGGCTGACATCCTTCCGGGCGAACTCGTCTCCATCGTTGACGTGACCAATGGCGCCCGGCTGGAGACCTACACGATCGCCGGCGAGCGCGGTTCCGGCGTCATCGGGATCAACGGTGCTGCCGCCCACCAGGTTCATGTAGGGGATGTCGTCATCCTCATCACCTATGCCGAGATGACCACCGAGGAGGCGCGCGCTTACGAACCCAGGGTCGTCCATGTCAGCAAGGACAATAAGATCCTGCAGCTTGGAAACGACCCCGCGGAGGGCCACACACCCGGGCTGATGCGTCCGCCCCACGCGCTGAGCAACGCCGCGCACATGAGCTAACCCGGCCAAAAGCCAACCTCGACGTCGGAACCCATGTGAGTGCCGACGTCGCGCTTTGGTGTCCGTATGACGGAACTCTCGCCAGAAAACGCTTACTCAGCGCGGCGATGTGGCTAGGCTGTTGTTCGTGACCCAACACCTCCCCGCCAGCACGCCCTCATGATCGGCGTCCTGTCCGGGTTCTTCGTGGTGTGGGCCATCATCCTGGTGGGCATGTTCGTTGGGCGCCGCGGGATCCTGGGTGAGAATGCGCGCACGGTCCTGAGCTCGTTGACATTCTTCGTCGCAAGCCCGGCGTTGCTGTTCGAAACCCTGAGCAAGGCGAAGTTCCACGAGGTGTTTGCCGCCCCGCTGCTGGTCACCGCAGTGGGTGCCATCATCACGGGCCTGCTGTTCTTCCTGATCGTGAAATTCTGGCTCAAGCGCACTCTGCCCGAAGCCCTGATGTCATCAATGAGTGCCTCACTGGCGAACTCCGCGAACCTGGGCATCCCGATTGCGGTCTTTGTGCTGGGTGACGCAAGCTACGTGGCGCCGCTGCTGATTTTCCAGCTCGCGTTCTTCACGCCCCTGTACCTGATGGCCCTGGACGCCAGCACGAGTACCCACCGCACCACTCCCCTGCGGTTCCTGCTCATGATTGTGAAGAACCCGATGATCGTGGGCTCGGGACTTGGACTTCTGGTGGCAGGAAAGGGATTTCAGGTGCCCGCGCTCATTCTGGAGCCGATCCACTTGATTGGCGGCGCCGCGATTCCCGCCATGTTGATGGCGTTCGGCATGAGCCTGAACGGATCACGGCCTTTGCAGAAGGACGCGGGACGACGCCTGGACACACTGCTGGCCAGCGGGTTCAAGCTGTTCGTGCACCCATCCATCGCCTATGTGTTTGCCCGCTTTGCCTTAGGGATGGATGGTCACGCCTTATTCGCCGTGGTGGTGACGGCGGCGCTCCCTACGGCCCAGAACGTGTTCGTGGCAGCCACCCGCTACCGCGCCGGCATCACAGTAGCAAAGGACACTGTGCTCATCACGACGATCGTGGCGGTGCCCGCGATGATCGCCGTGGCCCTGCTCCTCACCTAGCGCCGTCCGGCCCAAGTAGGGGACAGATAACGCTCTACTCAGGCCTGGGAGGAGCGTTATCTGTCCCCTACTTGGGGTTACTCCACGTCTGCGCTGGCCAGGTAATGGTCCAGGAGCTGTGCACACCGGATGAAGCCCAGATGCGAGTACGCCTGTGGATGGTTACCCAGATGCGTTTCCGAGGCGGGATCGTACTCCTCCGGCAGCAGACCTGTAGGACCGAACAAAGCCACCAACTGGTTGAACAGCTCCAGCGCATCATCCAAGCGTCCAACAGCAAGGTACGCCTCAATCAGCCAGGTAGTGCAGATGTGGAAGCCGCCCTCCAAACCCGGCAGGCCGTCGTCGTACCTGTACCTGAAAACGGTGGGACCCACACGCAACTCGCGCTCAACGGCCGTTACGGTATCCAGGAACCGCTGGTCCTGGACATCCAGCAGGCCGGACAAGCCGATATGCAGCACGGCGGCGTCCAGGTCGGGGCTGTCGTAGGCCACGGTGTACGAGGCCGCAGATGAATCCCAGCCCTCGCGGAGGACTTCCTCGCGGATCTTAGCGGCTATCGGCGACCAGTCCTCGTGTGCAACACGACCATGCAAGGCAGCGGTTCGCAAGGCCCGGTCCAGCGTCACCCAACACATGACCTTGGTGTACACGTGGTGGCGTGGCGGGCGGCGCGCTTCCCAGATTCCGTGGTCTGGCTCGTGCCAGCGGGCAATGACGGCGTGGGCCATCTGCTCCATCAGGAACCAGTGCTCATCCGGCAGGTACCCGCGCCGCTCGCCAAGATCGTGAATCAGCTCGGCAATCGGGCCAAAGACGTCCAACTGCACCTGGTGGTCGGCCGCGTTCCCGATCCTCACGGGACGCGAACCGGCATAACCTGGGAGGCTCTCGACGATCGCTTCCGTGGACAGTGGCGCACCGGTCACCGAGTACAACGGGTGGAGCCATTCCGGCCCGGGCGCAGTTTCCAGGATGCGGCCAAGCCAGCGAAGGAACCCGTCGGCCTCGTGCGTGGAGCCCAAACTCACCAAGGAATTAACGGTCATGGAGCCGTCGCGCAGCCAGCAATACCGGTAGTCCCAGTTGCGCGTCCCGCCGATTCCCTCGGGCAGCGACGTGGTTGGCGCCGCCAGGACAGCACCTGTTGGCTCGTGCACCAGCGACCTCAGAACCAGTGCCGAGCGCCGAACCAGCGAGGTCTTGATGGTGGGCAGCTGCAGCGTCCTGACCCACTCCCGGGCGGACTGCCCGACGGCGGCACGACGGGTCGGCTCGCCAGTCGGGTCCGCGGGCGGCGGCTCCGTGTCACCGCAGCGGAGGTTCAGCACAACGGGACCGTATTGCAGGGGCACCTCGGCGGTGGCGGTGGCGTACCTGCTATCACTGGTGATCTGGAAGGCAACCCCGGGCGCCGAAAGGATGATGGGATCCGAGGTGCCCATGATGTGGACTTCCTCGCCACGGATCTCCATGCTGAACGGCGCAGTGGCATAGTCCGGCCGCGGCGCGAACACCACCCGCGCGGTGCCCGTCCCGGACAGAACGCGGACCAGGCTGGTGATGCCTTCCGGGGCGGGCTCAAGATAGTCCGTCACTGTCACGTCTGCCCAGCGGGTTTCCACGATCATGGTGTTGTCCACATAGCGCTGAGCCAATACTTGGGAACGCTTGACGGGCTCAATGCTGAAGTGGCCCGCCGGGTCACCGCCCAGGATATGGGCAAACAGGGACCCCGAATCCGGCAAGGGGTGGGTCATCCAGCAAACCTTGGCGTCAGGGGTGAGCAACGCCGTCGACGTGCCGTTTCCGATCATCGAATGCCGCTCCAGCCCCACGGCGTCCTCGCCGAAAAGCCATGCCCGCCGCAGTTCGAACAACAAAGCCAGCACACGGGCAAAGGCTTCCGGATCCGGAATGGTGTGTGCCGCCGTCGTACTTCCGGCGCCGACGTGAAGGCCAAGGTCGGGGCCCCGCAAGGTGGCGAGCGCCATTTCGTCGCTTGCGGCGTCGCCCGCGTAGAGCGCAGCGCTCACACCCAGGCGGGAGCGAAGCTGCTCCAGGGCCTGGCCCTTCGCTGGTTCCTCAACGGTGAGGTCCAGCACGGAGCCGTCGATGATGAAGTAGAGCCCATACTCAATGGCGATCTGCTGGGAACGGAAAATGACGCGCTCCACCACTTCCGGCGTCGCAGGCCGGGTGTGGACAGCAACGCCCACCGGTTTGCGGACAATGCTGATGCCTTTCTCGAAGGCGACCGCCTCAGTCAATGCCGTCGCTACCTGCTGGAGCAGGGTTTCCGTGGCAAGTGACAGGTTGTAGGCATAGCCCATGTCGAACTCAACGCCGTGCGAGCCCACCAAATGGACCTCAGCCGGCAATCTGGACACTGCAGCAAGGTCGCGCAAGGACCGGCCGGAAATGATGGCCGTATGCGTGTTGGGGAGGGCTGCGAGCGCGCGGAGAGCCACAGCCGCACTATCCAGCGGCAGCGTCTCGGTGGAGACACCTTCAGCTGCACAGAGCGTGCCGCCGTAGTTGCACGCCACCAGCAGGCCCGGAACGCGGGCAATGGCCCTCAGCTCCGCCATCAACTGCGGAGTGATGCCCTGCTGCGCGTCCGTCCGGAGCAAGGTCCGGAGCAGGCCAAGCGGCAGCGAGTTCATCAGCAGCGCGGAGTCTGCGGCTGATTGATTTAAGGGCGTGGGCATAGCGGATCCTTCCACTGCGGATAGCTATAGTCTCCGCCTGTGGGGTTTCGGCGTCATGCCTGAATCATTGCAAATGCGTAAAGCTTTCGAATTTATTTTCGATGCCAGCGCCTACGCCGTTACAAGCCCCGCAACCTCGGCAACCAACTCCACCGAGCGCAGGCGTTCCTCGGTGCCAATGCTCTGGTGGGCAACGATGAGTTCGTCCGCATCAGCGTGCTTGGCGAATTCGTCAAGGTAGTCGCGCACAACGTCCGGCGTACCGACGGCAGAGAACTTCATCATTTGGGAGATGTGCTGGCCTTGAGGGGAATCCAGGACCATGTCCGCTTCGTCATCCGTGAACTGTCGGCCGCCGCCAAAGAACAGCGACACACGGGCACGCTTCACGGCGAGATGGATCGCCTGCGCTTCGGCATTGCTGTCAGCCGCCGTGACGTTGACGCCTGCAATGACGTGCGGCTCGGACAGCTGTTCCGAGGGCTGGAAGTCCCGGCGGTAGATGGCCACGGCATCCTGCAAGGCGGCGGGCGCGAAGTGCGAAGCGAAGGCGTAGGGCAGCCCAAGCTGTGCAGCCAGCTGTGCTCCAAACAGCGAGGAACCCAGGATGTACAGCGGCACGTTGGTGCCCTTTCCCGGAGTCGCCTCGACGCCCTGGATGCGGGTAGGTCCGGTGAGGTAGCCCTGCAGTTCCAGGACATCCTGCGGGAAAGCATCCGAGGACGTATGGTCACGGCGAAGCGCACGCATGGTGTTCTGGTCACTGCCCGGCGCACGGCCAAGTCCCAGGTCAATGCGTCCCGGGTGCAGCGTCTCCAAGGTGCCGAACTGCTCGGCAATGGTCAGTGGCGAGTGGTTGGGAAGCATGACGCCACCTGCACCCAGCCGGATGGTGTTCGTGTGGGCTGCGACGTGGGCGATCAGGACACTCGTGGCCGAGGAGGCGATGGCGGACATGTTGTGGTGCTCGGCGTACCAGACCCTGCGATAGCCCAGCTCTTCGGCCTTCTGCGCCATGGCCACGCTGCCGGCGAGGCTTTCCGCCACGGTCTGGCCCTTTCCGATGGTTGCCAGGTCCAGGATGGAAAGAGGAACAGTCACGGGGAATGCCTTTCGGTACGTTTCGCGGCACCCGCACTGTTGGTTGGCGGGCACTCTAGCGACAACGACGGCGGCCCCCGGCTTATTTCTGTGAGTTGCGTCGCGGCCGGTTCCCTAGGAAGTTTGTGACCTCGTTCGACTCCCGATTAACCGCAATTACCCCCTGTATCCCAGCGTTTCAGAGTGCTTTGACCGTGTTCCTGCCCTGCCGGATAGTTGCAGCAACAAGCACGCATACGACGTCCCAATCCGGGAAAAATAAGGGGAAACCATGGCACGTTTTGCAGCCAAGACCGGCCTGACCGCGGCGCTGGCCGCTACGGCTCTACTCGGGCTCGCAGCCTGCTCGGATCCGGGCGCGACGGCGGCGACAGCACCGTTATCGGGCTCTTCAACGGCATCTACCAGCGTGGCCAAAGAGTTCAACCTGTCGCCCGAACAGGACCGCATCAAGGTGACCGTCGACTCCGCGGCCGCAGCCCTGGTTCCGGAAGCCATCAAGGCAGATGGCAAACTGACGGTGGTCTCAACCGGCGGGACGCCGCCGCTGAGCCTGTTCGCCACGGACAACAAGACCCTGATCGGCAGCGAGGTTGACCTCGCGTACGCCATCGGCGAGAGCCTTGGCCTGCAGGTTGAAGTATTGCCGGTAGCGTGGGCCGATTGGCCCCTCGGCGTCGAGTCCGGCAAGTATGAGGCCGTCCTCTCCAACGTCACGGTCACCGAAGCACGCAAGGAAAAGTTCGATTTCGCGACCTACCGCAATGACCTCCTGGGCTTCTATGCCAAGACCGATTCGGATATTTCAGAGGTCAAGGAGGCCAAGGACGTCGCCGGCAAACGCGTGATCGTCGGCTCCGGCACCAACCAGGAAGCCATCCTGGTGCGGTGGGACGAAGAGAACAAAAAGAACGGCCTGAAGCCGGTTGAGTTCCAGTATTACGACGACGACTCCGCCTCCCAGCTCGCCCTCCAGTCCGGACGCGCGGACCTGACGTTCGGGCCCAACGCCTCCGCAGCCTACAAAGCGGCCAAGGACGGTAAGACCAAGGAAGTGGGCACGCTCAACGGCGGCTGGCCGCTGAAGGCTGAGATCGCCTTCACCACCAAGAAGGACAACGGGCTTGCTGCGGCAGCGCAGGTTGCCATCAACCACCTTATTAAGGACGGCAGCTACGGCAAGATCCTGGACCGTTGGGGCCTGTCCTCCGAGGCCATCCCGACGTCCGAATTGAACCCGGCAGGCCTGCCCAAGAAGTAGGAACCGCTGTGGCAGGGCACACCTGCCGACGTCGAATCCCCGCCGGACACCAACCGGCGGGGATTCTTGCGCTGGACCCTGCTAGAAGTGTGCTGGATCGGTGTTGGCGCCGCAGAGAATGACCGCGACCGTCTCACCATCCTTGGGCACGTACGCGCCGGAAAGCAGGGCGGCATATGCTGCGGCCGCACCATGTTCCACCACCATCCGGTACTCCTCCCACAGCTTGCGGCGGGCCTGGACGATGTCTTCGTCGCTGACCAGTACGCTCTGCACGCCCGTCCGTCGGGCAACACCAAATCCAATCTCGCCGATCCGCCGGGCGCCCAGGGAATCCGCGGCGATACCGGAAACGGCCACATCCACGGGCTCTCCCTTGGCCAAGGCCGTGTGCAGCGTGGGAACCGTTTCAGGCTCAACGCCCACTACATGGGCCCGGCCTTCAACCGCTGCCGCAATGCCTCCCATCAACCCGCCGCCGCCAACAGCAACGAGGATGGTATCGACGTCGGGCAGTTCGTCCAGCAGTTCCAAGCCAACGCCCCCTGCGCCGGCCACAATCTCGGGTTGGTCGTAGGCGTGGCAATAGACCGCACCCGTTTCCTCGGCGAACTTCACGGCGGCGGCGTAGGCCTCGGCGTACTCAGAGCCTCCCTGGACCACCCGTGCTCCGCTGGCGAACAACTTATGGACCTTAGTGGCGGGCGCTGCCTCGGGGACGAACACCGTAGCGGGGACGCCGAGCTTGGACGCTGCATAGGCGTTGGCCAGGCCCGCGTTGCCCCCGGAGGCCACCACAATGCCAATCTCCGGGTTCAGTTCGCCATTCTCCCGGGCCGTGAGCAACCGGTTGAAGGCACCGCGCGCCTTGAACGTGCCAGTGTGCTGCATGAACTCGCACTTGAACCACAGGTGATACGGCTCTTGGTTGCCGCTCTCAGCGACCGGTGTATGCCGTACCCAGCCTGCCGTCCGTGAGTACGCTGCTTCTACCTCTTCGCGTGTGACCATCGTGTGCTGCACCTTTCGTCCGTTTCATCCTATGGTTCGGACGGTGGTGCTGGGGCTGGAAGTTTCTGCGTTCCGGGTTTACGGGGGTTCGGCGCTCAGGCCTCGGGGATCACCAGGGCGAAGCGCTCTGGGCGCGAGACATCTGGATCGGGTCCATTGCGCACGCCCAGATCCAACGCGTCGATTGCCGCGAGTTCTTCTGTGCTGAGTTCGAAGTCAAAGACACCGAAGTTCTCCGCGATGCGCTGTGGGTTGGTCGACTTGGGAATGGCTGAGCGGCCTTGCTGCAAGTGCCAGCGGATCATGACCTGGGCCGGTGTTTTGGCGTGGGTCCGCGCGATGACTGCGATGGCAGGATCTTCCATCACGTTCCGTCGGTCTCCGCCCCAGCCCGGGTAGAAAGTGATTCCGCCAATGGGTGACCAGGCCTGGGTGAGGATACCGTTTGCTGCATCCGCGTCCTGGGCATCGGGCTGCGTGAAGTAGGGGTGAAGCTCGATCTGGTTTACCGCAGGCACGATGTCGGTGGAGGCGAGCAGGTCCTTGAGGTGGTGCGGCATGAAGTTGCTGACACCGATCGAGCGCACGCGCCCGTCCTCGAGGAGTCGCTCAAGCGCCTTGTACGCTTCGATGGTCTTCTCGAACCGGTCCGGGGCGGGCTGGTGCAGGATGAACAGGTCAATATATTCGACGTTGAGCTTGCCCGCTGCCTTGTCCCAGGCGTGCAGCGTCTGCTCATAGCCAAAGTCGCTGACCCAGACTTTTGTCTCGATGAAGACCTCCTCCCGCTGCAGGCCCGATGCACGGATGCCTTGGCCCACCTCCCGCTCGTTTCCATAGGCTGCGGCGGTGTCAATGTGCCGATAGCCGGTGGCAAGGGCTGCCGCGACGGCGGCGGTGGTTTCCTCGGGTGCGCTCTGGAAGACGCCCAAGCCGAGTGCCGGCATCGTGACGCCATTGTTGAGGGTTAGTTCAATAGTCATGGTGTCCACGCTATTCAGCCCTGGCACGCTGTGGGAGTGCCCGTCATTACCCCCTTGGGCGTCCCAAGTAATCCCAGGCCCTCCCTCGCTCCCTTGCTGACGGCGTAGCGTTGCGTTCATGACTCATAGCGAGGACGTACGGAAGTTCCTGACCTCCCGGCGTGCAAGGATCAAGCCCGACGCCGCCGGGTTGCCAGCCTACGGGGGCAACCGCCGCGTGGCAGGGCTGCGCCGCGAGGAAGTAGCGATGCTGGCCGGGATGAGCATCGATTACTACATACGGCTCGAGCGCGGAAACCTTTCCGGAGCTTCGGACAGTGTCCTTGAGGCACTCGCCCGCGCCCTGCAGCTTGACGACGCCGAGACAGCGCACCTTTTCGATTTGGCACGCGCGGCCACGGTGGCGCCGCGGGTGAGGCGGAAGCGCAGTCCGAAGACGGTCCGGCCAAGCGTGCAACGGGTCATTGATGCCATCACCACGGCACCGGCGTGGGTTCGGAACGATCGCGGCGATGTCCTCGCTGCCAACGACCTTGGCGCTGCCCTCTACATGGACCTGATGGACGAAGAAACAACCCCGCCAAACAGCGCACGATTCACCTTCCTCAACCCCAAGGCACGCCAATTCTTCGCAGATTGGGAGCGCAGCGCCGACGATATTGTTGCTGTGCTGAGGTCTACCGCCGGGAAGAACCCCTACGACAAGGACCTCACTGATCTGATTGGGGAGCTCTCCACACGCAGCGAGGAATTCCGGGTCAGGTGGGCCAGGCACGATGTGAAGTACCACCGCACGGGCCGTAAACGCCTCCACCACCCCATCGTCGGTGACCTTGACCTGAGCTTCGAAGCCCTCGAGCTGTCTGCAGACCCAGGGCTGCGGATCAACGTTTACACCGCAGATCCCGGCACACCTTCGGAGGACGCATTGAAAGTGCTCGCCAGTTGGGTGGCGACCCAGCGGATCAGGGACGAGGCCAGCGAAGACGCTGTTCGGGAATAGGAGGGGTCCGGAAGAGGAGGTGTCAGGAACAGCGCTGAAACATCTAGGCTGGGAAGCGTGCCTCCAGAGTTCACCTTGCGCCCCTCTTACAGTTCCGATGCCATCTGGATCGCCGAGCTTCGTGCCGTGGTGATGCGTCCCGACCTCGAACGGCTGGGTCGCTGGGATCCGGTGCGGGTTCGGGAGCGCTTCCTGAAAGCGTTCCAGCCGGAGCACACCTATGTGATCCATACTGCAGGCGTGGATGCCGGGGTGATCGCAGTTCGCCAGGAGCCGGACGCCCGGTGGATTGAACACTTCTACGTGGCCCCGGCCCATCAGGGCAAAGGGCTGGGCGGCGCTGTACTTCGGCACGTCATGGCGGCCTCCGTGGATGAGAGGCCCTTCCGTTTGAACGTGCTGCAGGGAAGCGCGGCGCGCCACCTGTATGAGCGGCATGGTTTTGTTCTGGAATCCGAGGACCAGATCGACGTCTTCATGCTGGCGGCGGGCATCCCCTAATCAGCAGACTTCCGACCCGGCAACCCCTGACCAGCGCACCCCAAGTGCGGTAACGTCAACACATCGATGCCAGCTTCCGGGGGGAACATCATGGGGAACGTTCAAGCGCGCACCAAACGATTCACAACGGGCTCAGCGATGGCGATTGCCATGGCGTTGGCAGCAGGGCTCCTGGCCGCCGGAGCACCGCCCGCCTTCGCGGTGTCCCAGCCGACACCCTTCATCGACGGCGTACCGTATGTCGGCGCGGAACTGCGCCGCCAGTACAACTACGACTACTCCGCTTGCAGGAATCCAGACGGCACGGGTGAGGGCATCACCCTGGAGTGGTTGAGGGATGGCGTGCCGCTTCCTGCTGAGCGGCAGGGTGAAACCCTGCGAGTCCTTCCAGAAGACCAGGGTCACCGTATTTCGATGAAGGTCTACCCGCTTACCCCGGGCCAGTCGGGTTGTCCGACGGGTTCCCAGGTAAGCCCGGAAACACTGCCCATCAAAGCCTCCAGCCGGGCCATGGGCTGGACCGGCCGCGGCAACTTCGAGCCACTCGCACGAACCCATGATGGCCGCCTCATCCTGTATCCGCGGACTTACACCTACTACAAGGGAAGTTGCGAGGGCGCGTGCCCTACCTACTGGGGTGCGTGGGATGAGCCCGTGCAGGTTGGCCAAGGCTGGAACGTGTTCAACATCGTTTTCTCACCCGGCGACTTCGATGGTGACGGCTTCAATGACCTCCTCGGCAGGGATGCGGCAGGCAACCTCTTCCTCTATCCGGGTGATGGCGAGGGTGGGTGGCTTGAGCGCCAACAGGTGGGCCAGGGTTGGAACGTTTTCAACGCGATCGTCGGACCGGGTGATTTCAATGGCGACGGAACCAACGATGTCCTTGCCCGAAATCCGGCTGGAGATCTCTTCCTTTACCCGGGCGATGGCAACGGAGGGTGGCTCGCCCCCACGAAGGTGGGCCAAGGCTGGCAGATGATGAACAAGATCATCACTGCTGGCGACATGAACGGCGATGGCCCTGTGGAAGTCTATGCAAGGGACGGCAACGGACACCTCTTCCTGTACCCGGCTGATGATGCTGGCGGCTGGCAGCCATCGTCCCTCATCAGCGGCGGTTGGGATGTCTTCTCCGAGATAGCCGGACTAGGCAGTTTTTCGCACTCCAAGTACAACGACCTCGCTGCCATCAACGGGAATGGAGATCTGGTCACCTATTCTGCCGGAGCGTCCACCACTGTCCTCTGGGGACCCTATGGTCCCGTAGGCCGCGGTTGGGATGTCTTCAAGGAACTCCTCTAGTTTCCTGCGTTTAGAGCGTTTGCCCCCACACCGCCAACTGCAAGCAGATGGTTGCCCTCGACTCGTCAACCACTGCTGCTCGATTTTGCTGGATCATTCCACCATCCACTCGGTGGAACCCGCGTGGATCCGGGCGCCGTCCGAGATGCCGAAGGAATGATCCAGCAACAAATGCCGCCAACATCAGGCCGGCACCGACTCAGTGGTACGCACGGGTGTCTCAAGCCCCAGGTTTTCGCGCAGCGTGGTTCCGCGGTAGTCCGTAGGGTAGACCCCGCGTTCCTGAAGTTCGGGTACCAAGTGGTTCACGATGTCGTCCAGGCCAGTAGGGATAAGCCACGGCGAGATGTTGAACCCGTCCACTGCGCCAACGCGGGCGTACTCGGAGAGGTGGTCGGCAATGGCGGTATAGGAACCGGTAAAGGTCGCGTCCACCCGCGCTGTGCGGGAGGTGACGAACTGGCGGATTGAGAGCCCCTTGTCCTTGGCCTCAGCCCGCCACTGGTCCGCGAGCTGGCGCGCTTTCGCTCCATGGAAGCCGCTGCCGCGCGTCTCCGATGTCTCCTCGACTGCCGGATCAATCTCCGGAAGCGGACCATCGGGATCGTACTCAGTGAGTTCGCGGCCCCAGAACTGCTCCAGGTACGCGATGGCTTGCTGCGGACCAATCTGGAGGCTGCGGACCCAGGCCTTCTTCTCTTGGGCTTCCTGATCGGTGGCGGCCAGGATGAACTCGCTGGCCGGCATAATCTGCACCGCGTTGGCTCCGCGGCCGGCAGCGACGGAGCGCGCCACAATGTCGCGGCGGAACTCCACGGCGTCATCGAACTTTGGGTGGGCGGAGAAGATCACGTCAGCCTGGCGCGCTGCGAAATCACGGCCATCCGGGGAGTCGCCGGCCTGGAAGAGCACGGGACGGTACTGGGCGCTACGGGGCAACCGCGGGGTGACGTCCACCGTGTAGTGCTGGCCCTCATGAAGCACAGGGCGTGCCGGCCCCGAAGAGGTCTCCCAGGAGTCCCAGATGCGTTTGGCGGTCTCAACAAATGCTTCGGCATGCTTGTACCGGTCGGCATGATCGAGGTATCCCCCGCGACGGAAATTGGCTCCGGTCCAGGCGTTGTCCGTGGTGACCACGTTCCAGGCAGCCCTTCCGCCGGAAATCAGGTCCAGGGAGGACAAACGGTGTGCGAGGTCCGCCGGATCGTTGTATGTGGTGTTCTGCGTTGCTACGAGTCCGATGTTCCTGGTGACCGCTGCCAGGGCCGCGAGCATGGTCTGCGCATCGGGCCGGCCAGCGACGTCCAAGGCATGTGGGCGGCCGAGGTGTTCGCGCAGGCGCAACCCCTCTCCGAGGAAGAATGCCGCGAACTTCCCCCGCTCGGCGGTCTGGACGATGCGGCGGAAGGATTCGAAATCGGTTTGCGAACCCGATTCCGACGCCTTCCAAATCGTGCCGGAGTTGACGCCCTGGAAGAAAATGCCGAACTGGATCTGACCCGTCGGCTGGAAAATAGCACGGTTGTGCTGTGTCATGGTGATCCCCTTTAGTTTTCCGAGCCAACGGCTGCAATGGTCGTATTCGCGTAGCGGCTCGCCGGACGTTCCAGGCCCAGCAGATCGCGGAACGTTCCATCTTGCAGAGGCGCACGCAAGGATCCACGCTGGCGGAGTTCGGGCAGCACCAGGCGGGACAATTCTTCCAAGTCCACGTCCAAGACGGCTGGGTGGAGACGGACGCCGTCGGCCTCCTTGAGGAGCGAATCGAGCACGTCAGCCAGACCAGCCGACGAACCAACAAACCGTGCCCGGCCCGCTTCCGCCGACGAACCGCTTTCCGCCGAGGAAGCGCAACGTGAAACGGCAGGCTGCCCGCGCGAGTCAAGAACGACGTCGAGCTCTGCAACAACCGCAACCGCAGCTCCAAGCCGGGCCCGCACATCGCGAACCTCGGCAACGAGCAGTTCGGGCGTCGGAGCAGAAACCAGCACAGCATCCACGGAATCTAGCGGAACCAAGCCCTCGCCCACCAAGGAGGCGGCGGCGAGCACAGGCAGCTGACCTTGCAACGGCCGGGGAATGATGGACGGACCCTTGATGGAGTAAGCAGGACCGGCGAAATCGGCAGGAGTTTCGAAGTCCACATAGTGCAGCTTGTCGACGTCAAGGTAGCGACCCGTGGCCACATCGCGGATCACGGCGTCGTCCTCCCACGAATCCCACAGCCGGCGGCCAACTTCGACGGAGGCCGCCGCTTCCTGTGCCAGCGCCTCACCCTGAACAAAAGAACGCCCGACGGCGGCCGCAGCCTCGGGCGAGTCCGCTGCAGTGACGATCCACCCGGCGCGCCCGCCGGACACGTAGTCCAAGCTGGCGAGCTGAGTGGAAATGTGGAACGGCTCCGTATATACCGTGTCCACTTCCGGTACCAGTGCAATGTTCCGCGTCAACGGCCCAGCAAAGGCTGCACGCTGCAGGGCGTTGACCCGCTCCGGAATCGGCGCGTCGGCGAAGGTTGCCACGTGGAAACCGGCGGACTCAGCTGCCAGGACGGCGGTAGCAAGATTCTGATACCCCGCGCCGTCGAGTTCAATGGCCAGGAACCCGGCCTTGTGTTCTTCGAGGGTACTCACTTCTGGTCCTGACGTTCGTAGGGAATCTTTTCGCCCGCTTCGATTGCCACGGGCAGCCGGTTTTCGGCGGGGGGCAGCGGGCAGGTGGCCAGGTCGGTGTAGGCGCAGGGAAGGTTGACCGCCCGGTTGAAGTCCAGCTGCACGGAGCCATCAGCCGCGGGGACCACGGAGAGCGAGCGGTTGGCCGCGTACGTAGTCTTGCCGGAGGTCTGGTCCGTGAACAGCACCAAAAGCGATCCCGCCGCGTGGCCGTTGAACGCCGTCAGCGCCAGTTCCTGGCCAGCAAGCTTGAAGCGGATCTGGCCCGGCGCCTCGTACACATGCTGGATACCTTCGATGGCAGCACCCACCGTCGTGGGGCGCGGAGTCTCGAACGGCACGAACGTACCGGCCACGCCGAACGCAGCATTCGGTGCAAAAGCGGGCGTGCCCTGGTACTCGCGCCAGAGGGCATTCGACGGATTCCGTGGCCGCACGACGTACTCGCCACCGCGTTTGGCCACCTCGATCACCGTGTCGCCGGAGGCCAGGTTGATGCCCCCGCGCTCCTCGATGGGTCCGAACTCCAACGTCTTGCCAGAGTGGCCGTTCAGTTCAACGCCGTCCTGCTGCAAGCTTTCGCCCGGCTCCAAAACAACGCGTACGACGTCGGCTTCCACGTTCCAGGTACCAGGCGCACCTTCCAACCGGGTCGGGTTGCTGTCCAGCCAGTGGAGGTGGGTCACGGCGAGGAAGCCGTGCGGATGTGCCCGTTGGCGCTCATGGGCGGTGTGCCACTCCTGCCATTCCTCGGCAAAGGACTCGGCGGCGCTTGAGGCGTGGGTAACTGTTTCAATGTGCGTGGACATGTGCGTAGTCGCTCCTGTTGAAGGCGTGGTCTGCTGTAACTGTTGCTGCGGCATCGGGTTCGGTGGCGCCGGCAAACTGGGGTCGTCCGGCGAACGGGTCTCCGGATTCCCACAACGTGGTTGGGGCTGCGGTGCGGACGGCCGGGATGACCTCCAGCGCGAAGCGTTCCAGGATGTCGAGCTGCTGCTCGAAGGGCAGCGTGGTGGGCAAGGAAATCGACTGCAGGTCATGCTGATACAGCGAGTGGTAGCTGAGGATCTTGTCGATCACCTGCTCCGGGCTGCCCACAAGGGCGGGCCCCTCGGCCACAGCGTGCTGGATGTCCCGGAAGGGTGAGTTGTTGCCCGGAACGTTGCGGCTGGCGGTCAGCGCCTCATACACGGGTCCGTACTGTCGGATGGCTTCCTGCGTGGTGTCGGCGATGAACACACCGCCGGCCCCACTGCCTGAGCCCAGATATTGATGCCGGGGATCGTGACCGTGGCGCTGGTACTCCTCGCGGTAGTGGTCGATCAGGACCTTGTAGTTCTCCCGGGCCTGGATGGCGTTCGCGGTGAACAACGGATCGCCCCACTTGGCCGCCAGCGCCGCAGACGTAAGGGTTGTAGCCGAGCCGTGCCAAATCCGCGGCGAGCCCGCGAAGGGGCGTGGCGTCGTCGTGGTTGGTTCAATCAAAGGTGACCTGAAGCGGCCTGACCATGTGACGCTCTCCTTGCGCCACAGCGTGCGGAGCAGGGCGTACTTCTCAGCGAGCAACTCCCACTGGTCGTCCAAAGACAAGCCAAAGAGGGGGTACTGCAGCACCTCGTTGCCTTTGCCGATCACCAACTCCAAGCGGCCCCGGCTCAGTTGATCGATGGTGGCGTAGTCCTCGGCCACCCGAACAGGATCCAGGACAGACAACACCGCGACGCCGGTCTGCAGCCGGATTCGATGGGTGACGGCGGCAACGGCGGCGAGGACCGTCGTCGGGGATGAGGAAACAAACTCACCGGCGTGGCGTTCCCCCACAGAGAAGCTGTCGAAGCCCAGTTCCTCGGCGCGGCGGGCCGTTTCCACCACCTGGTTCAGGCGGTCAGCTGTAGAGACGATCTCCCCCGTCACCGGATTCTTCAGGTGGGGAATGATGTCAAGGACCTGGAACTTCACTTGGCGGTCCCAAAACTTGCTTCGGTCACGGTCTTGGACTCGGGCAGGGCTTCTTCGGAGAGGCCCCAGCGTTCCAGGACCTTGGCGTAGGAGCCGTCCTTGATGGTGGAATTGAGGGCATCGGTGATGGCGGGGGCCAGCCCGTTGCCCTTCAGCGTGGTGGCGGCAACGAGGGTTTCCGACGGCCAGCCGGCGTTGACCTTGCCCACTACCTTGAGGTCGTCACGGGTGTTCTCGCGATACGTCACCGACGGGTAGGGCGCCAGGTTCAAGTCCGTGCGGCCGGAGGACAACGCCAGGATCGTATCGGCGTCGGACGAGTAGTACTGCAGCGTCGCCAGGGTTTTGCCCTTGGCCTCAAGCTCCTTGTTCCACGCCAGCAGGATCTTCTCCTGGTTGGTGCCGGAGCCGACGGAGATTTTCAACCCCGCGATATCGTCCGAACCTTTGATGTCGTAGGTGGAGCTCTTCTTCGCCTCGAAGCCCATGTAGGCAGCGCGATATGTGGAGAAATCAAACAGCTTCACCCGTGCGGCGTTGATGCCCACATTGGAGAACACGGCCTCAAAATCACCGGACTGGGTCTTCAACGGCCAGTTCTCCCACGAGGTCACTTGGAGGTCCAAGTCCAGGCCCAGCTTGTCCGCCACGAGTTGTGCGATGTCCACCTCCACACCGATCGGCGTTTTGTCGTCGGTCGCGTGGAAGGACAGTGGGATGGAACCCGCGGTGGTGGCAACGGTCAGCTTGCCATCCTTGGCGATGGCTTCGGGGACGGCGGCGGCTGCGGCAGTATCTTTTTCCCCACGGATCCGGTTCTGGTCCACCGAGGTGTTGTAGACGACGCCGTTCTTCGCGGCTTCGCTCCCGGGTTTGGCTGCCGAAGCGCCAGGATCGGAGCACCCGGCGAGCGCAGGAAGTACGACGGCGGGCAGTACAGCGAGTGCCAGGAGTTTGGTGCGGGTGATGCGAAACATGGAGGACTTCTTCCTAGATGTTGAAAGCCGGTTCGATGACCTTGGAGAAGAAACTTCGGGTGCGTTCTTCACGGGGGTTGCCGAAGATTTCCTGGGGCGTGCCGGACTCAACGATCTGGCCTTGGTCCATGAACACCACGGTGTCCGCGACGTCCCTGGCAAAACCCATCTCGTGGGTCACGATGATCAACGTGGTCCCTGACTTGGCGAGTTCGCGGATGACGTCCAAAACCTCGTTGACCAGTTCGGGGTCCAACGCTGAGGTGGGCTCGTCGAAGAGCAGGATCTTGGGGTCCAGCGCCAGTGCCCGCGCAATCGCGACCCGCTGTTGCTGACCCCCGGAGAGCTGCCTTGGGTAGGCGTCGGCCCGGTCCTTCAGGCCCACCCGCTCCAGGAGTTCCAGGCCACGCTTCCTGGCTTCAGTCTTGGATCGCTTTTGGGCGACCATTGGCGCCTCGATGACGTTTTCCAGGGCGGTGAGGTGCGGGAAAAGGTTGAAGCTCTGGAAGACCATGCCGATGTTGGTGCGCTGCTTGAGGATGTCCTTCTCACGCAGTTCGTGGAGCTTGTTCCCGCGGACGTGGTAGCCCACCAGCTCGTTGTCGATGGTGATGAAGCCGCCGTCCACCTTCTCCAGGTGGTTGATGGTGCGCAGCAGTGTGGACTTTCCGGAGCCGGAGGGGCCCACGATCACCGCGACACCGCCCGGTGGCACGGACAAGGAGAGACCCTTGAGGACTTCGGTAGTGCCGAAGAACTTTCGGACATTGGTGATATCCACCTGTCCGCGGGTGGTGGTGTTGTCCCTCAAGGTGGGCTGTGCCGACGTCGGGCTGGCCGAATCTCCAGCCGGGGCGTCAGCCGAGGTTTCGTCGGCAGCCTGGGCCGCCGTCGTGGTTTCTTTGCGCGCGGCGAGGATGCTCATCGGCTTTCCTTGGTCTGTGAGACTGCAACGTGGGTGGCGAAGAACCTGCGGGCCTTCTGCAATGGAGTGAGAGGCAGGTTCCGCAAGGCACCCTTGGAGAAGTGCCGTTCGATGTAGTACTGGAAGACACTCAGCACGGACGTGATGACGACGTACCAGAGTGTTGCGACCAGCAGCAGCGGCAGCACCTGCTGGGTCCGGTTGTAAATGACCTGGACTGTGTAGAAGAGCTCCGAGTACGCCAGGACGTAGACGATCGAGGTGCCCTTGACCAGGCCGATGATCTCGTTGAAAGCGTTGGGCAGGATGGCGCGCATGGCCTGTGGCAACACGATCCGTGTGGAGCGTTTCCAAGCGGGAATGCCCAGTGCGGAAGCTGCCTCGAGTTGGCCTTGGTCCACCGAGAGGATGCCGCCACGAATGATCTCTGCGGAGTAGGCGGCCTGGTTGAGGGTCAGGCCCAGCACCGCTGCAGCGAACTGGCTGATCAGCGTGGTGGTCTGGGCTTCGAAGAAGCGGACATCCGTGAAGGGGATGCCCAGGCTGATCTTCTCGTAGAGGTAGCCAAGGTTGTACCAAAGGAGCAGTTGGACCAGCAGGGGCGTGGAACGGAAGATCCAGGAGAACGTCCAGGAAACCGAGACCAGCAGCGGCGACGCGGACAAGCGCATGAGGGCAAGGATGAATCCCAGGACGAATCCCAACACTCCGGAGATCGCCGTGAGCTTGAGCGTCTCTACCAGGCCATTCACCACGGACTGGGCCGTGAACCACTGCGCCACCACTCCCCACTCCCAACGCGGGTTTGTGACAAGCGACCACACAATGGCTGCGACGCCCGCAGCCACCAGGACAGTACCCACCCATCGCCACGGGTGCCGGGCAGGGACCAGTTTGTAGTCGGAGTAATCCGTGGTGGCTGGTGCAGTTTCTGCCGTGGCAGGCGGTGCGATCGCACTCATGCGCCACCTCTTTTCAGATCGGTTGTTGACTATCGGATGGCTGCCAATCTAGGTGCGCACAGGACAGCCAGCAAGGCGGAAATTTGCACTTCTTCACTGGACTTAGCGCGGGTTCACGGGACTTCACGCAACGCCATATGAGTCCGAATTTTGCGCCCGTTAACGCTGGATGACGCGCAGTGAACGGCCGTTACCAGCTCCTCGACCGGGGCGGCATCGCCTCCCTAGATTGGGCTGCACCACCCGATGTATTTTCAGGAGACTCCATGCCGTCACCAGTTCCCGCCATCGCCTTCATCGGCGGCGGCCCGCGCACGGCCGGCGTGCTGGAAAGGCTGGCAGCGAGCCGGCCCGGATTATTCGATGGGCCGCTGCACATTCACATTGTGGAGCCGTACGAGCCGGGCTCCGGGAGGATCTGGCGCTATGACCAGAGCCCGGGCCTGCTGCTGAACTCCACCGCTGCGGACGTCACCATGTTCACCGACGCGTCCGTGGCGTGCGACGGTCCTCCCGTTGACGGCCCCGGCCTGGCCACCTGGGCAGCAGGTGTGCTGGATGGGAGCATCCGCGATGTCCCCGCGCTGGAGCCGCACTTGTTGGCGCAACTCCAGTCCCTCACACCGTCTTCATTTCCCACCCGGCAGCTCCAGAGCAAATACCTCGAATGGTTCTTCCGCCGGTCAGTCGCGGCACTGGGGCCCGACGTCACCGTGACGGTTCACAGGGATACGGCTACCGCGATCACGCCCGTCGCCGCTTCCGCGCTTACTTCGGCCGGGTCCGACGACGGCGCGCACCGCGTGCGGTTGGCTTCCGGGGCGGAGGTGCTGGCCGACGTCGTGGTTTACGCCTTGGGCCATACCGATTCGTTGCCGGACGACGAGTCCGCCCGCCTCAGCGATTTCGCTGCCCGCCACGGCGGGTTCCATGCGCCGCCGTCGTACACAACGGACGTGGACTACTCGGGCATCAAAGCCGGCCAGGACGTGATCGTATCCGGCATGGGGCTCGGGTTCGTGGATTTGCTGGTGCTGCTGTTCGAGGGCCGCGGCGGGCGCTTTGAGGAAGTAGCCGACGGCGACCTTAAGTACGTGCCCTCCGGCGGCGAACCGAGCCTCTGGGTAGGTTCACGACGCGGCGTGCCCTACCACTCCAAGATTTCCTCCGTTGTGCGCGGCGAGCCGATCAGCCGGCCGCGGTACTTCACCGCCGAGGCAGTTGATGCGTTGCTGGCTGCCCATCAGGAACTGGACTTCCGCTCACAGCTGTGGCCGTTGATCGCCAAGGACGCCGGCTATGCCTACTATCGGGAGCTCTTCACCGGCTACCCAGCGCGTGTGTCAGGCAGCTGGGAGGAATTCGAGGCCCGGTTCGATGCAGTCGATTGGTACAGCCGCGCCCGGGAAGAGCTGGTTGCTTTCTCCATCCCTGATGCCGCACTTCGGCTGGACCTGGAGGCCCTGGACCACCCCCTGAGCGGTTGCGCGTTCGAGGACCACGAGGCCGTGCAGCGTTCGGTGGCCGCGTACATCCAACACGATCTCGCCCTCCGAACCAGCCCGAACCATTCCGAAACGCTCGCGCTCTTCACCGCGTTGCTGTTTGTCTACATGGACCTTGGCCGGCTGGTCCCGCAGGAGCGGCTCAATGCACGGTCCCAACAAGCGATCCACGGCTGGTGGCACGGCTTCTTCAGCTTCGTGGATTCCGGGCCGCCGTCACACCGTCTTCGTGAGATGCTCGCGCTGCACCGCGCAGGGTTCCTGAAGTTCCTGGGACCCGGAATGTGGGTTCGCACGGACGAATCAACGGGCCGGTTTGTGGCTGGCTCATTCCAGTCACCGGTCGTGGTGGACGCGTCCGCGTACATCGAGGCACGGTTGCCCTCGGCGTCCGTGGAACGTTCGGCGAATCCCGCTTTGGCGGACCTGCACGACGCCGGATGGGGCACCGAGCAGAGGCTGCTCACCTCGGAGGGTCCACACTCCACGGGCAAACTCCTGGTCTCCGGGAATCACCAGGTCCTGTCTCCTGTTGGTACTCCTCAGAAGGGTCTGTTTGCAGTGGGACCGTGGACGTCCGGTTGGGGCGCGGGAGCGTTTGCCCGCCCCAATACCAATGCGGCACCTTTCCGGGAGAACGATGCCCTGGCCCGGCAGATCCTGACGACCGTTGCTGCTGCCCGCCCAACTGAGTCGCAGTTAAGCGCGTTCTGACCGCCCAAAACGCGCTTAATTGCTACTTACTTGGGCTCCATCTACGAAAGGCCTGACATGACCACAACGCCAACCCTGCCGACGTCGGGCCTTTCCGTCCTCAGCCTGCCCATGCGCGATCCCCGCGTCCGCCCGCTCCTGGACGAACTCGCCGTCGAATATGACACGCGCTACGGGACACTCTTCGGCACCGGGGGTGCTGCGGAGGAACTGAACAGGTACCCGGCCGAGGAATTCGCCGCGCCCCACGGAGCACTGATTATCATCCAGGAAAACGGCGAATCCGTGGCTGGCGGCGCGTTCCGGCGTTACGACGAGCACACCGCGGAGCTCAAGAGGATATGGACCCACTCTGCGCATCGTCGTCGCGGCCTGGCACGGAAGGTGCTGGTGGAGTTGGAGAATGAAGCACGACGCCGGGGCTACAGGAAGCTCTACCTCACCACCGGTCCACGCCAGCCTGAGGCCAGGAATCTGTACCTTGCCACGGGCTATAAAGCGCTCTTCGATCTGGCTGCAGACCCTGAGGACATCAAGCATTTGGCCTTCAGCAAGGATCTCGTCCTGCCCGGCTAAGCTACCTTGCCCGGCTAAGCTATGCGCATGGCCAACAAACCCATCGCAACAACTGCTGAAAAACTTTCCACCATCCAGCAGGGGTACGCCCTGGAAGGTGCCACCATCGAGCTGGGTGCGGCGATCGTGGATGGTGAAATCCACAAGGAGGCCCAGGTCCGGCTCCCCTTGGCCATGATGAACCGCCACGGCCTGGTTGCGGGCGCCACCGGTACTGGCAAAACGGTCACGCTGCACATGATTGCCGAACAGTTGTCGACGGCGGGTGTTCCGGTTTTCCTCGCGGACATCAAGGGAGATCTTTCCGGACTGGCCACGGCGGCAACGGGCAGTGAAAAGTTGAGYGCACGAACGGAAGCCCTCGGTCAGCAGTGGCAGGGAAAGAATTTTCCGGTGGAGTTCCTCAGCCTGGGCGGTGACGGCAATGGAATCCCGATCCGCGCCACCATCACCTCGTTCGGGCCCATCCTGCTCTCGCGCATCATGGACCTCAACGACACCCAGGAATCCAGCCTCCAACTGATCTTCCATTTTGCGGACAAGAACAAGTTGGAACTGATCGACCTCAAAGACCTCCGGGCCGTGATCCAGTTCCTCACCTCGGACGAGGGCAAGGAACAGCTGGAGGATCTTGGCGGGCTCTCCAAAGCCACAGCCGGCGTCATCCTGCGGGAACTCGTCACCCTTGAGGCGCAGGGCATGGAGAAGTTCTTCGGCGAACCGGAGTTCGATACCGCCGAGCTCCTCCGCACCGCCCCCGACGGCCGGGGCGTGATCAGCTGCCTTGAGCTGCCCACGCTGCAGACCAAGCCCTTGCTGTTCTCGACGTTCCTTATGTGGCTCCTCGCCGACCTTTTCGAAGACCTCCCCGAAGCCGGCGACCTCGACAAACCCAAGCTGGTGTTCTTCCTGGACGAGGCCCACCTTCTCTTCAACGACGCCTCAAAGGCCTTCCTCGAGGCCATCACCACCACGGTCCGGCTCATCCGTTCCAAAGGTGTCGGCATTTTCTTCGTTACCCAGACACCCAAGGACGTCCCCGCCGATGTCCTGGGCCAACTCGCCAACCGCGTGCAGCACGCCTTGCGCGCGTTCACCCCGGAGGACGCAAAGGCCCTCAAAGCCACGGTCTCCACGTTCCCCGTCAGCGATTACGACCTTGAAGAGACACTCACCTCCGCAGGTATCGGCGAGGCCGTCATCACGGTTATGAACGAAAAAGGTGCCCCTACACCTGTTGCGCTCACCCGGCTGCGTGCCCCCGAATCCGTGATGGGCCCGAGCGCCGATGACCTGATCCGCAGCACTGTCGCTTCGTCCTCCCTTCTGGTCAAGTACGGGACGGCTGTAGACAACGTGTCCGCCTACGAGAAACTCCATGGCAACGCTGCACCCTCCACCGGCGACGCCGCACCGGGGCTGCCACCGGTTCCGGCCAGCGCTTCAGGTTCTGGCGCTTCCGGGGGTACCTCCTACGACATCGACGCCGAAGCGCGGCGCATCGAGGAAGAGATCCTCGGCCGCCCGAGTTCCCGGCCGGCGCCTTCGCCCTCCTCGCTGCCGGGGTCCTCCTCGTTTCCGGAGCCGGCTCCGGCACCGGCACCAGTGCCCCAGCAGTCATCCCAGCAGGATAATGGCATGTTCGGCGATCTCGCCGGGGCCCTTGGCGGAGCCTTGGGCGGCGGTCTGAAGAGCATGGTCCGTTCCATGGGGACGCAGCTTGGGCGCGACCTCATGCGCGGCGTTTTCGGTACCTCCTCGCGGCGCCGCCGGTAGCCGTTTTGGCTGTCAAAAGCCCGACGCCGGGCGGCCGCAAAAGCTCGCTGCCACCCGGCGTCGGGCCCTCTGGGAAGGGTCTTCGCAGGTCACGCTGATGCCCTCCTGCACAGCTATCGCCGCCGTGGCAGGTAACGTAAAGGGCGTGCAGTTGAGCCAAGCGATAGTCAGGACCGCAGCCGGATGGCTGCTCGGTCTGATGCTTGCTGCGGCCGGAGCCATCGTCTGCATCAACTTGGTGAGCTCCTCCGTGGCCAGTCCGCAACAGCCTGTCCGGGAGTATTTGGAAGCCTTGCAGAAGGGCGAAGGCGAGCAAGCCCTGGGTCTGTTGCGGGCAAAAGTTCCCAGTGCAAATGCCGCCATGCTGGATGGCACCGCCCTGCAAACTGCTGCCTCCAAACTGTCCGACATCAAACTCGGAAACGCCCAGTCCAGGGGCAGCAACCGTGTTGCCGTTCCCGTGGATTACACCTTGGACGGTAACCGTCTCCACACCGAATTCCTGATGGAGCGCACCGGGACGCAATGGTTGTTCTTTGGCAAATGGGCTTTCGTTCCCACTACGCTTCCCACTCTTGAGGTCACCGTCGTGAACTCCAATGAGGCAGCGCTCAACGGCGTCCCCGTCAACATGCCCAATGGTCACAACACTTTTGCCGTGTTCTACCCCGGCAAATACGAAGCCAGCCTGAACGGCACCTACTTCGAAGCTCCTGCTGCCTCGGCCCTCGTTTCAAACCGCGACGGTGGCCAGGCACCCCTGAACCTGCAGACCCGGTCAACCAAGGCTTTGAACGAAGCCGTTGCCGGTAAAGTCCGGGAGTTCCTGGACACCTGTGCCGCCCAAGCCACCGAGCAGCAACGACTCCAACCTGATTGCCCGTTCTACCACGCCAGCAATGCACGAGTTGTGGACGGAACCATCAAGTGGGAGATTACCGAGTACCCCAAGATCACCATCGAGCCCTTCGGCGGCAAATGGGTTGTAGCACCGCTCAACGGCAAGGCAAGGGTTTCCGCCCGCGAGATCAATTTGTTCACCGGCCTGGTCAACGACCTCAACGTCGAGCACGATTTCAGCTTCACCACCCAGCTGGACACTGACAACAACACCGTGACCGTGACCCCGATGCTGACTTTCTAGGCCCCGCCGCCGCACTGGCCCACCTTATCCCAACATCCCTGAACAGGACACGCGCCAAGGTTTCGATCRAGGAACCCGCCCCACGATCAACTTTTGCAAGGACTTCACGGGCCCGCCTAGCCCAGTTCGGGTGAGGCTGGGGGTATGAAGAAGGCCCGGGTCCTCCCCCTCAAGGGTCAAACCCGGGCCAGTTCAGCAGGCTTAGTCCATGCCGCGGAGATCGAGCACCAGCTCTGATTCACCGTCAGCCTGCAGAATAACTGGGATGCCCCAATCCTGCTGGTACAGGTGGCAGGCCGCGTGGTCCGGAATCTCTCCGTCCGCGGTTTCAGGTCCGTCACAGGCGGCCGCACGGGCAGTGATGTGAAGGATGCCCTCTGGCACATCGGGCGACAATTCGATGGTGCGCAACAAGCCCACGGACGTCCCGCCCCCGGAGACCAGCAGTTCAGGCGGAGTGGAAGAGACCTTCATCTGCGTGGGGTCGCCCCAGCGGTCATCAAGCTTCTGCCCGGTGGGGGCCTTGAAGCGAACAGCAAGCTCCAGGATTCCAGGTGTCACGGGGCTCTTGGGACGGTGCGTCTGTGACGCGCCCTCATCCACCTGCTGGGCTTCCTTGGGAATCGGTACCAAAACCAGTTGATGCTTGTTTGATTCAACCACCACCAGCAGCGGCTCACTGTTGCCGTGGTTAACCACGACGACGTCACTCGGCTCGGCCAGGCCACGCGCCAACGTTGACACGGTCTTCGTCGCGGGATCGTACCGGCGAACGGCACCGTTGTAAGTATCGGCGATCGCTACGGAACCATCGGGCAGTACCGTGACCCCCAAGGGGTGCTGCAGGCGTGCCTCGCTGGCGTCGCCGTCACGGAATCCGAAGTCGAACAGGCCTTGGCCGACGGCTGTCTCCACTGTCACGCCGGTTTCGCCGAGCACCAAACGTCGCAGAGAGGAAGTCTCCGAGTCGGCCACCCAGATGTTCTCATCGGCATCAATGGCCAGGCCGGACGACTGCGCGAACCAGGCATCCTCCCCGGCGCCGTCCAACAGTCCCTCCAGGCCCGAGCCCGCCAGGATGGAAACCTGGTTGGTCACGGGATCGAACGCAAAGATCTGGTGGGTTCCCGCCATCGCGATGACAACACGCTGCAGCTTCGCGCTCCACACCACATCCCACGGCGAGGACAAGGAGACCTCCGTCCCGAGGCCAAGCACCCCGACGTCGATTGCGTCGGCAGCAAAGTCAGCCGGACCGCCGTCGTGGTGTTCGGACCAGGCACCCGCGCCCGTCTCGGTTACACGGGCAGGGCCGGCATCGAGCAAGCGCTGCACACCGTTGCCGGCAACAGTCCGGACATGCCCTGAACTCAACGTCACACCCCGAAGGCGGTGGTTAACGGTATCTGCGACCACGGCGTCATAACCGAGCGTGGAAGCGAGTTCCGCCGGAAGAACAGCTATGCCTTGCGGCTCGTTGAACTGGGCCGTGTCCGTCTGGCCGTCCGCGTAGCCCTTGCTCCCGGAGCCAATAACCCGCTCAACGGTTTTCAGGTCCGGGTGGAGCTCCACCAGGCGGTGGTGACCGGAGTCGACGACGAGGTAATTGCCGTTGGCCAACTGGGTCGTTTTGCCCGGGAAGCGCAAAGTGCCCGACGTCGGCACAGGAGCGACGTACGGACCGTTGCCCCGGTGAAGGGTCCCCTTTGCTTCATGCTCGGCCACAAGCTCTTCAAGCAGCACAGCGAGGCCGTCTGCGTGGCCTTCCCCGGAAAGATGCGCCACGATGTAACCCTCCGGATCCACAACAACCAGCGTGGGCCAAGCACGGGCTGTGTACGCCTTCCACGTGGCCAGCTCAGGGTCATCCAGGACCGGGTGATGGATCTCGTAACGTTCCACAGCAGCTGCAAGAGCAACAGGATCAGCTTCGTGCTCGAACTTGGGCGAATGTACGCCGACTGTCACCAGGACGTCAGAGTACTTTTCCTCGAGGGGCCTGAGTTCGTCGAGGACATGCAGGCAGTTGATGCAGCAGAACGTCCAGAAGTCCAGCAGCACGATTTTGCCGCGCAGGGATTCCAAGTCAAGGGACTTGCCGCCCGTGTTGAGCCAGCCGCGGCCCTCCAGTTCGGAGGCCCGGACCCGGAGTTGGGTGCGTACGGTTTCGCTCATCAGCGTCCTTCCAGCTTCGTGTTTCGTTCGGTCTTGCTGCTTGCCCGCTCAACGCTGTCTGTTGTGTGTCCTGATGAGGGGCTGTCGGTTGGGGCTGCGTTGTCGGTTGGAGTCTGGGCCGTTGGGGTGGTCAGGGCAGTMGGGGTGGCTGAGGCTGGGCGGCCAGCCAATTTGGCGTCGCGGTCAGCGAGCCGGGCAAACATATCGTTATAAGCACTGAGATCGGCGTCGTTATTCCTGTCGGCCGCGCGATCCACCCGTCGGGTCTCCCGCTCGTCCGAGCGCGACCACATCACGGCTACGCCGATTGCCACCAGCAAGGTGGGAACTTCGCCAATGCCCCAAGCTACAGCGCCTCCCATTTGCTGGTCTGCGATGGCCGAGGCACCCCAGGTCCGGCCCAGGTTGCCGAAGTAGTCAGCAGCCAGCAGGCCAGTACCGCCCATGATGGCCACGCCAAAGAACGCGTGGAACCCCATGGTTGCGAGCAGGAGCAGCAGGCGCATGGGGTACGGCGCCCGGCGCGGCAAAGGATCACTGCCGATCATGCTGAGCACAAAAATGTAGCCGGTCAGCAGGAAGTGCAGATTCATGAGCTCATGCCCGACGTGCTCACGCATCGCCAGTCCGAAAAGGTCTGAGTAGTAGAACAGCACGATGGATCCCGCGAAGTTCGCAGCCGCGAACAGCGGATGAGTCACCACCTGCGAGAACCGGGAATGGACGAACAGGAGCAGCCACTCCCTAAGCCCCCGCGAACCGTGGGCGCCTTCGCCTCGGGAAGGGAGCGCACGCAGTGCAAGGGTCACGGGCGAACCCAACACCAGGAAGATTGGTGCCACCATGGTCAGGGCCATGTGATCCACCATGTGGGCAGAAAACAGAACGCGGCCATAAACCGCTGGCGGACCCGAGGTGATGTAGGTGAGAATCACCAGTCCAATCATCCAGTTCACCGTCTTGAACCAGGACCAGCTATCCCCGCGCTTGCGAATCTTGATGATCCCGAGGATGTAGGACACGGCCCCGAATAAGGCGACTCCCACCCACAGCCAGTCAAAACGCCATTCCGTAAGCCAGCGCTCTGGCGTAAGTTCAGGCGGAATCTCATAGCCGGACAGGATGAACGCCGGCGAGGCGTCCGGTGCGTATGTAGTGGGCTGTGGCGGGGCCGAGCGCCCCAGCGCCACGGCGAGGCCCGACGTCGCGCCCATCACCAGCAGCTCAACCAGAATCAACTGCCACAGCACGCGGCGGGCAGACATCGAACCGCTCTTCCCCAACTGAGGTATGACCCACTGACGATGCATGAAACCAATGCCACCCAGCACCAGGGTGGCAAGTGCCTTGGCAAGGATGATCTGGCCATAGGCCGAGCCGAACAGATCGCCCAGGTTCGTCACGCGGATGGCTGCGTTTATCACACCGGACGCAAACACCAGGACGAAAGCAAAGCCTGCCAGGGCCGAAAACCGTCGAAGCGTCGACTCAGTGACGTCGCTGGTTCCATGGCTCCTCGAACCAGCGAGTAATCCGGAAAGGACAGCGAGCATGATGATGCCTCCCACCCACACGGAGACACCAACCAGGTGAAGGCCCAGCGAGTTGATGGCGCCTTCATGATCACTGGAGCTGGAGGAGTGGCCGATCAGAGCTGGCGGAATGAGCCCGATCAAGGCAAGCAGCAGCGTAAAGGCGAGGCCAGTCAGCGACCGGACGCCGAAGAGCGCTGTGGTGACTACAGCGGCGATGATGGTGATGGACAGCCAGGCCTTGCCCGTCTCAATGTCCGTCATGAAGTACACCAGCGAGCGGGTGAATTCGGCGTCACCGGAGAGTCCCTGACCCGCAACATCCGCGTAGGTCAGTACCAGGACCGCTACAGCGGACAGCGTCCAAGCGGCGCCCGCCGCAGCAGCAACGGCAAGGGCGCGTGTAAAAGCCGGATGTTCCGGAGCCTCCAGATCCTTTTCACGGGATCGCGACGCTCTAAGGTTCTTGGGCAGGATTCCAACTGCGAAGATCAGGCCACCAATAACTGTGGCTATGGAAACGTTGTGGACAGCTTTCGCGAAGGGCAAGCCCCACCGGACCAGTGCTCCGGGGTCTGAGACCTGGCGGGCAGCAGAAGCCCCGGAGAAGATGAGGGCCCCAGCCAAAGTCAGGAAGAGCACCGCCAGTCCAGCAAGCTGCCATGGAAGGGAAATGCCCGTGACGGCATTGCCTCCCCGCGCTCCCGGCTTGGGAACAGGCGATGGGGCAGTTGCGGAGCTTCTTGCTGATGGCACCTATCCATTGTCCGTTACGTCTGGCTGGGCTGCGAATCGGGAACCGTTTGGGGAGGAGAAGTGGCCACGGGCGAGCGGATGCCGCCTTGGTGTGCGGGACAAGTGATTGTTTAACGGCAAAAGGGGCGGCAACCAGTTGGTTGCCGCCCCTTCAGGCGTTCGCCGAAGTGGAATTACTTCTTCTTGGCGACAGCAGCCTTCAGCTTAGAGCCTGCGGTCAGCTTAACGCTGTGGCCAGCGGCGATCTGGATGGTTTCGCCCGTCTGCGGGTTGCGGCCGGTGCGTGCTGCACGGTCGGTGCGCTCAACTGCGAGCCAGCCCGGGATGGTGATCTTCTCGCCAGCGGCGACAGAAGTCTCGAAAACTTCGAACAGTGCATCGAGCACGGAGTTGACGGCTGCCTGGCTCGTGCCAGCCTTGCCTGCTACCTCTGCAACGAGTTCACTACGGTTCTTAGCCATTTACGTCCTCCTGGACTAATACGTTTTTTGAGCTTTCAAGCGGAATGCGAGCAAGCCACTGCTCGAAAACTTACCAGCTTGCACCGCCATGGCCAGCAAATTCCGCGTGTTTCCGCGCTTTTTTGACCAAAATCACCGGTTTTTCAGGGTTTTTGGGGGTGTGGACCGCGCATGGCGTACCCTACGGCGTTAAACAGGCCCCCAACCACACGTAGGAAATCACGACGCCGACAGCCACCGCCGGGAGTAGCACGCCGCTAGCCATAGTGGCTTCAGAGCGTTCGACCGCCGTCGATTAGAAGAGAATACGTTGATACAAAACGTGGGCCTGCCACTTGCCTGCTATGTGGAGATACGAGGGCGCCAGACCGATACGCTCGAAGCCGGATCGCTTAAGGACCGCCTGCGAGGCTGCGTTGTGCACCAAGGTGGCGGCTTGGATACGATGGAGCCCCAGTTCGTCACCCGCCATGGAGAGAGCCGCCTGCACCGAGGAAGTGGCAATGCCATTGCCGGTGAACGCTTGGTCGACCCAATAGCCCAGATTGGCGTTCAGGAACGGTCCGCGGACTATGCCCGTCAAAGTAATCAGGCCAATGACATCCCCGTCATGGAGAACTACCCACGGCACTTCCGTGCCTGCGGCATATTGGTTCAGTTTGCTCCGAACAACGGCCTCTTGCCCGGCCTTGGTATAGAACGCCTCGCTGCGCCGTGGTTCCCAGGGCGCGAGGTGCTCTGCGTTCCGGGTATACGCGGCCGCCAAGGGCCCGACGTCGGACAAGGACAAAGTCCGAAGGTGGACTTTCCCGTTCACGGCGTTCCCAGACGGGACATCCAAGATTCGGGTAAGGGTCATCCTGCGACTCTAGCGGCTTTAATCGTTGGTTAAATGGGGGAAGCCCCGACCGTCGTGGTCGGGGCTTTCCCTGTTAATGATTGTCCGGCGGTGTCCTACTCTCCCACACCCTCCCGGGTGCAGTACCATCGGCGCTGTGGGTCTTAGCTTCCGGGTTCGGAATGGGACCGGGC
>NZ_JBFRDV010000024.1:0-76146 GCF_052113945.1 Paenarthrobacter sp. RAF54_2
GGTCAAGGTGGACGCCTACCGCATACATGCCCGACGGATTGAGCCGCAGGATGGTCCGCGGCTTGCCTGGGCCAGTGCCCTCTTTGCCTGCCTCCACAATCAAGTGCTGGTCAAGCAGGCGACGGGAAATATTGGAGATGGTTTGCGGGGACAGTCCAACAATCTGTGCGAGTTCAACACGGCTGAGCCCACCCGAAGACCGCCGGATCGCCTCCAGGATGACCGTCAGATTAAAGTCACCCATGCGGGGTAGATTCGTTCCGCGCCTCGGTGTGGGCTGCCGGATCTCAGTCACTGATTCCCCTAGTCGTTTTCGAAAAAACATCATCGTACTTCGTCTTTGTCTGAATCGTACGATACCCATGCTCACACGGGTATGCGCACACGCAGGCAACGGTGTCAGGGCTTGGTAACGATGACACTAAATTCCCGCCGTGAAGCGCGGGACCGGCTCATCCACGACGACTCCGAGTCACCGTGAACTTCGGGTTCCGGCCTTCCTCCACGGTGGGGCCAATGAGCCGCTCAAGGGCCGGCCGGTACTTCAGATGACTGTTGTACACAGTCCACAGCTCGCCGCCGGGCGCGAGAACGCGGGCAGCCGCCTCGAACATCTTCAGGGCAGCGCCGGCATGCACGCTGGCTCCAAGGTGGAAAGGTGGATTCAACAGGACAAGATCCGCGCTGCCTGCATCAAACGTTGACAGGGCGTCGTCGTGGATCACGGAAATCCGGTCTTCCAGTCCATTGGCAGCTGCCGTGGCCGTAGCTGATGCCACGGCCGCCGCCGACTGATCAGTTGCTACCAGGCTCGCCTTCGGCTGGTGCCGTGCCAACATCGTGGCAAGAATGCCGGTCCCACACCCCAGATCCACCACCCGTCGCGCTTGCGGCATCCTGTCCAGGAAGGTCAGGAGGTACCTGGTTCCGATATCCAGGCGTGCACCGGAAAATGCAGCACCATGAGCACAAACCGTGATCCCCAATTCCGGCAACTGCTCCACCACAGGGTAGGGAGGCTCGCTCGAAACCGGTTTGGGATTGCTGGCCACCAGTACCCTGGACTTCTGCCGGGCCAACTGCGGCTGCACAGATGAGAAATAACGGTCCAGCACTTTATTCATACCCAGGGACATGTGCTTGACGCGGCCCCCCGCGAGCAGGACCGCATCCGGCGCTGCATAGCGGGCAACGGTGTCGGCGTTTTCCTCCAGCTCCGCCAGCGATTTCGGCAACTGCATGAGCACCAGATTGGCCCCCTCCAGGAGTTCAGCACCCAATTCGTGGGAACTGAACCGTCCCTGCAGGCCAGCTGCTTCCGCATTGCGCTGCAGCGCAAGCCTGCCGGTGTAGAGATCTTGATTAACGCGGACGTGCCCGACGCCGGTCCCGGCCAAAGCGCCCAGCGTCAGGGCACCGTACCGGTCGCCGATGACAACAACCTTGGTTTCCGGCCGGATATGATCCGAGGCCGCCTGAAGCAACAGCCTGTCTGTGGCGTCATATGCCTGAAGGTTGTCCGCCTCGACATCGGGGAACCTACGAAGCCCGCCGAACAGCGACTCCAGTTCCTGTACGGTCACGATCGCGTTCTCGCTTTCCTTAAATTCGTTCGCTTTAGTGTCTCGACTTCATGCTGGCTTCGGAGGAATGTGGATGATGCAGCATTCCAAGCACCTGTTGTCGCGTCGGATGGCGAACCCATACCCTGACGGCAGCGGGCACCGGTCCCGCCCAACCGCAGAGCCAGGCCACGGGACCGCACTTAACCGGCTCCCTCCCTGAGAGCAAACCATGAGTGTCAATGTTGTCACGCAACTCCAAGTGAAGTCACTTAACTCCCCCGATGAAACGCGCAGTCCGGACAAGACAACGGTTGAGATCGTTACTGTCGGAGACTACACAATCGGCCGGACCACCTTTGAACCCGGCTGGACGTGGGACGACTGCATCAAACCTGTAGTCGGAACAGACTCCTGCCAATTGAGCCATGTCGGCTTCTGCGTTTCCGGCGCCCTCGAGGTGGAAACCAACGACGGTGGACAAATCAGCATTTCCGGCGGCGATTCCTACACGATCCCACCGGGACACCACGCCCGGGTAGTAGGCGATCAGCCCTTCCAAGGCATCGAATTCCTCAGTGCGGCCGAGTTCGGCGTCCGCCCGGAATAGGAATCCGGCCCGCTAACCCCCTGATGCAGGCATCCCGCAAAGGAACCAGAAAGCAAAAGACCCCGCTCACCCGAGCGGGGTCTTTTATCCGAAGTGGAGCTGAGGGGACTCGAACCCCTGACCCCCTGCATGCCATGCAGGTGCGCTACCAGCTGCGCCACAGCCCCGGATCTCGTTGATTTCCGCGGGAAGATTTCCCTTCCCGCCGAAGCAACTCGTCAATACTAACCACAATCCCCCGAGAAGCGAAATCACAGGAGAGTGATCCCCATCACCGGGATTCTGGGTTTTTCCGCCCTACTGAACTCGTAACGCCGCAGCCGGGGTGCGCTGGATTGCTCCACCGCACCTCCCCCCAACGGCTGCACGGGAGTATTCGGTCCAGACCGGCGACTCCATCTGAAGTCTAGAATCATGGGAAGGATAAACCAAACCGTCCAGTCGGTTTTAGGTAGCTGAATATATGCACGGTGGTAGCGTAGTGGGGTCCGGCGGCGCGTTTTTGCTTGCCACCACACCTCGGAATAACTGAGAGGCTCCCCACCCTCCATGCAGCAACGTGCGAAAGACACCCGCCTTTCCGTCATTGAAGGCGCCGCCCATGTCTTCGCAGAAGTTGGATACGGCAACGCAAGCCTGAGCGACATCACCAAGCGTGCCGGAGTGACCAAGGGAGCACTGTACTTCCACTTCACATCCAAACGGGAGCTCGCCCTGGCCGTCATCCAGGAGCAGCATGCGCTGGTCCTCGCGGCGGGTGGTGCCATTGTGGCCTCAAACATGCCTGCCCTGGAGAAGATCATTGCGCTTTGCAGGATGTTTGGCCGGCAATTGCTGGAAGAAGGAATTGTCCAAGGCGGGATCCGCCTGACGTTCGAAGCATCCGCCTTTGATGCCGATATCTCGGGCCCCTACCAGGACTGGATTGAAACGGTGGAGCAACTGCTTCGCAAAGCCCAGGACGAGGGGACCGTTCGGACCATGCTGGATCCCGCCGCCTTTGCCCGCTACCTGGTTGCTTCCTTCACTGGAGTCCAGATGGTTTCCAACGTCCTCAATGCCCGCACGGACGTACTTCGCCGCATTGACGAGATGTGGGAATTCATGCTGCCAGCAATCGAAGCGGATGCTGGCGCCTAGCAGGTCGCAGCCAGGGCGAAAGCCACACAAAAAAGGCCCTGCCCTTCTTCATCACGAAGAAGGGCAGAACCTCAAAAGTGGAGCTGAGGGGACTCGAACCCCTGACCCCCTGCATGCCATGCAGGTGCGCTACCAGCTGCGCCACAGCCCCATATCCTCGCTGCTTCAAAACTGTTCACGCCGAAGCAACTCAAATATCTTAGAACAGCGTTTCCGAAAATTCCAAATCGGGCATATTCGGATGCCGGCCCATGTTTAGAGCTCTGATTCCCCTGCTGGCGCGGCCTTTGCCGAGGCGTCATCCCCGAGTTCAAGGTCAACTACAGGGCAGTCCTTCCAAAGGCGCTCCAGCGCGTAGAAAACACGGTCCTCGGCGTGCTGGACGTGGATGACGATGTCAGCGTAGTCCAAAAGCACCCAGCGGCCCTCGGATCGTCCTTCACGACGCACCGGGCGAAGGTCCTGCTTCATCAGCTCTTCCTCGATGCCATCAACGATTGCGTTGACCTGGCGTTCTGTGGGCGCAGAGGCAATGAGGAAGATGTCAGTCAGGGCCAGACGTTCGCTGACATCGAGGGCAACGATGTCCTCTGCCAGTTTGTCGGCCGCAGCACGCGCGGCGTGACGGGCGAGAGTGATGGATTGTTCATGTGCAGACACGGGGACTCCTTGTTGTGGCCAGTGGCCTGTAAATGGCGTTAGCCGGGTTCTAGCGAAACTAGCCGCTGGTGATCATGATGATGCCGACGATGAGCGCGAGAACACCCAACGCCAGGACGCCGAGCTGCAGCAGCCTGTTGCGCTGTGCCCGGGCCAAGCCGGCCGTGTTGGCGTCCAGGGGGTCAAGCCCATAGGCCGCACTGGCAGAAACCGGCGGGCGTTGCGTTTCTTCAAGCTGTTCGTCGACGGCGACAGGCCGCTTCCGCGCGTTCCTTGCCACAGCCTCGGCACGCGCGAGAATACCCGAACGGCCACGTGTGCCCTTTCCGCTGGCCGGGGCCTTCGCGGTATCAAGCGTGGGACCCGACGACGTCACGAGCGGCACGAATGTGGTGCTGGGACGCTTCATGACCGGGCGTTCAATACCCGGAACCTTGACGAACTCCAGTGGCGTGACCATGGCAAGGTTGTTGGCAGTGGACGGACCTACCGAGGCTGCAGCTGGCACCTTTGCTTCGGCTTGGTTCTGTTCGGCAAGCTTCTGCTTGGCCGCGGCCCGCTTGTTCAGCACCGCAGCACGCTCGGCAAGGGCAATCTGCTGGGCGAGGACTTCAGGATCGACAGCCAGTGGATCTTGCTCGGCAATGTGCTCAAGCTTGGCGGTTTGATTCTGGACCTGGGCAGCAATCAGTTCACGTACCGCGAGTGCCTGCTCCACAGACATTTCAGATTCTGCGGTACCAGCGCTGGCTGGCGAATCGTCGTCGGAACCCTTAGCGCCCGCATCAGGCGCTGGGGCGGCCTTGGCAGCAACCGGTTTGTCAGTCGGTTTATCGGCTGGCTTTCCGGAAGGTATGGGGACAATGGGGTTGGCAGAGGTGGCTACTTCTGCCTGGAGTTGCTGCAGGCGAAGCTGGCGACGTGTTGGTGGGCCGCCGCCGGAGAGCTGCTCTTCCTTGTCTGCGAGCTCTTTGATAGTACGCAGCGCAGCGCGGTCGCGGGCGCGGATCTGGGAGGACCGCTCCTGCGCGGCGGCACCCACTGCGTCTACAGGCGCGTCAGCAGCACGGCGATTACGGCCAGTTACAGCATTCTCCGCTACATCCACTACCTGGGGTGGTGTAGCTTCGGCCTGCGGCTCCTGGTTCTCTTCGCGGGCGCGGCGAAGCTCACGCCTGCTGCGGATGGGTCGCTGTTCCTGGCTGCTCATTCAAAACTCATTCAGTACGTGCTTGGTCGTCTGATCCGGATAATGCGGGGGCCAGCTCCCCTGTCCCTGGCCGCGCGGTCCCGGAATGTGCGGCGTACAGACCATATTTGGCGATGTACTGCACCACGCCATCGGGCACGAGGTACCAGACGGGGTTCCCCGCACCTACGCGTGTTCGGCAATCCGTTGAAGAAATCGCCATAGCTGGAACTTCCAGGAGGCTGACGTCTTCCCTGCCCATGCCGTCCAGTTCGTGGCCAGGGCGCGTGACACCAACGAAGTGCGCCAAAGACCAGAGTTCGTCAACGTCCTTCCAGGACAGAATCTGGGCCAAAGCGTCAGCGCCAGTGATGAAGAACAGATCAGCGTCGGGTCGCTGGGCCCTTAGATCGCGCAGGGTGTCGATAGTGTAAGTGGGTCCGGGGCGGTCAACATCAACCCGGCTCACCGTGAACCTCGGGTTTGATGCCGTGGCGATCACGGTCATCAAATATCGATGCTCGGGTTTGCTGACCTGCTTGCTGGACTTCTGCCAAGGTTGGCCAGTAGGCACGAAAACGACTTCGTCGAGATCGAACTTGGCGGCAACCTCACTTGCAGCCACAAGGTGGCCGTGATGGATGGGATCAAAAGTTCCACCCATCACGCCCAGCCGGAGCCTGCGCTCCGACTCCCCGCGCGGAGTTGCGGCGATAATGTTAGTGGCCCTGCTTGTGGGTGTGCTTGTTCGGGTGCTGGCGGTGCGGATCCGAGTGCTCTTCTACAGCCTCGTGACGGTTGCCGAGGTTGGTGTAGGAGAGAGCAACGAACATCAAAACCAGCAGGAGAGCAAACATGCTGACTCCGAAGACCCACGGCTCGGCCCAGAGCGGGGCGGGCGCTTCGTGGCCGCCTTCTGTTTGGGCTGCTATGGACGTGGCGATCTGCTGAAACAGCATCTTCTCCCCTAGTTGGTTCTCAAGGATTTTCGACGGCGGGACTCCCCGCCGTTCCGGACTTCTGTTCTATGTTACCGCGTAGCTAGCCGCGGATCTGGCCTTCGCCCTGGACGATCCACTTGGTTGTGGTGAGTTCCGTGAGGCCCATGGGCCCGCGAGCATGCAGCTTTTGGGTGGAAATGCCCACTTCTGCTCCGAGCCCGAGCTCACCGCCGTCGGTGAAACGCGTGGAAGCATTGACGATGACGGCGGCCGAGTCGATTTCAGCGATAAATCTTTCGGCGTTGGCCAGGTTGTTCGTCAGGATCGCTTCGGTGTGTCCAGTCGTCCACTTCCGGATGTGATCAACGGCATCATCAAGGTTGTCCACCATGGCCACAGCGAGGTCCAGGTCCATGTACTCGGTGGCCCAATCGTCGTCGTCGGCCGGAACGGTTTCCACGTCCTTGCCCAAGGCAGCGGCGATCCGGTCATCCACGTGGAGCGTGACTCCGGCAGAGCGGAGTGCGGCTGCAACGGCAGGCAGCACTGTGGAGCCCGAGTGGACGAGGAGGGTCTCTACGGTGTTGCAAACGCTGGGACGCTGGGTCTTGGCATTCAAAAGAATGTCAACGGCCATCTCTTCGTTTGCTGATTCGTCGATGAAGATATGCACGTTGCCTTCACCCGTTTCAATAACGGGCACGGCAGAGTTGGTCACGACAGTCTGGATAAGGTCCCGTCCACCGCGGGGAATCAGGACGTCAACGCGGCCACGGGCACGCATGAGCACGTTGGCGCCCTCACGGCCGTACTGGTCCACGGTCTGCACAGCATCGGCAGGCAGGCCTACCGAATCCAGAGCTTCCCGAAGAATCTGCACCAAGGCCTCGTTGGTGTTCGCAGCTGCCGATCCGCCACGCAGGATGACGGCGTTACCGCTCTTGAGTGCCAAGCCGGCAATATCCACCGTGACGTTGGGGCGCGCTTCATAAATAGCGGCAACAACGCCCATGGGGACATTGACCTGGCGCAAGCGCAAGCCGTTGGGAAGGGTCTGGCCGCGGACTACGTTGCCCACGGGATCCGGCAGGCCAGCCAGGTTCTCCAAAGCCGCAACCAAGCCATCAATGCGGGCAGGTGTCAGTGTCAGCCTGTCCAGGAGTGCGGCAGACGTACCATTGGCACGGCCTGCGGCGACGTCCTTCGCGTTTGCGTCCAGCACGTGCTTCCGGCGCTCCTGAAGGGCGGTCCCGATGGCACGCAGTGCGCTATCCTTCCATGCCCGATTAGCCTGTCCCATGCGTCGGGCAGCCTTGCGGGAGCGGTCTGCAATGGCGTATACCGCGGTTTGGACGTCCTCCGGTGACAACGGAACGCCGCCTGCCACAGGGCTCTCCGGCGTCTGGCCGGCGGCACCGGTAACGTCGGAAATCACAGGGGCGTCAGGGGTCAGCGCTTCAGTCATGTTCCAAGTTTAGATGAGCGGACGGCCTGAAGGAGTACGAGGTCGTCAACATGAACAACTTCGCGGTCGTAACCCCTGCCCATCGCCTGTCCGAGCTCCTGTGTGCTGCGGCCAAGCATGCGGGGAAGCTCTTCCGAGGAATAGTTCACCAGGCCACGCGCCACGACGGTCCCGTCCAAGGCCACCATTTCCACGGGGTCGCCTGCTTCAAAATCACCGCTGATGTCCGAAATGCCCGCAGGAAGGAGTGACCTGTGCCGGTCGCGCACGGCTTTCACCGCGCCGTCGTCGAGCATCAAGCGCCCGTGAACCGTTGCCAGGTGGGCCAACCACAACAGGCGAACGGGCTTGCGGTTGCCGTTCACGGCGAACCACGTTCCCACGTCCTCCCCCGCAAGGGCTGCCGCAGCGTTCGCCGTGGACGTCACCAAGGCATGGATGCCCGAGCCCGCGGCAATGGAAGCGGCCTCCACTTTGGTCATCATGCCGCCGGTGCCCACACCTGCTTTACCCGCCTTGCCGATGGTCACGTCTTCGAGGTCCTGCGGACCGCGAACCAAGGCGATCCGCTTGGCCCCATGGGAGGGCGGACCATCGTAGAGGGCATCGACGTCAGAGAGCAACACCAGCGCGTCGGCGCGGACCAGATGGGCCACCAAAGCCGCCAGGCGGTCGTTGTCGCCAAAACGGATCTCGTGGGTCGCGACGGTGTCGTTCTCATTGACGACGGGAACGACGCCAAGATTCAGCAAACGGTCCAGGGCCCGGAAAGCGTTGGTGTGCTGCGTCCGGCGCATGAGGTCATCAGCCGTCAGCAGGACCTGGCTGACCGTGACGCCGTGAGCGCTGAAAGCTTGCGTATAGCGCGCCATCAACAGGCCCTGGCCCACGCTTGCCGCGGCTTGCTGGGTGGCAAGATCCTTCGGGCGCTTGGCCAGCCCCAGCGGAGCAAGGCCGGCTGCAATAGCACCCGAAGAAACCAGGATGATTTCAGTGCCTGCGTTTCGCTTGTCCGCCAGCGCATTAACCAGCGACGTCAGCGATTTTTCGGAGATGCCACCCTTGATACTGGTCAGCGAGGACGAGCCCACTTTGACCACAATCCTCTTGGCGGTGGCCAGGGCCTGGCGCTCAAGAACCTCTTCGTTCGGAACTTCGATGGTCCTAGTCGTCATCACCGGTATCCAGGGTGCCTTCCGTCACAGGCTGCGCACGACGGCGGCTGACGGACTCAGTCCAGATGCCCGCCTTGCGCTCGGCTTCCAGTTCAGCGCGGGCAGCGGCCTTGGCTTCGCGGCGCTCAAGCTGTTCATCGCGCTTCTGTGAACGGGTGGGACGGTCGCCGATGTCGGCAACGCGGATGTCGGTACCGCGGGGAGTAGCCAGCAGTTCGGCACCGGCCATCATGGTGGGCTCCCAGTCGAAGACCACGCCATCGTCCTCACCGATGACCACGGTATCGCCAGGCTTGGCACCAACCTTGAAAAGCTCATTCTCGACGCCAAGCTTGGCCAGACGATCAGCCAGGTAGCCAATGGCTTCCTCGTTGGTGAAATCGGTCTGCTTGACCCAGCGGACAGGCTTCTCGCCAAGGACGCGGAACAACGGTTCGAGATTCTTTTCCTCGCGGCGGATGCGGAAGCCGCTCTCGTTGACGGCGCGCGGACGAAGGATAGGCGGGGCAACCTTGGGAGGCGCGGTCTCAACCGCATCCCGTGCTACCTTGACGATCTCTGCCATTGCGAAGCCAAGCTGGCGCAGGCCTTCATGGCTGGTGGCCGAGACTTCGAAGACCCGGTAGCCGCGTGATTCGAGTTCCGGACGAACGAACTCAGCCATGTCCTTGCCGTCAGGGAGGTCCACCTTGTTCAGGACAACAAGCTTGGGGCGTTCGTTCAACGGCACAACTTCGCCGTCGACGCCGGCATAGCTCATGTCAACGGCGTACTTTTCCAGTTCCGCCTCGATGATGGCCAAATCGGAGAGGGGATCACGGTCCGATTCCAAAGTTCCGCAGTCCAGGACGTGAACCAGTGCTGCGCAGCGCTCGACGTGGCGCAGGAAGTTGTGGCCAAGGCCCTTGCCCTCGCTGGCGCCCTCGATCAGTCCGGGAACATCGGCGATGGTGAAGCGGATGTCGCCGGCCTGGACGACGCCAAGGTTGGGAATGAGGGTGGTGAACGGGTAATCGGCAATCTTGGGCCGGGCAGCTGACATCGCTGCAATGAGGCTGGATTTTCCTGCGGACGGAAATCCGACCAAGGCGATATCGGCGATGGACTTCAGCTCCAGGACGATGTCGCTGGATTCGCCCTCGATGCCAAGCAGCGCAAAGCCTGGCGCGCGGCGCTTCTGGGAGGAAAGTGAGGCGTTTCCGAGGCCTCCCTGGCCACCTGCAGCCGCAACATACTCCGTGCCCTCGCCAACGAGGTCGGCCAGGACTTCGCCGTCCTTGGTCTTCACCACAGTGCCGTCCGGCACGGGAAGGATCAGGGTTTCGCCGTTCTTGCCGCCGCGCCAATCGCCCATGCCCGGGCCACCGTTGGTGGCATGGCGGTGGGGGGCGTGGTGATAATCCAGCAGGGTGGTGGTCTGCGCCGACACCCGAAGGATGACGTCGCCACCATTGCCACCATTGCCACCGTCGGGTCCGCCGAGTGGCTTGAACTTTTCGCGCTTAACAGAGACACAGCCGTGGCCGCCGGTTCCGCCGGATACGTGCAGGACTACCCGGTCTACAAAGCTCGCCACGTGAATCTCCTCTTGCTGTTGCCAGCGCTGTTGCATAAATCAGAGCGCCATAGACGCCCTAATCGATTGTAATGCGGTTAAAAGAACGGTGGAGCGGGCCGTTTGGCCCGCTCCACCGGTTCAGAACTTGTTGTTACTCTGCAGCTGCAGCAGCAACGATGTTCACTACGCGACGGCCGCGGCGAGTACCAAACTCAACCGCACCGGCCTCGAGTGCGAACAGGGTGTCGTCGCCACCGCGGCCGACGCCTGCACCGGGGTGGAAGTGGGTTCCACGCTGGCGAACGATGATCTCGCCTGCGGAAACTACCTGGCCACCGAACCGCTTGACGCCGAGGCGCTGTGCGTTGGAGTCACGACCGTTGCGAGTGGAGCTCGCGCCTTTTTTGTGTGCCATGTGAAATGCCTGCCTCTAAATTTCTGGGGAAACTGAAAATCTGAACAGAGTAACGGAAGTTACTTGATGCTCGTGATCTTGATCTTGGTCAGTTCCTGACGGTGACCCTGGCGCTTCTTGTAGCCGGTCTTGTTCTTGAACTTCTGGATGACGATCTTGGGACCGCGAAGGTCCTCAAGGATCTCAGCCGTGACCGTGACCTTGGCCAGGTCCGCAGCAGCGGACGTGACCTTGTCGCCGTCAACCAGGAGCAAGGCGGGCAGCTCAAGAGTGCTGCCGGCTCCACCGGGGACGCGGTTAAGCGTTACGTAGTCTCCAACGGAAACTTTTTCTTGGCGGCCGCCTGCGCGGACAATCGCGTACACCACTTGGGTACTCACTTCTCTCGACGTTTCTTACTAAATTTGCGTGCGGAACCTTGAACCGGAATCAGGCTTGGTTCGCGCTGTGCCTCAACGCCGTGGACTTCTGATCGAAGCCCGCGAGTCATCCCATGAACAATTCCAAGGGGCATAACCCAAGTGTTGGCGTAAGCACCGAAGATCAAGATTACGCTAGTTTGACCTTCAGCTGCAAATGAGGCCGCGTCCGGAGGCTATCGGGTGACTTGCATCACCAGTTGTAACGGACTCTCCCGGCACCGTGCCCATACAGCCTACAGGGTTTGTGGAGTAATACTGCGATTTGGCCGACGACGCGCTGGATTTTTGTGGAATTGCCCAGCCGCCAACCCCGGAGGCCCTGCTCAGGCGAAGAGCCGGGGTGCATCAAAGAAGGCTGTCTCGTAGCGGCAAGACTGGGCGAAGGCCTCAACCATGGCCCCGCGTTCCTGGGTGGAGGCGCTAATTGCCGCGGCATCAGTAAAGTCGATCGCCTTCCGGGTTGCGGCAGCAAACTCCTCGTCCGCGTACGTCGTCAGCCAGGCGGCGTACGGGTGCTCGCTGGGGGCGCCGGCGTCCACATAGGCGGCGTGGAGTTGCTGTCCTACCTCCGCATACAGCCAATAGCAGGGCAGGATTGCCGCCAGCAACACGGCGTAACTGCCCGAGGCTGATGTGGCCAGCAGGTGGTCCACGTACGACCTTGTCACGGGTCCGGTCTGTGTTGAGGCCGAGCGCGTGCTCAGCCAGTTCCGATGGAGCTCGGACTCCACTTCAAGGCAAAGTTGCGATGACTTTGCCCAGAAGAGCTGCTCTTCTTCAGTGGGGGCAAGTGCACCTGCCCGCGCCAAAACCCGGGAGTAGCCGTTCAGGTAGATGGCGTCCTGGGCGAGGTAATAGTTGAACTGGGGCTCCGGGAGGCGCCCGGACTGCAAGCCCTGAATGAAGGCGAGGCCGTAAATTGCGTCCAATTCCGGTGCAGCTTCGGCCCACAGCCGGGCGGCAAAGTCGCCGGATTTCCCGGCAGGATTCAGCGCTGGCTCCATGTGGTGGAAGTGGTGGACAGGCCCGCTGCCCTTGCCTACCTCGAGCCCGTCGGCCGCCGCGAGGGCCTGCAGCAGCCACGGCTTGACCTCGCGGAGTGATACCTCCCAATCGCCCCTGCGGGCCTGGACTGTGGCCAACGCCGAGGAGAGCGAGCACCCTGTTCCGTGGCTGTTCCTGGTATCAACGCGGGGCCCAGGCACCTCGATGACGTCCTGTCGCAGCAAACCGCTCGTATTGACCAGTGCATCCGGGCAGTCGTTTCCTGCCAAGTGGCCGCCTTTTACCAAAACCGTCGTTCCACACTCAGCAGCCAGGCGTTTACCCTGGTCAAGCGCCGTAGCCCAGTCGGGGGCTTCGGGCTCCCCCAGCAACATCGCCAGCTCGGGAAGGTTTGGGGTGACGAGATCCGCCAACGGCAGGAGGCTGCGTAACGCAGTTTCAGCGGTCTCCCGCAGAAGGCGGTCGCCGCTGGTGGCCACCATCACCGGGTCAAGGACCACGACGGCGGGACGCACCTCTTCGAGCCAACTGCGGACTTCGTCGATGACGGCCGCATCACCCAACATCCCGATCTTGACCGCATCAATCTCAATATCGCTGCTGATCGCGTCCAGTTGCTGACGCAGGAACTCGACGGGCGGAACATGGATTGCACTGACACCCAACGTGTTCTGGGCCGTCAAAGCCGTGATGGCAGCCATGCCATAGCCCCCGTGCGCTGCGATGCTCTTCAAGTCTGCCTGGATTCCGGCGCCGCCAGAAGGATCCGAGCCGGCAATGCTGAGCACCCTCGGATGTGGCCGGGCCGGGACTGCTCCCATACCCGCGGCGTAGACAGGGTAGACAGCGGAATTCGACGATGAAGCCATGGTGGACATCCCTTCGCCGGTGCTAACCGGACAGGTTCAACGGGTCTGGATCTCAGCCTGGCCCGTGCCCGGCACCCCGTGTCAGTTTCCTAGCGTAGCCCGGAAGCCCCTCGCCCCGGGAACCGGACAGCTTCGGGGAATCGATGTGACTGGCGGCAAACAAAAGAGTCCCGCAGTATCCGCCGTAAACGGATGCTGCGGGACTCTTTGGTTGCATAGTGGCAGGTTGCCCTGCCTACAGCTCGGAAGCGGGAACTCCCACCCCAAGGATGATGGGTTCGTCCGCTACCTTCTTTTTGGCGGGCTCTTCCGCTGCCGGCGCCTTGGCCTCATGGGCAGATCCGCCTGCGGCAGCAGCAGTTACCTCGTGGTGTTCCACACTGGTTTCGTTTGCGGCACCCTGCGCCCTGCTGGCACTGCGGTTCCTCCGGCCACGACGACCACGGGAACGCAACGAATGATCGTGCTCATCGGTAGTGCCGGCAGAAGCACTGGCAGGGGAAACGGCGGAAGCAGCGGCAGGTTCGGAAACCGAAGCCGTGGCCTCTTCCTCCGCAGCAGGTGCGGCACCAAGGTGCGAGAACGCCTCGGCCAGCAGGTCCAGGCTCATGGCCGGCTTGCCAGCAGTTGGTTCCTCATGGTGTTCCACAAACGGAAGAGCCACTTCTTCGCCACCGAAACGCAGAACAGGAGTGGCGCGCGCTTCCCGAACCGCAGCCTCATGACTGGCGGTATCAGGTGCAGCCGGAACGCCAGCCTCGCCGCTTGCAGCCTCAAGGGCAGATCCATCGGTGTGACCCTGCTGACCTGCTGCACGGGCCTGCTCCTCCGCGCGGTGAACCTCGTCATCGTGCAGGTGGGCGGCATGTGCTGCAGCGGCTATCGTGGCAAGAGCTGCCCTGGTCGCCTCAGCCTTCGCCTGGCGGACCGGGTCCACGGACTCCGTGGTCGCAGGAGCTGCAGGGGCGGCCGGCGTGCTGTGGACTGCAGGAGGCACTTCGGCCATTGCCGGTCCCCCACCCTTGCCACGGCGGCGCTTACGATCAGTGCGTGCAGCAGGCTGTTGGGGTTCGACGTGCGGGCGGTGATGCTCGGCAGCAACGACGTTGGCGCGTCGGTGCTCCACCGGCTCATCATGGGTGACGACACCCCGTCCGGCACAGTGCTCGCACTGCTCACCGAATACCTCGAGCAGGCCGGTGCCCATGCGCTTGCGGGTCATCTGCACCAGGCCCAGCGATGTCACTTCGGCCACTTGGTGTTTGGTGCGGTCACGACCCAGGCATTCCACCATTCGGCGGAGCACCAGGTCACGGTTCGATTCGAGGACCATGTCAATGAAGTCGATGACGATGATGCCACCGATATCGCGCAGGCGTAGCTGGCGAACAACTTCCTCGGCTGCTTCAAGGTTGTTCTTGGTGACGGTTTCTTCCAGGTTTCCGCCGCTGCCGGTGAACTTACCTGTGTTGACGTCCACCACAGTCATGGCTTCGGTGCGGTCGATGACAAGGGAACCACCAGACGGCAGGAAAACCTTGCGTTCCAGCGCCTTGTGGATCTGTTCGTCGATCCGCCAGGCAGCAAAAATGTCCTGGTCCTTGGTCCACTTCTCAAGGCGGCCCACCAGATCGGGAGCCACGTACGTAACGTAAGCCTCGATGGTGTCCCAGGCGTCGTCCCCGGAAACGATCAACTTGGAGAAGTCTTCGTTGAAGACATCCCGGACAACCTTGATGGTGAGGTCCGGTTCGCCGTAAAGCAGTTCCGGAGCCAGCACCTTCGTGGAGGACGCCTGCCCTTCAATGCCTTCCCACTGCGCGCGCAAACGGTTGATGTCATGCGTCAGTTCTTCTTCGGACGCACCTTCAGCGGCTGTGCGCACAATGACGCCGGCGTTCTCCGGCAAGCGATCCTTGAGGATGCGCTTGAGGCGGTTGCGTTCCACGTCAGGCAGTTTGCGCGAGATACCGGTCATGGAACCGCCCGGCACGTACACAAGGTAGCGGCCCGGGAGGGAAATCTGGCTGGTAAGGCGGGCGCCCTTGTGGCCGACGGGGTCCTTGGTGACCTGCACCAGGACGGAATCGCCGGACTTCAGCGCATTCTCGATCCGGCGCGGCTGGCCTTCAAGGTTGACTGCATCCCAGTTCACTTCACCGGCGTACAACACCGCATTGCGGCCACGTCCGATGTCAACAAAAGCAGCCTCCATGGAAGGCAGAACATTCTGGACCTTGCCCAGATACACGTTGCCAATGAGGGAGTCCTGCTGGGTCTTGGACACAAAGTGCTCGGCCAAGACGCCGTCTTCAAGGACCGCGATCTGGATTCTGTCGTCGCGCTGGCGGACGATCATCTGGCGATCCACGGACTCGCGGCGGGCAAGGAACTCAGCCTCGGTGATCACCTGGCGGCGACGTCCGGTCTCGCGGGATTCGCGGCGGCGCTGCTTCTTGGCCTCAAGCCTGGTGGAACCCTTAACGCTGGTAACGCGGTTTGACGGGGCCGTCTCAGTGATCGGGCGGGGCGCGCGGACACGGGTCACCGTGTTGGGCGGGTCATCGTCAGAGCCGCCAGTCAGTTCGAGATCCTGGTCACCCCTGCGGCGACGGCGACGACGACGCGACGTGACGCCCTCTTCGAGCGCTTCCGCTGCCGGAGCTTCTTCTTCGTCCTCAGTCTCAGTGCCGTCCTCGGCATCGGACTCGTCGCGTTCGTTTCCGCGCCGACCACGGCGGCCACGGCTCCGGCGACGACGACGGCTGCTGGAATCCTCCAGCTCCTCGGTTGTCCCCGTTTCCGGAGTTTCTTCAGCCTCTTCGGCCTTTTCCTCGACGGCCGGACGTGCCACGGTGCTGAGGTCAGGGGCCTGGAAGATCATGGACGTAATGGAGACCGGCTCCAGGAACAAAGACGTTGAACCGGGGGCGGACTCCTCGGCAGCTTCGGCCTCTTCCTCGGCGGGAACAGTGCCTTCTACAGGAGCGTCCAGCGCAGGCTGGGACCCGGCGTCCGGCGTCGTGATTTCTTCAGTGGTTTCCGCAGCGGGAGCGGCTGCAGGCGTCTCAGCGGCCGTTGCGTCAACGTCCTTGGGCTTGGTAGCCCGACGACGGCGGACCGGCTTTTCAGGGGCAGGTTCGCCATCGGTTTCCGGCAGGGACGCTATCCCGGCCTGGTCATCAAAACCGGGGAGCGGCTCGGCAGGCACTGTTGTCTTGCGCGCGCGGCTACGGCGTGCCGGCGCCTTCACGGCTGCTTCGGTGGGTTCAGTACCGGTGGCTTCTTCGGCAGCTTCCTCAGAAGCGACGGCTTCTTCAGTACCGGCTGTTTCGACCGCCTTGGGCGCAGCCTTGCGCCGTGTCCGGGTGGTCTTTTTGGGCGCTTCCGCAGTTTCCGCGGTAGCTGCCTCTTCATTAACGGCTACAACCTGGTCATTATCCATATGTGGCAACACTCCTGCCCCAGCGACGCCGCCACATCCGGCGCCCAGTGGGGCAATTATTTGTCAAAACCCTCAGGCGTTGACAGAAGTCGGTAGTATTCCTTCCGGTTCGCACCATCATTGGGGTGCGGCAGCCCTGGAAGGCCGGTGGCTTTGCTCTGAAACCCGTTGTTCTGCTGCCACAACCAGGTGCCGTCCATTGTCATGGCGGGCATGCGGAGGATCACGTGATCCAGGCAGGCCCTGCTCATGCTGGCGGTCTTGGGAACAAGTCACCGGACCGGATTCCGAATGTGGATCGGCTTCCGGCCATGTTCATTCTCTCACACCCCTGCACATTCGAAGCGTAGGAGACTGTGTCGCACAGTGGGGAAAGTGCCGCCACGAGCTGGGGACCACGTCCAGCCTCCGGCGTTACAATCCTCACAAGAGCCGTTCCCGGACCGGCCGGGTCATTGTCGAAAAGGATTGCGTCCGCGATGCCAAGCACCGCCAGGGGAAACCTGGCCAATCAAGCCTCCACCCCTGCGGGTGGAAAGACCACCGAGCCAGGATTGCAGCGCGCGGCCGGGCCTGATTCCCTGCCTAAAGCAGTGCAAAACAAGCCATTTGCGTGGCTCCTGCTGATCACCGGCGTCATCGGCTGGCTGGCTTCCGGGGCATTGGTCCTTGAGAAGCTGGCAGTGCTCAAAGACCCCAACCACATCACGCTCTGCGATGTGAATCCGTGGGTTTCCTGCGGAGCCGTGATGCAGACACCGCAAAGCTCCGTTTTCGGGTTCCCCAACATGTTCATCGGGATTGTTGCCTTTGCGGTGATCATCACCACTGCCATGGGACTCCTGGCCGGGGCCAAGTATTCACGCAGCTACTGGCTGGGCTTGCAGGCAGGTGTAACCCTTGGATTCGTTTTTGTTGTGTGGTTGTGGTCTCAGGCCCTGTACGTCATCAACGTGCTGTGCCCGTACTGCATGGTGGTGTGGGCGGTCATGATCCCCATGTTCGTCTGGGTGACCATCCGCAACATCTCCCATGGAGTCATCAAAGCCCCGCCAGCGCTGGCCAAGATCCTGGGTGACTCCGGATGGATCATTGTGGCACTGCTGTACGTAGCTGTGATCGCCACGATCTTCTTCGCCTTCATCCACGTCTTCGCCGGTACCTCGGGCTACTAAAACAACTCCGCGACATAACAGTTAAGGCCAATGTTCATGGCGAACATTGGCCTTAACTGTTATGTCGGCGAGGGTGTCGTTAGCCGGCGAACCAGATCTTGATCTCACGCTCGGCGGAGTCAACGGAGTCCGAGCCGTGCACGAGGTTCTGCTGGACTGCCAGGCCCCAGTCCCGGCCGAAGTCGCCCCGGATGGTGCCCGGCGCGGCAGTGGTGGGGTCGGTAGTGCCCGCCAAGGAGCGGAAGCCTTCGATCACGCGGTGGCCTTCGAAGACCGCGGCAATGACCGGGCCACTGAGCATGAATTCCACCAGTGGTTCGTAGAACGGCTTGCCTACGTGTTCTTCGTAGTGCTGCTCCAGCAGCTCGCGGGTCGCGTTGACCTTCTTCAGCTCAGCCAAGGCGTAGCCCTTGGCTTCGATCCGGGCGAGGATGCTTCCGCTGAGGTTGCGGGCGACGCCGTCGGGCTTGATCAGGACAAGGGTCCGTTCAATGCTCACAGTTGCTCCAATGTGATGGGCGGGTGGGTTTCCCAGCCAGTTTACGGGGTTTCCGGACCTGCCCCGTCACTGTGCGTTGCATCCCATTCAGCCTGTTCCCGGTCCCGTTGAGCCACTTCACGGTCGATCCGCATCCCCGTCCGGATTCCGTACCACCAGCAGATGGCGAAGAGGACGCCGACGATGAACATCATGGGCTCGGCGATCCCAGTCAGGATCAGGAGGAGCTGCAGCCCCCAGCCGAGGCCGATTCCCCAGGGCTTGGACAACACGGCACAGGCCAGAACGAGGACTACGCTGAGCGTGATGCCGACGCCAAGGATGATTCCAGGAGCCACTTCGCCACGCTTTAAGCCAAAGACCACCAACGTGCCGAAGAAGGCTACGAAGGCTTCAAGCAACAGCACGGTGGATGCAAACATCACTTTGGTGGACCGGCGCTTTTTGGGCATCCCGGGGCGCCATTCACGCTGGGCCTTGGTCAGCCTTGCCACGGTCAGGCACCTTCCTTGCCAAGCAGTATGCGTGCCTCGGCCACCAGGGTGATGGAACCGGTGACAAGGACGCCGCCGGAAAGGTCATCATTGGACTCGGCGCGTTCAACGGCCCACTCCAGGGCATCATCAAGTTTCTCGGCGATGTGGACGTTGTCCTCGCCAAAGCCAAGATCGACGGCGAGTTCGGCCAGTTCCGCTGCAGGGACGGCCCGCAGCGAGTTGGACTGGGTGAAGCAGAACTCCTCGGCCAGGTCTCCGAGCTGCTCCTTCAGGGTCTTCAGGATCTCCTCGGCGTCCTTCTCCCGGAGTACTCCCACGACCACCACGAGCTTGCCGAAGCTGAAGGCCTCATGGATGGCCTCCGCAGAGACGCGGATCCCTTCGGGGTTGTGGGCGGCATCCACCACAATGGTCGGTGCTGTCCGCACCACTTCCAGGCGGCCGGGGGACGTCACATTGCCGAAGGCTTCTTTCAGGACATCGATATCGAGCTCTTTCTCTCCTCCACCGAAGAACGCCTCCAATGCCGCTACAGCAACGGCCGCATTCTCTGCCTGATGCGCACCATGCAGAGGCAGCAGGAGGTCCTCGTAGCGACCCGCCAGGCCTTGGACGGTCAGCACTTGTCCGCCCACCGCAACGCTGCGCGACTCCACACCAAACTCAACACCCTCGAAGCGGAACGGGACGTCCACCTCGCGGGCCTTTTCCAGCAGGACCTGGGCAGCGTCCACCGGCTGGGCAGCGCTCACCAGGAAACCACCCGGTTTGATGATCCCGGCCTTCTCATAGGCGATGTCCTCGGTGGTGTCGCCCAGGAGATCCGTGTGGTCCAGGGAGATCGGCGTGATGACAGAGACTTGGCCATCGCCCACATTGGTGGCATCCGTAATGCCGCCGAGGCCAACTTCCATGACCGCCACATCCACCGGCTGGTCAGCGAAAATCGCGAAGCCAAGGATCGTCACGCACTCAAAGTACGTGAGCCGGGGCTGGTTCTCAGCTATGAGCTCGTTGTCCACGATTTCCAGGTACGGACGGATCTCGTCCCAGATCCGAACAAACGTCGCATCTGATACGGGCTCACCATCAATGCTGATGCGCTCGGTGACTTTTGAAAGGTGCGGGCTGGTGTAACGGCCTGTGCTCAACCCGTGTGCACGAAGCCCGGCCTCAATCATGCGGGCCGTGGAGGTCTTCCCGTTGGTTCCCGTGATGTGGATGATCGGGAAAGCCTTGTTGGGCTCCCCCAGCACGTCCATGGCCCTGAAAAGCGGTGCCAACCGGGGTTCCATCTTGTTTTCAGGTGCACGGCCAAGAAGTTCGGCGTACACACTTTCCACTGAGAATTCGTCAGTCATGATTCAGGCCCCTGCCTTTGCTACGGTGACGCGCGGTTCCTCGGCGCTGGAGAGAAGGACTTCCAATTCCAGGGACAGCGTCTCGGTCTTGACGAGCTCAGCGTTGGCTTCCAAGGCATCAACAACGTCCTGCTGTGCCTGGACAGACGTGCGGATGCGGTCGCTGACATTCAATCCAGCATCCTTGCGTGCTTGCTGGATGGAACGAACCATGTCACGGGCAAGTCCTTCCGCAGCAAGCTCAGGAGTGACTTCGGTGTTCAGGACGACGAATCCCCCACCAGGCAGCACCGAGACGGCCTTCCGGGCGGCAGCACCGCCGTCGGACGTTTCTCCGACCACAGTCTCCAGGCTGTATTCATGCGGCTCAAGCTCGAGTCCCCCGGCCACCACTGCACCTGAATCGTTCACGGACCAGTCGCCTGACTTGGACCCCTTAATGGCCTGCTGCACGTTCTTGCCCAGGCGCGGACCAGCAGCCCGGGCGTTGACCACCAGTTTCTGCTCGATGCCGAACTCCTCCGGCGAAGCCGAAGCAGCGTCCAACAAGCGGACGGAGCGAAGGTTCAGTTCATCAGCGACGACGGCGGCGAAGCCTTCCAGCGCATCTGCACCAGGTGCCACCACAGTCAGTTCCTGGAGCGGCAGGCGGACCCGCAGGTTAGCGGCCTTGCGCAGGCTCGAACCGGTGGAGCAGATCTGCTGCACGCGGTCCATGGCCTCCACGAGCTCTGGGTTGGAGGGGAAGAGCGAAGCATCAGGCCAGTCAGCCAGGTGCACAGAGCGGCCGCCTGTCAGCCCGCGCCAGATCTCCTCGGTCACCAGCGGCAGCAGGGACGCAGATACGCGGCACACAGCTTCGAGGGCGGTGTACAAGGCGTCAAAGGCATCAACATTCTCGTCGAAGAAGCGCTGGCGGCTGCGACGAACGTACCAGTTGGTGAGCATGTCCAGGTAGCTGCGCAGTTCATCGCAGGCACCGGAGATGTCGTAGGTATCCAGGCTTTCCGTGAGGTTGCGGACGAGGTCCCCGGTGTTCGCCAGGAGGTACTGGTCCAGGGTGTCGGAGTAGCCGTCATAGCGCAGCTTCGCTTCGTAGCCCGAGCCGCCGTTGGCAGCGTTCGTGTACAGCGTGAAGAAGCTGTAAACATTCCATAACGGCAAGATGACCTGGCGGACGCCGTCGCGGATGCCCTGCTCGGTGACCACCAGGTTGCCGCCGCGAAGGATCGGGCTGGACATGAGGAACCAGCGCATGGCGTCGGAGCCGTCACGGTCCAGGACCTCGGAAACGTCCGGATAGTTCCGCAGGCTCTTGGACATTTTTTGGCCGTCGGAGCCCAAGACGATGCCGTGGCTGATGACGTTGCGGAAAGCGGGACGGTCAAACAGCGCCGTGGACAGGATGTGAAGCATGTAGAACCAGCCGCGGGTCTGGCCGATGTACTCCACGATGAAGTCCGCAGGGTTGTGGGTGTCGAACCATTCCTCGTTCTGGAACGGGTAGTGCACCTGGCCGTAGGGCATGGAACCGGAGTCGAACCAGACGTCCAGGACATCTTCGACGCGGCGCATGGTGGATTGCCCCTCAGCCGGCGTACGGGGGTCGTCCGGGTTGGGGCGCGTCAGCTCATCGATGAAGGGCCTGTGCAGGTCCACTTGACCTTCATTGTTGACCGGCAGTCGGCCGAAGTCCGCCTCAATGTCAGCGAGCGAGCCGTAAACGTCAGTCCGCGGGTACTCGGGGTCATCGGACTGCCATACGGGAATCGGCGAACCCCAATAGCGGTTACGACTGATGGACCAGTCCCGGGCGTTCTCCAGCCACTTGCCGAACTGGCCATCCTTGACGTTGCCGGGGATCCAGTTGATCTCCTGGTTCAGTTCGGACATGCGGTCCTTGAACTTGGTGACCTCGACGTACCAGGACGATACGGCCCGGTAGATCAGCGGGTTCCGGCAACGCCAGCAATGCGGGTAGCTGTGCTCGTAGCTGGCCTGGCGGACCAGTCGGCCGTCCGCGCGGAGGACCTGCGTGATGGGCTTGTTGGCATCGAAGACCTGCAGGCCCACAATGGAGGCCAGTTCTCCGTGCGCAAACAACGGCAGGAACTTCGCGCCCTCGTCCACGGACAGGACAACGGGAATGCCGGCGTCTTCACAGACCTTCTGGTCATCCTCACCATAGGCCGGGGCCTGGTGGACAATGCCCGTACCGTCAGTGGTAGTCACGTAGTCAGCTACGAGGAAGCGCCAGGCGTTCTGGGTGCCGTACTTCTCGGCATCGGCGAAGTCGTTCCACAACGGCTCGTACTCAAGGCCCGCCAACTCGGCGCCTGTGTGCTTGGAAACAACGGCGGCAGTTGCGGCCTCTGCGTCGTCGTACCCCAAATCCTTGGCGTAGGTCCCCACTAGGTCAGCGGCCAGAAGGAAGCTGCCCGAGACCGGCGCTTCGGCAGAAGCAGCCTTGACGCCATTCGGGCCGGCGGGCAGGACGGCGTAAGAAATCCCAGGCCCGACGGCGAGCGCCAGGTTGGTGGGCAGCGTCCAGGGCGTAGTGGTCCAGGCCAGGGCCTGGACGCCTGCGAGCGCCTGTGAGAGTTCAGACGAACCGGCTTTGATGGGGAACGTCACCGTGACGGTCTGGTCCTGGCGGTTCTTGTAGACGTCGTCGTCCATGCGGAGTTCATGGTTGGAGAGCGGGGTCTCGTCCTTCCAGCAGTACGGGAGCACTCGGTACCCGTTATAGGTGAGGCCCTTCTCATGCAACTGCTTGAAGGCCCACAGCACTGATTCCATGTACTCGACGTTGAGTGTCTTGTAATCGTTGTCGAAGTCCACCCAGCGGGCCTGGCGGGTGACGTAGGCCTTCCATTCGTTGGCGTACTTCATCACGGAGGCGCGGCAGGCGTCGTTGAATTTGTCGATGCCCATGGCTTCGATCTGGGTCTTGTCCGTCATTCCCAGCTGCTTCATGGCTTCCAATTCAGCGGGGAGCCCGTGGGTGTCCCAGCCGAAGCGGCGTTCCACGCGCTTTCCGCGCTGCGTTTGGTAGCGCCCTACAAGGTCTTTGGCGTAACCAGTGAGGAGGTGGCCGTAGTGCGGGAGGCCGTTGGCGAAGGGAGGGCCATCGTAGAAGACGAATTCGTTGCTGCCGTCTTTGCCAGCATCACGCTGGTCGATGCTTGCCTGGAAGGTGCCGTCTTCATCCCAGTACTTGAGGATGCGCTCTTCGATTTCCGGGAACTTCACGGAAGCGGACACGCCGTGCGTGCCTGAAGGAGACGCTGAGGCCTTGGGGTAGTGGGTCATCTCATATCCTGTGATAGCTGGTTGACTGTCAGGATGCGAGGACGGCTTCAGTGTTTGCTGTTGCCGCGGTACCACCTCACTTACCGATACCTTGGCGCCCCTTGGTGGGGGAAACTTCCGGTTCCGGCCTCTCATTACTGCTGTGACGGGCTTACCCGTCCGGTTCTACTGGGCGCTTGGCACCTTTGCGGTGGTCAGTGCTGTTCTTCCGGAAGCTCACCGGTGATGGCCGGGTCAAAGCTGGTCTCCCAAGTCTAGCGGCAGGAGAGCCCGGTGCTCCACTCGCAGGATCATCCTTCGGGTGGATCAGCTGGATGCCCTCGGCTGCATAGACTCGACCCCATGACCAACCCCGCCGCTGTCCTTCCAGCCGCACGCCCGGTAAAACGCTGGTTGAGTGGCCAGGCATCCCCAATTTGGTCGGTGCTGGCTCTGCTCTTGGTGTTGCCGGTGGCAGGAATGTCCCTGTTCAGGGCGGTCGCCACGGAGTGGCCGCTGGTGGTTGTTCAATTGTTGTCGTTCACCCCGTGGATGGCGCTGCCCTCGGCCCTGGCGATGGTCCTTGCGTTCGCGGGGCGTCGCCTGTGGGTCATCATCACGACGGCGGCCCTGCTGGCTCTCCAGCTGTTCTGGCTGTTTCCGCTTGACGGCGGAAGGGAAACCGTTCCTGCCGGGACCGCGACTGTTTCCCTGAAGGTAATGAGCCTCAACACTGAATACGGTGAGGCTGACGCAAGTGCCATCGTGAAGCTGGTTCGAGACAACGGGGTCCAACTCTTGACCCTCCAGGAACATTCGCAGGGGCTGGAAGACCGTCTGCGCTCCGAGGGCCTGGAGTCAATACTGCCGAACCTTGTCAGTGAACCCAACGATGACGCTTCCGGTGGCGCCGTGTATTCCGTGTTTCCTTTGCAGCCGGAGGGACTTCTGCCTGATACACCGTTCCGGATGGACGTCACGCGGGTCCTCATCACAGATCCGGTCAGCATCACCGATCCGGGCAGCTCCAAGGCCACGTTGAACCTCACGAACGTTCATGCTCTGCCCCCGGTTGATGAGCGGATCCAGCAGTGGCGCAGCGACCTCGTCCAGGTTGCCCGACAGGCCTCCCGTCCGGGACATCACCTGCTGATGGGCGACTACAACTCCACCTACGATCACTCCGAGTTCCGGGCCTTGCTCGACCCCGCACTGGGCGGTGGACAGGACGGCAAAAAGCTCGTCGACGTCGGAACAGCCTCAGGCGGGCGGTTCTCTCCCACTTGGCCAATGGAGGGACCACCTCTTCCGGGAATCGTGATCGACCATATGGTTACCTCGCCCCGGATCAGCAGCAGCGGCTACGGAGTCCACCAGGTTTCCGGTTCTGACCATGCCGCCATTGTGGCAACGCTGATTATCCCCGCCAATTAGAAGGTGCCGTGTAGAAGGTGCTGTGCTTTAGCTGTCCTTGCGGATGAGCTTGTGGTTGGCCGCCTGCGCAACAGGGCGGATAACGATCTGGTCCAGGTTGATGTGGTGTGGCAGCGAGACTGCGTACTTGACGACGTCGGCCACATCCTCTGCCGTGAGGGGCTTTTCGACTCCGGCATAAACCTTGGCGGCTGCGTCCTTGTCGCCCAGCCGGTTGAGGGCAAATTCCTCAGTGTGGACCAGTCCCGGTGCTACCTCGATAACCCGGATGTTGTTACCCACTTCTTCCAGCCTCAGGGCGGTGGTCATCGCGTGCTGGGCAAACTTTGCCGCGTTGTATCCGGCGCCGCCTTCGTAAGCAGCCAGTCCGGCGGTGGATGTCAGGTTCAGGACAGTTCCTTCCCCGTCCTCCCTCAACATCGGAAGGAATGCCCGGGTGATTTTCATGGTGCCCAGGACGTTGACCTGGTACATCCACTCCCAATCCTCAGTATCGGCGTTCGCGATCGTGTCGGCGCCCCGGGCACCGCCGGCAATGTTGATGAGGGTATCGGCTCCCCCGGCTTTGGAAACAGCCTGCAAAAGGGCTGCCACGTCGTCGTCGCTGGTGATGTCAGCCGCGAACGGAATGGCGCCGGTTTCGGCACCCAGCGCGCCCAACCGATCGGCCCTGCGGGCAACCGCAAAGACCTTCCAGCCTGTGGAGGCCAGCGCCCGCACCGTAGCCTCGCCAATGCCCGTGCTCGCGCCGGTTACTACTGCCGTTTTGTTCTGTACTGGATGAGCCGTCTGTGCTGCCAAAGTCATGGCACCACACTATCCGCAGGCCTCAAGCATCTGCTCGGCCGAGCAGGAAGTCGCGTAACACCGCGGCATGGTTGACCTGCGGATCCCGTGCGGCATAAAGCAGGGTGACCCGCGGATTCGACGCCGCCAACTCCAGCAAGGTCGGAACTGCGGGATTTCCGTCCAACTCAGCCTCGTACTGCTGCCTGAAATCGGCGAATCGTTCCTGCATGTGGGCGAACCCGGTCCGCAACGGCGGCGATGGGGCAACGTCCTTGAGCCAAAGATCCAAGTGGGCTTTGTCCTTGGACACCCCGCGCGGCCAGAGACGGTCCACTAAAACCCGGAAGCCGTCGTCGTCAGTGGGTTCATCGTAGATGCGTTTGAGGACGAAAACGCTTTGATGGCCAGCCATGACGGCATGCTACGGCAAGCCGCCGGCCTGGGCCATGAAACAATTGACCCATGGCTGAATCAACGCAGGGTACAGACACGCCCGCCACCGCCCCCATCAACGTTCCCGACAAACCGGCCCTCGAAGGCCTGGAGGCCACGCTGACGCGGCGCTGGCTGAACGAAGGAACCTACAAGTTCAACCCGGACACCACCCGGGAGCAGGTCTACTCGATCGACACTCCCCCGCCGACCGCCTCGGGCTCCCTGCATGTGGGGCACATGTTCTCGTTCACCCAGACGGACGTCCAGGCCCGCTACATGCGCATGACCGGAAAGAACGTCTTCTACCCCATGGGTTGGGACGACAACGGCCTGCCCACCGAGCGTCGCGTCCAGAACTACTACGGTGTGCGCTGCGATCCCGCCATCCCCTACAACGCCGACTACCGTCCTCCCGCACAGCCTGCCAAGAACCAGCGCGATTTCGACGTCGTTTCCCGGCAGAACTTCATCGAGCTGTGCGAGGAACTCGCTGTCGAGGATGAGAAAGTCTTCGAGAACCTCTTCCAGACCCTCGGTTTGTCCGTGGACTGGGACCTGACCTACCGCACCATCGACGACACCTCCCGTGCGGTGTCCCAGCGAGCCTTCCTCGCCAACCTCTCTGCCGGCGACGCTTACATGGCCGAGGCGCCCACGCTGTGGGACGTTACCTTCCGCACCGCCGTTGCCCAGGCTGAGCTGGAGGACCGCGAGGTTGCCGGCGCATACTACCGCTACCCCTTCTTCACCGAAGACGGCGAAAAGATCTTCATCGAAACCACGCGCCCGGAGCTTCTTGCCGCCTGCGCTGCCCTGGTGGCAAACCCCGACGACGAACGGTACAAGCCGCTCTTCGGCAAAACAGTGAAATCCCCGCTGTTCGATGTAGAGCTTGAAGTCAAGGCCCACCTGCTCGCCAAGGCGGACAAGGGTTCCGGCATTGCCATGGTCTGCACCTTTGGTGACCTCACCGACGTCACCTGGTGGCGTGAACTGCAGTTGCCTACACGCGCCATCATGGGCCGCGACGGCCGCATCATCGCCGAAACCCCGGAATGGATCACCACCGACGCCGGCAAGGAAGCCTACGCTGCGATCGCCGGCAAGACGGCTTTCTCCGCTAAAGAAGCAGTCGTAGAGCTCCTCACTGCAGCAGACCTGTTGGACGGCGAACCAAAGAAGATCACGCACCCTGTGAACTTCTTCGAAAAGGGCGACAAGCCCCTGGAGGTCGTGACCTCACGCCAGTGGTACATCCGCAACGGCGGGCGAGACGAAGAACGCCGCGAACGCCTGATCGGCCGCGGCCAGGAAATCGCCTTCCACCCCTCCTTCATGCGATCCCGCTACGAGAACTGGATTGCGGGACTGAACGGCGACTGGCTCGTATCGCGCCAACGCTTCTTCGGCGTGCCCATCCCCGTCTGGTACCCCCTGGATGCGCAGGGCAACCCGGACTACGACCACCCCATCCTGCCCTCGGACGACATGCTCCCCGTGGATCCCGCCGCAGATGCAGCCCCTGGCTTTGAGGAAGCGCAGCGCGATCAGGCCAACGGCTTCACAGGTGACGCCGACGTCCTGGACACCTGGGCCACCTCCTCCCTTACCCCGCAGATCGTGGGTGGCTGGAGCCGTGACGAGGAACTGTTCTCAAAGGTCTACCCCTTCGACCTCCGCCCCCAGGGTCACGACATCATCCGCACGTGGCTGTTCTCCTCCGCTGTCCGTGCCGATGCCCTGCAGAAGAGCGCGCCTTGGAAGCACGCAGCTATCTCCGGATGGATTCTTGACCCGGACCGCAAAAAGATGTCCAAGTCCAAGGGCAACGTGGTTGTCCCCACGGACGTCCTGAACGAGTTCGGCTCAGACGCCGTCCGCTACTGGGCAGCTTCGGCCAAGCTCGGCGCAGACACGGCGTATGAGATCGCGCAGATGAAGATCGGCCGTCGGTTGGCCATCAAGCTGCTCAACGCCTCCAAGTTCGTATTGAACCTTGGCGCCACCGAAAACTCTGTGGTGTCCAGCGATCTCTCCGTGCTGACCAATCCGCTGGACCGGGCACTGCTCGCTCAGTTGTCGGACGTCGTGGCCCAGTCCACCAAGGCCTTCGAAAACTACGACTACGCCCGGGCACTGCAGATCAGCGAGTCATTCTTCTGGCAGTTCACTGATGACTACGTCGAGTTGATCAAGGACCGCGCCTACGGTGCGGCCGGGGACTCGGAGCAAGCATCCGTGCTGGCTGCCCTGGCCACCACCTTGGATTCCTTGCTGCGCCTTTTCGCGCCGTTCCTGCCCTTCGCAACCGAAGAGGTGTGGAGCTGGTGGCGCACTGGCTCGGTTCACCGCGCCCAGTGGCCGGCCGCACTGGAAATCGCCGATGGCGACACCACGATGCTTGGCACTGTTGGCGTAGCACTGAGTGGCATCCGCAAGGCCAAGTCCGAGGCCAAAGTGAAGCAGCGCACCGCAGTACTCTCGGCCTCCATCACGGCCAATGAAATGCTGGTTGCACAGCTGAAGGCCGGACTCGGAGACCTGAAGGCCGCCGCTAACGCCCAGGAGATTGCACTCCAGTCCGGCGAGGGTGAGCTGACGGTCAGCGACGTCGTCCTGGCACCAGCAGAAGAAACGCCCGCCGTCTAGAATTTTTGGGCAAAGGGGAAGCCCCATCAGCGTTTTGCCGTTGGTGGGGCTTCGACTTTTCGGCTGTCTGGTGACGGCTTGACAGTCTGGCGGAATCCTCGGAATTTCAGGTCTTACTACCTCGTCACTGGTAGCTTGCTTCCAACTTTGCCAAAGGCTGCGTTGGTTGCATATCACTGAATCTTTGGTTTCCGTGTCCCTCTTCTTTCGAAGTGGGTAAGAACCATTGTGGTCCCGCCCGGGTCCATGCACAAGGGGCCCGGCAGAACTACAATCCTGTAGTTCTGCGGGGCCCTTTCGCATAGCTTTTCCTGCAGCCGGGGCAAAGCTATGGCAGAGTATGGTCATGCCGGAACTTCCCGAAGTGCACGGCCTGTGCACGTATCTGGACACCCAGCTCCACGGAGCTGTACTGAACAGCGTCCGCATTAACTCCATCGCCGCCCTGAAGACCGCTGATCCGCCATACAGCGCACTTGAGGGCCGCACCATCCAGGGCACGCAGCGCTTCGGCAAGTTCATTTGCCTCGATGCTGACGGCCTGTTTTTCGTTTTCCACCTGGCAAAGGCTGGCTGGGTCCGTTATACGGAGCATCCCTCATCAGCAGGTTTGCGCATGGGCAAGAGCAATATCGCGGCCAGGCTACTGCTGCACCGGGAGTCCGACGATGCCCATATCGGCCTTGACCTGACAGAAGCCGGCACCAAGAAAAGCCTCGCCATCTACGTGGTCCGGGATCCCTTGGATGTTCCTGGAATCGCAACCCTGGGCCCTGAGCCGCTCAGCCCCGACTTCGACGAAGAAGCCTTGGCAGCAATCCTGAGGTCAAGCTCCCAACAGATCAAGGGACTTCTTCGCAGCCAAAGTGTTATCGCAGGGATCGGCAACGCCTATAGCGACGAGATTCTGCACGCTGCCAAAATCTCGCCCTTTGCCATCGCCAAGACGCTCGACGGCGAAACGGTGCAGCGGCTCTACGATGCCATGCAGGAAGTTCTGGTGGGTGCCGTCAACGCGGCAGCCGGAAAGCCTTCCAGCGAGCTGAAGGACACCAAGCGAAGCAATTTCAGGGTGCATGCCCGGACCGGGCTGCCGTGCCCTGTTTGCGGAGATACAGTGCGTGAGGTGTCCTTCGCCGACACCTCACTTCAGTACTGTGCCACCTGCCAAACCCATGGAAAGATCCTCGCAGACCGGCGCACATCACGCTTCCTGAAGTAGGGCGCTGAACCCCAGCCTGTTGAATCCCGGGCTTTCCCTAGTTGAACTCCGGGCTTTCCCTAGTTGAACTCAGGGCTTTCGGTGCGGCTGCGCTTGAGTTCGAAGAAGTGTGGGTACCCGGCAAGGGTCACCGTGGCATCCCAAAGCTGTCCCGCCTCTTCGCCCCTCGGAATCCGGGTGAGTACCGGGCCGAAGAAGGCCGTGCCATTTACGGCGACCACGGGTGTTCCGACATCCTGGCCTACCAGGGAGATGCCGGCCTCGTGACTGGCTCGCAGCTGGGCGTCGTACTCCTCTGAATCCGCGAAGCCTGCCAGCTCAGCAGGAAGGCCTACCTCTGCCAGCGCTTTCTGGATCACGGAACTGCGGTCCTTGTTGCCTTCATGGTGGATCTGCTCCCCCATGGCGTCGTACAAAGGCTTAATATAGCTGCTGCCATGGAGCTCCTGGGCAGCAATGATCACGCGAACAGGACCCCAGCTGTCGTCCATCATTGCCCTGTAATTCCCGGGAAGGTCACGGCCCTCATTCAGGACGGACAAGCTCATGACATGCCATTCGGTCTCAATACCACGCACTTGTTCCACCTCGCCGATCCAGCGCGATGTGATCCACGCGAAGGGACAAACGGGATCGAACCAGAAATCGGCTTTGTTGACGGGCTGCTCAGGCAAATTCTGTTCGGACAGATTCTGTTCGGGCACAGGAAACTCCTTGAAAGAGTGAAAACGGGCGTAGGGCAAGGCGGATTCAGTGAACCGCCGCTTACTAGGCCAACGGGTGGCTAGGCCGACTTATTCCGACGCTTCGCTACGACGTCGTGTCCAATCATGGTCGGCTGTGCCTTGTTTTCCACGACATCAGCGGTTATGACCACAGTTGCGATGTCATCCCTGCTCGGGAGATCAAACATGACGGGCAGCAACACTTCTTCCATGATGGCCCTCAAGCCGCGGGCGCCGGTGCCGCGCTCAAGAGCTTGGTCTGCGATGGCATCCAACGCGTCGTCGTCGAATTGCAGCTCCACACCATCCAACTGGAACATCTTCTGGTATTGCTTCACCAAGGCGTTCTTGGGCGTGGAGAGGATCTGAATCAACGCAGGACGGTCAAGATTCGAGACGGTGGTGATCACCGGCAGGCGGCCGATGAACTCCGGAATGAGTCCGAACTTCAGCAGGTCCTCGGGCATGACTTCACCGTAGGTGTCCACGTTGTCCCGGACCTCATTCAGCGGCGCCCCGAAGCCGATGCCCTTGCGCCCGGACCGGGAACCGATGATGTCCTCGAGCCCGGCAAATGCGCCTGCCACGATGAAGAGCACATTGGTGGTATCGATCTGGATGAATTCCTGGTGCGGATGCTTACGTCCACCCTGGGGCGGCACGGAGGCGACCGTGCCTTCGAGGATCTTCAGCAGGGCCTGCTGGACTCCTTCGCCGGAGACATCCCGGGTAATCGAGGGGTTCTCGCTCTTGCGTGAAATTTTGTCGATCTCGTCAATGTAGATAATGCCTTGTTCGGCTTTCTTGACGTCGTAATCGGCGGCCTGGATGAGCTTGAGCAGGATGTTCTCAACATCCTCGCCGACATAGCCTGCCTCCGTGAGCGCCGTGGCATCGGCTACAGCGAAGGGCACGTTCAGCCTCCGTGCGAGCGTTTGCGCCAAGTACGTCTTGCCACAACCTGTTGGGCCAATCAGCAGGATGTTGGATTTGGCGATCTCCACATCCTCGTGATGAGGGCCCTCACCAAGGCTGCCGGCCTTGGGAGCATGGCCGGCCTGGATGCGCTTGTAGTGGTTGTACACGGCAACCGCCAGCGACCGCTTGGCAGGTTCCTGACCGATGACGTATTCCTGCAGGAAATCGAAGATCTCACGGGGCTTGGGGAGTTCGAAGCTGCCAAGGTCCGAAACTTCCGCAAGTTCTTCTTCGATGATCTCGTTGCAAAGCTCGATGCACTCATCGCAGATGTAGACACCGGGCCCGGCAATCAGCTTCCGTACCTGCTTCTGGCTCTTTCCGCAGAAAGAACACTTCAGCAGATCCGTGCTCTCGCCAATCCGAGCCATGTGGGAATCCCTTCGTTACATGCGGGTGATGCGGCACCGGGCCGTACTTAAGTGTGCAGCGTGGCCGGGGTTGGCACCACCGTGACACCATCCACTCTAGGTCACAATGGGCTGCTTGGGTGGAAACAGAACGCCGGTGCGGTTCATATTTCGCGAACCGCACCGGCGTCGATTTCCGTATGCTACCGGGCGATTGCCTGGGGCTTGATCTTGCGGGAGTCCAGCACTTGGTCGATCAGGCCATAGCTCATGGCCTCTGCCGCGGTGAGGATCTTATCGCGCTCGATGTCGTTGTTGACCTGCTCGGACGTGCGGCCCGAGTGATGTGCCAAAGTGTCCTCAAGCCATGTACGCATGCGCATGACTTCAGCAGCCTGGATCTCGAGGTCGGATGCCTGGCCGCCCTGGCCGCCGGACAACGCCGGCTGGTGGATCAGCACGCGTGCGTTCGGCAGTGCCAGCCGCTTGCCGGGAGTTCCCGCTGCAAGCAGTACAGCAGCCGCGCTGGCTGCCTGGCCCAGGCACACCGTCTGGATCTCCGGACGAATGTACTGCATCGTGTCGTAGATCGCCGTCATGGCCGTAAACGATCCACCTGGCGAGTTGATGTACAGCGTGATGTCGCGGTCCGGATCCGTCGATTCAAGGACCAGCAGCTGGGCCATGATGTCATCGGCAGAAGCGTCGTCAACCTGGACGCCGAGGAAGATGATGCGGTCCTCGAACAGCTTGGTGTACGGATCCTGGCGCTTGAAGCCGTACGGTGTGCGCTCTTCGAACTGGGGCAGGACGTAGCGGCTGGTTGGGAGATTACCGGCAGACCATCCGAAGTTGTAGTTCATGTCATTACTCCTGGGGGTTTCAGTGGTTCTTGGTGCCGGTTAGTTTTCGGAGCCTGGCTCGGAGTTCGACTGGTTGGCCGTTCCACCGCCACCAGCTACCGAGCCTGCGTGAGCCGAGATCTTATCGAAGAAGCCGTACTCCAAAGCCTCTGTGGCCGTGAACCATTTGTCGCGGTCATTGTCCTTGAGGATGGTCTCCACAGTCTGACCTGTCTGTTCAGCGGTGAGTTCCGCCATGACCTTCTTCATGTGCAGGATCAGTTCGGCCTGGATCTTGATATCCGAGGCAGTGCCACCGATTCCACCGGAAGGCTGGTGCATGAGGATACGGGCGTTGGGGGTGGCGTAGCGCTTCCCCTTGGTCCCGGAGGAGAGCAGGAACTGCCCCATGGAAGCAGCCAGGCCGGTGGCAACAGTGACAACATCGTTGGGGATGAACTGCATGGTGTCGTAGATGGCCATGCCGGCCGTCACGGAGCCACCGGGTGAGTTGATGTAAAGGTAGATGTCCTTCTCGGGGTCTTCAGCCGAGAGGAGGAGCAGCTGGGAGCAGATGGCGTTGGCGTTCTCGTCACGGACTTCAGAGCCAAGCCAGATGATGCGCTCTTTCAGCAGGCGGTTGTAGATGTAGTTGTCCTGGGCTGCGGGATCGACAGTTGCCATCCGGGGAGCCTCTGATTGCTGTGACATAAGTACTTACCTCTCGCTGGTGCCAGTGACCTCACTGAACTTCACTACTTGGACACTAACCGTTTTCACTGAGGATTTGTTCGCCGGAATCGCGCTGTTCGCTGACGGCGCACGATTGAAGCAGGCCCGCGGATCCGGCGCCCTGATTGTTTGAGGGCTTGTCCGTTCAGGGCTTAAAACAAACCGACCCCGGATCACTGATCCGGGGTCGGTAGATGCGTTATTGACTAGAACTTCACGGCTGCGGGGTCATCGCTGGCGACGACATCCGCTTCCTCGCCGCTTTCGACAGGTGCAGCCTCATCGGCAGCAACTTCGCCGGCAGGGCGGACGAAATCGCTCAGGTCAACCTTGTTGCCTTCAGAGTCAACGACCTCGGCCTGGCCCAGCACAACGGCCAGTGCCTTGCGGCGGCGTACCTCGGAAACCATCATGGGGACCTGGCCGCTCTGATCGATGATCTGGGCGAACTGGTTCGGATCCATGCCGTACTGGCTTGCGGTGCTGACGATGTAGTCGATCAGCTCGTTCTGGCTGACGTCAACTTCTTCCTTGTCCGCAATGGCGTCAAGGATGACCTCGTTCTGGAAGGCGCGCTCAGTGTTTGCCTTGACCTCAGCGCGGTGCTCCTCGGTGTCGTGGTCACCTTCGCCGTGGGCGTTCTCCGGGTTGAAGTGAGCTTCGATCTGCTCTTCGACAACCGAAGCCGGAACCGGGACCTCGACGAGCTCTACAAGCTTGTCCAGAACCTTGTCGCGGGCCTCAACACCCTGTCCGACGACCTTGGAATCTGCAGCCTGCTTGGCGAGGTCCTCGCGGAGCTCATCAAGGGTGTCGAATTCCGAGGCCAGCTGTGCAAAGTCGTCGTTGGCTTCAGGAAGCTCGCGCTCCTTGACGGCCTTGACAACAACCTTGACCTGGGCTGCCTCGCCGGCGTGGTCGCCGCCAACGAGTGTGGTGTCGAAGATTGCTTCTTCGTCTGCGGACAGGCCGGTCACGGCCTCGTCCAGGCCCTCAAGCATGGTGCCGGCACCAACCTGGTAGGACAAGCCAGAAGCTGAGTCGATTTCTTCGCCATCGATCGTTGCGGTGATGTCGATCGTGAGGAAGTCCTCGTTCTGGGCGGGACGCTCCACGGACTTCAGCGTGCCGAAGCGGCCACGCAGTTCGTCCAGGGCCTTGTCGACGTCTTCAGAGGAGGACTCAGCCGCAGCAACCTCAACCTTGATGCCTGCGTAGTCCGGCAGTTCGATCTCGGGGCGAACGTCAATTTCCACCTGGAACTTAAGCTCGCCATCGGTTGCGGACGGGTCCGGAACCTCAGTGATCTCAACTTCGGGACGGCTCAGGGGGCGAACACCCGTTTCCTGGACAGCGGCCTGGTACCAGCCGTTGAGGCCATCGTTGATGGCGGTTTCCAGGACATAGCCACGACCAACACGCTGGTCAATCAGCTTGGACGGAACCTTGCCCTTGCGGAATCCGGGGACCTGGATCTGCGAAGCAACAGTCTTGTAAGCGGCATCGATGCTCGGCTTCAGTTCCTCAAAGGGAACCTCAACGTTGAGCTTGACCCGCGTGGGGGTGAGGTTCTCGACAGCGCTCTTCACAGTCTAAGTACTCCTGATTTTGTGGGTATGGGGTTCTGCCGCATCCCTGAGGCGGACACGAAACACAGAGTCGGGGTGACAGGATTTGAACCTGCGACTTCCTGCTCCCAAAGCAGGCGCTCTAGCCAAGCTGAGCTACACCCCGAATGCACAGGACAGTCTACGGGCAAGCAGGCCCTGAATGCACATTTGACACCGACGCCGGAATTAGGTTTAGTTGTACCCGGCTTGAACAGCCACCGGGAAGATGTCCTGAGCGAGTGATCCATACAGGGATCGCACAGGAGATCCATACGGGGACGTAGCTTAATGGTAAAGCCTCAGTCTTCCAAACTGATTACGCGGGTTCGATTCCCGTCGTCCCCTCCAGTAAAAAGCCCCAATCCTCGGATTGGGGCTTTTTCGTTGTTGCAGCCGAGGCTACACCTGGCAGCCAGGGCACCAGTACAGTTTGCGGGCGCCGATTTCGGCCATGCCTACCAGCGTTCCGCAAGCGCGGCAGGGCTGCCCTTCGCGCTTATAGACAAAGTGGGCATCGGCGTCGGGCGCTGAGGCGCCGTTACCGGTCCACAGCGCTGGCGGCGTGGTGACAATCCGGCCGTCGCGTACGCCGTCGGACATTGCAAGGACGGCGTCATCCCACAACTTGCCCGCCGTCTCGGCATCAATCGTGTTTCCGGGAGTCCATGGATCCACAGCCTGACGAAAGAGGACCTCGGCACGATAAATATTGCCGACCCCTGCCAGCACCGATTGATCCATCAACAGCAAAGCCACGGCCGTCTTGCGGCGTCGCAACCGACGGACGAACTCGTCCCGGTCCCCCGGGCGGTTACGCAGCGGATCAGGACCCAGCCGGCCCAGTACGCCTTCGGCTTCATGAGACGTAACAGCGGCGCAAGTGGTGGCGCCACGAAGATCGGCCCAGCCGTTGTCGGACACCAGGCGCGCGCGGACGGCACCCACCGGGGCGGGAGGTCCGGCGTAGTGCACGTCAGCACCGGGCTCCACCTCAGCACGGGATGAGGCAGTCTCGCGCTCCCCGATCCGGCGAGGCGCTCCAATGCTGGACGCCCCCGTGAAGGAGCTATCGCCACCAAAGCTCCAAGCGCCATAAAGACCAAGGTGAACGTGGAGGAGAAGATCGTGATCGAACCTGAGGAACAGCTGCTTTCCGTGGGCAACAGCTTCAACCATCACATGACCGCTCAGAAGCTCGGCACCTGCCGCGAATCGCCCCTGTGGACTGGAAACATCCAAACGCCGGCCGCCAAAAACATCGTGGAATTGGCGGGCCAGCCTATGGATGGAGTGCCCCTCAGGCACTACTCGACGATCTCGCCGGTGGTCTCGTAAGCCGCAATCTTGCCGATACGGCGGATGTGGCGTTCATCATTGCTGAAAGGTTCCTGCAGGAAGGCCTCAATGAGTTCGGTTGCTTCTTCCACCGTATGCTGGCGGCCGCCAACGGCCACTACGTTGGCGTCGTTGTGCTCGCGGGCGAGCTTGGCGGTAGAGAGGTTCCAGGCCAGCGCGGCACGCACACCCTTGACCTTGTTGGCGGCAATTTGTTCACCGTTTCCTGAACCACCCAGAACGATGCCCAGCGCGTGCACGCCTGCTTGCTGGTCAGCCACCACTGCAACTCCTGCATTGATGCAGAAGGACGGGTAGTCATCCAGTGCGTCATATTCCTTGGGTCCGTGGTCCACAACCTCGTAGCCCTTGGCCGTGAGGTGGCTGACCAGGTGGGCGCTGAGTTCCATGCCGGCGTGGTCGGTGGCGATGTGGACGCGGGGTGTAGTCACAGGAAGTCCATTCTTTCTGGCGCGCCGGTACGGCACCTGGCCGGGCGCGGCGGTGTGGGATGCGCTACCTAGGTTACCGCGCCCCGGGTTGCTGGGGTTGCCCGCCGTGGTGGGCCCGCTCGGCAGCCCGGTTCAGGATACCGGCGAGTTCGTCCGCGGTTGCCGTAGTCCCTGCACTGAGCGCTACCCTTCCTCCATTAAGTTTCCTTACGACGACGGCCGGTCCGCTGCTGACCAGCATCGCTGTTGCGTCGTCATGATGCCGCCAACCCCATCCACCAAAGTCTGCGGCTTTCACGTCAGCGGGAGCTGCTGCCGCGATGTCGACGGCGGGGACGGTCAGGACCGGCACGATGCCACCTGCGAAGACCTGAAGACCTCCCCTGTCAGCCCGGACGCGGGCGAAGAGGAAGCCGGCGCCAACCAACGCCGCTGCGGCCACCAAGGCTCCCAGCCATGGGACGGCTATCGCGATCAGCGCGGCTGGAAACAGCGTGGACACGATGATCATGATGAAAACTGAACTGCGGGCATGGACCCACATGCGCAGGGTATCCCGTGCGAGGTCCGGGTCCGTGACGTGCAAACGTGCGGCCTCAAGGGCTTCGTCATCCTCCCGCGTCCACCGGGGATCCGGTTTGAAGGCGAACATGAGGACGACTCCCAAGGACACGGCCGCACCACTGCCCATGGCGAGGACGATCGGATCAACGTGGGAAGCGCGCGCGTCCTCCAGTCCCGATTGTCCTACCAGCCCGGCGGCCAGCACTGTTGTCACGAAGAGGCTCACCATGAGGCCAAGACCCATCATGACCCTGCGCATGACCACCGGTCGTGATAGCGGTACGGCCTGCAGGAAGGCGACCCAACCGAAAAAGGTGATCATGGCCGCGCCGCCGGCTACATAGGCGCCGAAGGGAGCAAAGGCGCTGCCGCCGTCGGCGTTCCACATGACTGCTACGGGATCAGGAAGATCGTTTCGCACCATCTGTGCGCATACGACGAAACCTGTGGCCAGCAGCAACGGAAAGGCGAGTGCAAACCTGAGTGCGCGGATATCAAGAGACTCCCTGAACGTTCCCATGGTTCAAAGCTACTCCGTGGCGGCGACACTGTGGTGGCACCTCCTTGCCATCGGCGCGTGGAGTGAAAGAATGGCTTCACACCATCGACCGGACCTGCCCCGGCCGGTCACCCCAACCTCTGGAGGCACCACTTGCCAGGCCTTAACCTGACGCGCGAAGAAGCTGCTCAGCGCGCTGAAATGCTCAACGTCGAGTCCTACAACGTCACCCTGGATCTGACCAAGGGTGCCGAGGTCTTCGGATCCACCACCATGGTGAAGTTTTCGGCCAAGGCTGGAACCGCGACCTTTATCGACGCCGTCACCGAGAGCGTTCACAGCGTTACCCTTAACGGCACCGAACTGGATCCCGCCGAGGTATCTGATGGCATCCGCATCCAACTTCCAAACCTCGCTGCCGAGAATGAACTCATAGTCGTCGCCGATGCGCGGTACATGAACACGGGCGAGGGCCTCCACCGCTTCGTGGATCCGGTGGATGGGGAGGTCTATCTCTACACCCAGTTCGAGGTTCCGGATTCCCGGCGGATGTTCGCTGTCTTCGAGCAGCCGGACCTGAAGGCCAGCTTCACGTTCCACATCACCGCTCCCTCCCACTGGGACGTCGTCTCCAACTCCCCCACGCCGGTACCGGTTGAAACTGATGGAGACGAGGACGGTGGAGGCAGGTCCGTGTGGGAATTCGCTCCCACGCCGCGTCTGTCCTCGTATGTCACCGCCCTGATAGCCGGACCGTACCAGTCCATTCGTTCCGAGGTGACAAGTTCGGATGGCAGGGTCATTCCGCTCGGCGTCTTCGCGCGCAAATCCCTGATGCAGTACCTGGACGCGGACAACATCTTCGAACTGACCCGCCAGGGCTTCGAATTCTTCGAGGCACAGTTCGGCTGCCCGTACCCGTTTGAAAAGTACGATCAGCTGTTCGTCCCGGAGTTCAATGCCGGCGCGATGGAAAACGCAGGTGCCGTGACAATCCTGGAGGGATACATCTTCCGCGGCAAGGTCGCCGGTGCACAGATCGAGCGCCGTGCCATCACGGTCCTGCACGAGCTCGCGCACATGTGGTTCGGGGACCTTGTGACCATGCGCTGGTGGAACGACCTCTGGCTCAACGAGTCCTTCGCCGAGTACATGTCCCACCTGGCCGCGGTGGAAAACACTGCCTTCGACCGGGCGTGGACCACCTTCGCCTCGGTGGAGAAGTCCTGGGCCTACCGTCAGGACCAGCTGCCCACCACGCACCCGATCTTCGCGGAAATCAACAACCTTGAAGATGTGGAAGTTAACTTCGACGGCATCACCTATGCCAAGGGCGCCTCTGTCTTGCGGCAATTGGTTGCCTGGGTTGGACCCGAGCAGTTCATGTCCGGGGTGCGCGCGTATTTTGCCAAGCACGCCTGGAAGAACACTGAACTTGCTGATCTCATGGTGGAACTTGAAGCCGCAAGCGGCCGTGACCTGGACGTTTGGGGCAAGCTCTGGCTTGAAACCGCCGGCGTGAACACCCTCGCTCCCGAGGTGGACGTGGACGCCGACGGCACCATCACCGCGTTCAGCATCCTGCAGTCCGCGATCGATGAACAACCAACCCTCCGCCCTCACCGCCTTGCGGTGGGCTTCTACAACCTTTCCGAACAGGGCAAGCTGGAGCGGACGCATCGCGAGGAGCTGGACGTCGAGGGCCCTCGGACCGAAGTCCCCACCCTGGCTGGCCTCGCACGCCCGGACCTCATCCTGCTCAACGACGACGATCTCGCCTACGCCAAGGTACGCCTGGATGCTCACTCGCTGGCCACAGCGAAAGCGCATCTCAAGGATTTTGCCGCCAGCCTGCCCCGCACGCTGGTCTGGGGTTCGGCGTGGGATGCGGCACGGGACGGAGAAACTCCCGCGCGCGGCTACGTCGACCTGATCCTGGCAAACATCGCAGAGGAAACAGACTCCTCGGTGATCCTCGTCCAATTGCGGCAGCTTGCCACGACGCTGACCTACTACGTGGCAGCCGAGCACAAGCAGAACGCAACGATTGCCTCCGCCGACAAGTTGTGGGACCTCGCCTCCGAAGTGGAAGCCGGCTCGGATGCGCAGCTGCAGTTCGTGAAGTCCTATGCTCAACTTTCACGGAGCGGGGATCAGCTGGATCGCATCCAAGGGCTGCTGGACGGGACCGACACGCTTGAGGGCCTCACCGTCGACCAGGACATGCGGTGGGAGCTGCTAACCGCCTTGGTGGCCGGCGGCAGGCAGGGCCAGGAGCGCATCGACCAGGAACTCGCCCGCGACAACACCTCCACCGGCCAAAATGCCGCGGCACAGGCCAAGGCCGCTATTCCCACAGCCGGGGCCAAGGCTGCGGCGTGGGATTCCATCGTGGTCAAGGGCGAACTCTCCAACGCCCTGCAAGCCTCAGCGGTGGCCGGCTTCATGCGGGTGCCTGACACCAGCCTGCTGGAGCCGTACGCGGAAAAGTACTTTGAAGCGGTCCCCGGGATTGTCAAAGAACGCACGCACGCCTTGGCCCAGCAGATCGTCGTGGGCCTCTACCCGGCGCAACTCACAACCCAGGCCACGGTGGACCGCACGGACGAGTTCCTCGCGAACCTGCCCGAAGAAAGTGCAGCGCTGCGCCGCATGATGCTGGAAAACCGGGACGCAGTGGCGCGGGCGCTCCGTGCCCGGGCAGCGGACGTGGACGTGGACGCAGACGCCTAAGCAAGTCCGTTGGGGCCTGTGCTGGCGCTGTTTGGCTGATGGCTAAACTGTCCACATGGGCCTCAACGAACACCACTATGCATTGACCGTCCGCTGGACTGGAAACCTGGGCGTCGGTACAGAAAGCTACCGAGGGTACTCGCGGGATCATGATGTGGATATCCCGGGCCTTCCGATCTTGAAGGGTTCCTCGGACCCGACCTTCCACGGCGACCGCGCACGCTACAACCCAGAGCAACTCCTGCTTGCTGCTCTGGCGCAATGCCACATGCTCTCGTTCCTCCACGTGGCGGTAAGACATGGAGTTGTTGTTACCGGTTACGAGGACAACGCCGAGGGCGTCATGAAGCTAAATCGTGATGGCAGCGGTCAGTTCGAGAGCGTGACCCTGAAGCCTCACGTCACCATCGCAGACCCGGCTCATTCGGCATTGATGGCGCAACTTCACCACGAAGCCAACCAGGTCTGTTTCATAGCCCGCAGCGTCAACTTCCCCGTTCTGCACGAACCAATCACGACGTCGGCACCAGCCTGAGGCTGTTGAACCCGCCTTAGGTCCTTTGTTCCCGCAGGAGTCCTACCAGCCTGCGTTCGGTTTCGCGGCTTAAGCCTGCCTTGCGCTCCCTTTCCAAGCCCAGGCTGCGCTCGTAGTCCAAGGCGTCCCGGAGAGTCTCCTGCCATGGGCGCAACGTCATACCGAGGACCTTGGCGGCTTGGTTGCTTCGCGATTGGAAGCCGTCGTGGTCCGCTGGCAACCACAAGGGAAGTGAGTCCGGCCCGGCCCAGTAGTCAACGCCTTGCTCCACCAGCCAGTCTTCGTCGGCCTGGACTGTTTCGCTCAACGGTAGCCTCTCCTCAGTGTCCGGCTGCCTCTCCCGGCCCAGGGCCACGCGGCTGGATTCCGAAATATACTCACGGAACGGAACTACATCTCCCAACGCGTTGTAGGTGCCCGTCAGGCCCTTCTGTGCCCCTTGAATGATCCACCTGGCGAGGTCCCGGACGTCGATGACCTGGGTGGCGTCATCTGGAATATTTGGCACTAGAACCGGCTCAGTATTGGCAGCAAAGCGCCCAGGCCAATAGCCGTAACGGTCAGAGCCGTCCTCTGGCCCTCCGATCAGACCTGCCCGCACAATGTGGGCCTTGTGCCCCACCAGGTCCAGCGTTATGCGCTCGATCGCAGATTTTGATTCCCCATAGGTTTCCGGAGTTCCGGCTTGTCCTTCGGGCAGGGGTTCAAGGAGCCCCGCCGTCTCGTCAGCCCCGGGAACCGAATGATCGGCATACACAGAGCAACTGGACACGAAGGTCCAATGGCGCGCAGGCGGTCCCAAGACCTCAAGGGCATCCCGCGCCTGAACAGGATCCCTGGAAACATCAATAACCGCGTCCCAGCTGCTGTTCACATCCTTATAGGCTGCTCTACCCAAGGCGCGATCGCCACGAACCCAGGTCACGCCGTCGGGCGGGTTCGCCTGGGTGCCGAAGGGCAAGACACGTGACGTCGTGCCCCAAGGCAAGCGCCTGCTTTGCGATTTCAGCTGACAGGAAGGCAGTACCGCCAAGGACCAGGATGCGCATACCGTCACGCTACGGCGATAGGGTTGGACGTGGACAGAGTGTTCCGCGCCCGGCGAACACGGGCCGACCACAAGGAGTTATTCCACCTTGACCTCCATCCCCCTGGCGGAAACCATCACCATCGAACCGGAGAAAATCGACTTCGTTTCGATCCTCATCACCTTGGCCGTGGGCCTGCTGGTGTGGATCGTGGCGCGATTCATCATCCTGCGCATCACGCGGCGAGTGTCCGCGGGCAGTTCCTTCTTCAAGAAGCCCCACTTCAAATGGGTGCAACCGGCAATCCGCGCACTGGATCACGAACGCCGTTCACAGCGTGCCGAAACCATCGGCACTTTGCTGACAAGCCTCGTGAGCGTCGTCGTTGTGGTGATCGTGATCATTTACGTCCTCAAGTTCATGAACGTGGACGTCGCGCCCCTGCTGACAAGCGTGGGAATACTGGGTGTCGCTATCGGTTTCGGTGCACAGCAGCTGATCCGTGACTTCCTCGCCGGTATCTTCATCACCATCGAAGACCAGTACGGAATAGGCGATGTGATCGTCACCAGCGAAGTGATTGGTACCGTTGAATCAGTGGGCCTGCGCATTACGCGGGTCCGCGCTGAGGACGGAGCCATCTGGTATCTGCGAAACGGTGAAATCCTGCGCGTGGGCAACCGCTCGCAGGGAGACTACGTTCCGTTGGAGTCGCCGGAAACCGACGACAATGATGCTGCCAAGAAGGCTGAGGAGAAGGCCAGTGAGTGACACGAACCCCCAGGCTGGTCCACGACGCCAGCTCATGCAGAACGATCCCTTCAGCCAACCTGCCTACACCGACAGCTTTTACGCAGCTGTGGGCGGGCACGATACTTTCGTGAAGCTGATTGACGTCTTCTACGACGGCGTGGCGCAGGATCCACTCCTGCGGCCCATGTACCCCGAAGAAGACCTGGAACCGGCCAAACGGCGCTTCCTCATGTTCCTTGAACAGTATTGGGGCGGTCCTACTACTTACAGTGAGGAGCGCGGCCATCCACGCCTGCGGATGCGCCACATGCCGTTCCGCGTCACGCCCGAAGCGAAGGACCGCTGGCTCTTCCACATGCGGACAGCAGTGGACTCGCTGGGGTTGTCGCCCCTTCACGAGGGAACCCTTTGGGACTACATGGAACGCGCTGCCCTGACCATGGTGAACAGCCCCTCCGCCGTCTGAACCTGGTCGTCTGCTCCTGGTCGTCTGCTTCTGGTCGTCTGAGGCTAGAAGCCCAGGCCCAAGCCTGCGCCCGTGCGAACCAGTACATGGCCACGAGGACCACTTAAGCGGAACCACCGTCCATTGCGGAACAACTGCTGTTCGCCCGCTCCCAGGAATCCCAGGGCGAATGCAGCGAAGGCCGCACCGGCAGGCAGGTCACTGAGGCCGGGTAGCTCCCGTCCCCACACGGCGGCCCGGGCGGTATTCACAACGGCAGCCCCGGCGGCAGTGGGCACCACGCCAGCCACCTCTGCAATGCCGGCCTCCGCTGCTGACTTCAGGTCGGCGTCGAGCACCTTCCCCAGGACTTCCCAACCGCTCCTCGGCGCGCCGACGCCAGCCCAGGACTCCGAAACCGTCGACGGCGGAATGGGCAACTCGACGTCGTCGGCACCTGAGCGGGCAAGACGGTCCATGACGGAGGCGAGCGTCACCGTGACATCGGCCTGCGCGGGTTCTGCAAGTGCCATAGTCCGTAACCCAAGGATTGTGGGAGTCGATTCGCCCAGGATGCGTGGCCTGAGCACACACACGTACGCGGCCAATACCTGGCCTGCGGCCTGCAGGCGGATAGCACCGTCATCGATGCTCTTGGCACGCGTGACGTACGTCCGCAGGTCAACGAGGTCGCTGGGATCGGCAAAGCGGAAGGACTGGGTCAAGAGGTCTGTCACAGCATCGACTCTACCGGCATGTCCGCGGTTGAGAGGGGTCCGGGGGCCGTCTAGAGTCGAACCATGACTGACACGAACGCTGGCCTCAAGGTTGAGGCACCCGCCGAAGATCCGACGGAAGTCCTGATTGGCCTGTTGGACCTGGGTGACTTCGACGGAGCCCGGACCAATGAGGACATCTTCCTTGGACCTTCCCAAAAACAGCCCCGGCATCGTGTATTCGGCGGCCAGGTTCTAGCCCAATCCATGATGGCTGGCATGCGAACCGTGGAACCTGACCGGGTGGCGCACTCCATGCACGGCTATTTCCTGCGTCCCGGTGACGCCAATAAGCCCATCACCTTCGGTGTGGAACGGTTGCGTGACGGTCGGTCCTTCTCGGCGCGGCGCGTTCATGCTTATCAGGACGGTGTCCCCATCCTTTCCATGATTGCCTCATTCCAGGTTCAAGATGAAGGCCTGGACCATCAAGCGACAATGCCCGAAGGCATTCCGGACCCCGAATCCTTGCCCAGCACGGCTGAGTTGCTGGCTCAATTCGACCACCCGTTGGCACGGCATATGTCCTCGGAGCGGCCGTTCGATGTCCGCCACATCGACCCCGCACTTTACGTGTCACCGCCCAACGAGCACGTGGCCACCAATGCCGTCTGGATGAAAACCATGGGCCCCTTGCCCGACGATCCCAAGCTGCACTTGGCCGCGTTGGCATACGCCAGCGACTACACCTTGTTGGAGCCCATTCTCCGCAAACACGGCCTCGCCTGGATGACACCGGGCATGAGCGTCGCAAGTCTCGATCACGCCATGTGGTGGCACCGGCCCGTCCGGGTGGACGAGTGGATGCTGTACGTCCAGGAGTCCCCCAGCGCCCAAGGGGCACGTGGTTTGGCTACCGGCCGGATATTCAACCGCGAAGGCGTGCACGTCGCGACCGTGGCACAGGAGGGGATGATCAGGATTCCGTAGGCAGTTGGTGCGCTGGAAGGTTGAAGCGCAGGTGTTAAAGCAAAGAGGCCGGCCCCTGGTGGGACCGGCCTCTTTTGTGTCTGTGGCTACCCGTTAATCGCGGGTCAGACGGCGGTGCGTCACGCGGTGCGGCTTTGCCGCATCAGCGCCGAGGCGCTCCACCTTGTTCTCCTCATAGGAGTCGAAGTTACCTTCGAACCAGTACCACTTGGAGGGGTTCTCGTCGTCACCTTCATAGGCGAGGATGTGGGTTGCTACCCTGTCCAGGAACCAACGGTCGTGAGAGACCACCACGGCGCAGCCAGGGAACTCGAGCAGGGCATTTTCCAGGCTGCTCAGGGTTTCGACGTCGAGGTCGTTAGTGGGCTCGTCAAGGAGCAGGAGGTTGCCACCCTGCTTAAGGGTCAAGGCAAGGTTGAGGCGGTTGCGCTCACCACCGGAGAGGACACCAGCCTTCTTCTGCTGGTCCGGTCCCTTGAAGCCAAACGCCGAAACGTAGGCACGTGAAGGCATTTCGACCTGCCCGACCTGAATGTAGTCATGGCCTTCGGAAACAACTTCCCAGAGAGACTTATTGGGATCGATGCCGCCACGGGACTGGTCCACGTAGGAGATCTTCACGGACTCGCCGATCTTGAGCTCACCATCGTCCAGGGGCTCCATGCCAACGATGGTCTTGAACAAGGTGGACTTGCCCACACCGTTCGGGCCGATGACGCCGACAATGCCGTTCCGGGGCAGTGAGAAGGAGAGGTCCTCGATCAGGACACGATCGTCGAAGCCCTTCTTCAGGTTCTTCGCCTCGATAACCACGGAACCCAGGCGCGGGCCCGGCGGAATCTGGATCTCTTCGAAGTCGAGCTTGCGTGTGCGCTCGGCCTCTGCAGCCATTTCTTCATAGCGGGCAAGACGGGCCTTTGACTTGGTCTGACGGCCCTTGGCGTTGGAGCGCACCCATTCAAGTTCTTCGGTAAGGCGCTTGGACAGCTTTGCGTCCTTCTTACCTTGGACCTCAAGGCGGGCCTTCTTCTTCTCCAGGTAGGTGGAGTAGTTACCTTCGTACGGGTAAAGGTGGCCGCGGTCCACTTCTGCGATCCACTCAGCCACGTGATCCAGGAAGTACCGGTCGTGAGTCACGGCAAGGACGGCACCGGGGTACTGGGAGAGGTGCTGCTCAAGCCAAAGAACGCTCTCGGCGTCCAAGTGGTTGGTGGGCTCGTCAAGGAGCAGAAGGTCCGGCTTCTGGAGCAGAAGCTTGCACAGCGCTACGCGGCGGCGCTCACCACCGGAGAGGACGGTGACATCGGAATCAGCCGGCGGGCATCGCAATGCGTCCATGGCCTGCTCGAGCTGGGAATCGATATCCCAGGCATCGGCAGCGTCAATGGCTTCCTGCAGCTTGCCCATCTCATCCAGGAGAGTGTCATAGTCCGCATCCGGGTTCGCCATCTCTTCGGAGATCTCGTTGAAACGCTGGATCTTGCCGTAGATCTCGCCAACGCCTTCCTGGACGTTGCCAAGGACAGTCTTTTCCTCATTCAGCGGCGGTTCCTGCAAGAGGATGCCCACGGTATACCCGGGGCTCAGGCGGGCCTCGCCGTTTGAAGGAGTGTCCAGCCCGGCCATGATCTTCAGGATGGTGGACTTGCCAGCACCGTTCGGGCCCACGACGCCAATCTTCGCGCCAGGGTAGAACGACATGCTTACATCGTCCAAAATAAGTTTGTCGCCAACGGCCTTGCGAGCCTTGGTCATCGTGTAAATGAATTCCGCCATGCCCTTAAATCTAGTGGGTAGGCGGACAGATCTCACATTCGGTGCGATTGGGCCCCTGCCAGCAGCTCCTTGGGGCGGTGCTCCTAGCGAACGCTGCCCACGAAGCATTTCCCCGTGGCAAGTACCGGCAGAACGCTCATCACGACGCCTCCATCCCGGATCTGGCCCATGACGCAACTATCGCCTGCCAGCGCCGCAGCTTCCAACGCATCGACATCAAGACCTGTGGGTGTCCGGCTCACAGACACTTCCACATTCGCTTTGGGAATGCCCGCAGATACCAAGGCTGCGCGCACGGCTTCCGTATCCGGCTTGGGGTTGGCAGCCACGATTTTCTTCAGTGCCGCCTCCACAGCCGTGCTGGTGGCCACTGCTGCAGGGTCCACACTCGCTTCGCCGCCGGGCTGTTGGGATGCAGGGCTTGAAGAAGTGTTGCCTGCCGTGGGTGTTTTGGGGGACGCGGCACATGCAGGCAGCGCCAGCGCAGCAACAATGACCAGGGCCGTCCCAACAGCCTTACCGTTCAACTGAAAATTTCTTGCACGACTCGGCTGCTCCACCCTGGTTCCCCTGCTCATCACATAGCCATTCTGCCATTCCCACGGGCTGCAGGCGGGCGTAGCGTGGGTCAAGTGCTGGCTCGCCGGGACGGGTGGGCCGCAGGAAGGAGAAACCATGGAAGGGAAAGTTCCCAATGCCGAGGCCTCGATCACGGTGGCCGCCCGGCGCGAGCAGGTATGGAAGGCCCTGACGGATCCTGGCCTCATCAAGCAATACTTCCTCGGGACCAATGTCGAAACGTCGTGGAAGGTCGGCGACCCAATCACGTACTCCGGCGAGTACAACGGCAAAGCATACGAGGACAAGGGCGTCATCCTGGCCTTCGAACCCCTACAGCTCTTGAAAACCACTCACTACAGTCCTGCGTCAGGACTTCTCGATTCCCCCGGGAACTATCACACGGTCGAATACCGACTCGACGATGCGGATGAAGGAACATCAGTCACGATTGCGCAGGGCAACAACAAGAGCGAAGAAGAAGTGGAGCATTCCGCAGCGACGTGGCGCACGGTTCTTCAGAACCTCAAGGAATTTCTTGAGTCACAGCCCCAAATTTCTTGAGTCACAGGCCAGGTGCCAGGCATTGAAAGAATAAATCCCCCGGAACCCTGCAGGTTCCGGGGGATTTCTCGTGCCCCAGGAGGGAATCGAACCCCCGACCGGCGGATTAGAAGGCCGCTGCTCTATCCCCTGAGCTACTGGGGCGCACTGGCGCCAATACCAGCCTAAGCCGCTGGCGCCACAAAGAGTTTACAGTGCATTCGACCTCCAGCCTGTCAGCCCACGCCTATGGGTACTTCTCCTCCACAACAGGCCTTCGTTCGGTAGTTATTCACATAGGCACATACCGTACTCCCCTGCGCGGGTTGTGTGGATGAAGCTAAGAGGGCCGGACGGGCACTTTCCTACATCCAGAAGGACCACCATGAACGACACCATTACTCTTCGAGGCTTCGTAGCCTCGGAGGTCAAGAGTTCTACCACTACGCGGGGTACGTCCACTGCTTCATTTCGTCTTGGGACAACTGAACGCCGCTACGACCGGGCCAGCAATACATGGGTGGACGGCAATACCAACTGGTACACCGTGCAGTCGTTTCGCTACTTAGCCGGCCATGTCGGCTGCAGCGTGAAGAAGGGTCAACGCGTCATCGTCGTCGGAAAGCTACGCCTGCGGCAGTGGGAACACGAGGGCAGGATCTACCATGTGGCAGAAGTCGACGCGGAATCAGTCGGGCACGATCTCATGTGGGGCTCTGCGAACTTCACCCGGATGAACGGGACGTCGGCTCCAGCTGACTCGAACCCGTCCGGCGAGGCAGCCGGGAAGCTTGGAGATCCGGGGATTGAGTGGGAGTCCGGCGACAACGAACAAGCGCCCCCGGAGGAGGAGACAGAAACAGTCGACGTCGATGACCCGGACGGTACCGGTCCGCTGGTGGTAAACACCACCACAGGTGAGTTGGTGGGCGCCGGGGCTTGAACTTCCGCATCGGGGACCGCGATGAAACTCGTGGGACCAGCCCCGCGGGTGGAGATTATTCTGGGTCCATGGCATACGACGCAGCAGCTCCCCGGCTGGAGACCGCTCCTGCATCCTGGGAGGCCTTGGAGGAGTTATTCGGGGTCAAGGGCGAGCCATCCCGGTGCTGGTGCCGCTGGTTCGCCCTCCCCGGCAAGGAGTTCAGGTCCACGGCACCCAGCGAACTCAAGGAGCTCCTGCGGGCACGCTTCGATGAGGATCCAGAGCCAGGGGTACTGGCATTCCGGGGCGGTCAGGCGGTCGGCTGGTGCGCTGTGGAACCGCGCCATCGAGGCAGCTACGGCAAGGTCAGGATCATGGGCCCATCGGCGGTGATCGCCACGGTGTGTTCGCTATGCGCGGCCCTGTTTCCGCTGGAGGAGCGCAGAGTCCACTCATCGTCATCGTGGTAATAGTCGTCCTTACCTCCAAGGATGAGCATTGGTTCGATGGCAATGACCAGCCCTTCTTGAAGTTTGATGCCCCTGCCCGGCCTGCCGATGTTGGGAACGGGCGGTTCGGCGTGCATTGTCCGGCCGATACCGTGGCCACCGTGATCGGCCAACAAACCATATCCAGCACGTTTGGCCTCACCGCCGATTGCATAGGCGAGGTCGCCCATCTTGTTGCCCACCCGGGCAGCTTCGATACCCCGGGCGAGTGCAGCGTCTGTGGCATCGATCAGTGCCTGGTCCGCTGGATCTGCCGTCCCTACGACAAAGCTGATGGCAGCATCTCCACACCAGCCTTCAAGGAAGGCGCCGCAATCCACACTTAGGAGGTCCCCGTCCTGGAGGACGTAGCCATCTGGTATTCCATGCACCACAGCGTCATTAACGCTGGCACAGATCACCCCGGGAAACGGGAGCGCTGCCCACCGCGGGTGGTAATCCAGGAAGGCCGGTTTGGCCCCAGCGCCTGAAATGACGTCCGCAGCAACCTCATCCAGTTCCTTGAGGGAAACGCCGACGTCGGCATGCTCCCTGACTGCTGCCAAGGCGTTGGCCACCACCCTGCCGGCCTCACGCATCATCGAGATCTGGTCCGGTGTCTTAAGCATGGACATGGGATTCCTCCGGTTTTGCTGGGCGGGAGCATTTGCTGTTCAGGGTCATTCGCTGTTCAGGGTCATTCGCTGTTCTGGATCATCGTGGGATCCGCTGGCCATTGGACCCACTCTACGTGGGGCAGGTGGCTGCATGGCGTGGAGAATAAGGAGGAGTTCCCGACTGGATACTTCCCAGGACGGCCGGTCATAGAGTTGGGGCATGGAGAACAAGGACTTACTTGAGGCCATCCGGTCAACACTTCGCTCCGCGGGGGACGCTGAGCGAGCCCGGGGAGCCCAGGCATATATGAAGTCGGACATGCCGTCCTGGGGAATCCGGGTGCCTGAAGTTCGCAGGATCGTCAAGGTGGCAGCGAAGCAGTTTCCCATCTCTTCACCCGCCAGCCTTCGCGAGGCCGTTCATGATTTATGGCGGAATGCCCAGGCGCGCGAAGAACGATATGCAGCCATTGAATTGACGGGCCTGCCGTTGGTCAAGGAAGACCTTGGCATGCTGCCGGTCTACGAGGAAATAATTCGCACCGGCGCGTGGTGGGACCTCGTCGACGGGGTGGCCCACCGTCTCTGCAGCCTCCTGCTTGCCCACAGGTCCACCATGACGCCGTTATTACTCCAATGGTCCACGGACCAGGACATGTGGATCCGAAGGGCGTCCATTACTGCGCAATTGGCAGCCAAGGGCCTTACGGACCCGGGACTGCTGGCGGCTGTCATCAAACCGAACCTTGCCGACAAGGAGTTCTTCATCCGCAAGGCCATCGGATGGGCCTTGCGGGAGTACAGTAAGACGAACCCCGAATGGGTCAGGGCATTCGCGGCAGAGAATGCTCCAGCGCTTAGCCCACTCTCCACGCGTGAGGCGGTACGGCTTCTGTCGTCGCTTTAAGCATTGGAACAGGAGCCCTCAAGACGCTCGCCCGATTCCTCAGATGATCGGGCGCAGGCCCGGCTCGTCGCGCTTGCGGAAAAGGCTCTTTGTCTTCGGATCAACGAAGATCAAGTAAACGGCAAAAAGCAGCGCGATGATGGCTGCCGCGTTCCGCGCCAAGGTCAGGGCAAGGCCGAGATCCTCGCTTTGAAGATAGGGAAACACATCCAGTTGGTCTGAGATGGCGTAGACCATGAAGAACGACACGACGAAGTAGACCGCCTTTACCTGCCAGTCATTGCGTATGCCTGTCACCGCAAACAACGGAATCAGCCACACCACGTACCAGGACTGGATCATCGGGGCCAACAAGACGATCGCCGCAAAGGCAAGGGTGAGCCGGCGCATGAGGCGATCGTGTTCTCCCCGGAAGACCTGCCAGGCAATGGCTCCCACCATCAGCACTTTGCCGGCGTCGTAAACCCACTTGGCCATGCCCCAGCCATCGAGTCCAAAGACGTTGAAGATCGACGCGACAACCAGGCCAATCAAGCCGATGGGTGCGTACCAGATCCAGACGCTCCCGGGGGCAGACAGGCCCTTCACCCATCCAAACCCAAACCCGTTGACCAGGCTCATGGCATACAGGAGGCCGAAGGTCAGGGCGGCCGTCAGGAACCAGAAAAGGATCTTGCGCGGCCATGACGCACCCTTGCCCGCCCAGAGCAAGCCAATAAAGGGCAGGAAGACCACCGTAATTGGCTTGACCGAAATGGAGAGTGTCACCAGCACCAAGCCCAGGACCACCCGGCGGGTGGCGCAGTAGTACAGGCCTGCCAAGGCCAGACCAATCATGAGTGCGTCATTATGGACACTGGCAATGAAGTTGGTGAGAAAGAGGGGGTTGGCGGCTGTCAACCATAGTGCGCGGTGCGGATTGACGCCGTGGAGTTCTGCCAGCTTGGGTACGTAAATGATGCAAAGTATGACGCCCGCAACTGCCACCAGCCTGAAGAGCATGATGCAAGCCTCAGGTTGGACATTGGTCACCCAAACAACAAATTGTTCGATCCAAAGGAAGAGCTGACCGTAGGGAACGGGGGCTTCCGTCCACATCTTGTCAGCACCCAATTGGAAGTAGTTCGGGAGGGCGGAAATCCCATTCTCGTAGGGATTCATTCCCTCAACCATGAGTCTGCCTTGCCCGATGTAGGCGTAGACGTCCCTACTGAACAGCGGGACAGTGAACATCATAGGCAGTCCCCAGGCCACCACAGCCTGCAAGGTGGCCTTGCGGGCTTGGAGTCCCCAGACCCGAACACGTTGCCCCAGGCGCAGCCAAGCCCGGACAAGCAGCATGCCACCAACGGCCAGCAGGACGATGGACAGCGCGACGCCCACACCTTCGGTACGCATCCAGATGAAAAGCGGAAGCCGGCGAAGTTCAGAAACCGGCGCGAGCCAGCCAACGCCCAGCGAGCCGAAGACAAGGAACAGCGAACCAATGAAACCGGCGATCAGCGGGGACCTGGCGTTATCCACTTCGCTGGCAGCAGCATCCGCAGKCGGCGCTTCTTTCCCTGCCTTCTGGGCGGCGGGTACAGGCACCGTCATGTGGTCTTCATCCAATCGTTTGCCCGTTGCGTTCCGGGACAGAAATCTGAATCTCTGGGGGCTGTCCACGACAGGAAGAAAGGACACTGCCGTGCTCAAAAATCCTACCATCGGAGCAGTTGGAACCGCCTGAAGGATAGGCTAGGCGCGTGCCTATTACTAATGAACGCATCGTCTGGATTGACTGCGAAATGACCGGCCTGGACCTCAAGAACGATGCCCTGATTGAGGTTGCAGCGCTCGTGACGGACTCCGAGCTCAACATCCTGGGCGATGGCGTGGACGTCGTCATCAAGCCCGACGACGCAGCGCTGGAGCAAATGAACGACTTCGTTCGCGACATGCACACCCGATCGAAACTCCTTGACGAACTCCCCCACGGCAAGACGATGGCCGAAGCTGAGGCGCAGGTGCTTGAGTACATCGAGAAGTGGGTTCCGGACCCCCGCAAGGCCCCCTTGGGAGGCAACTCAGTGGGCACGGACAGGATGTTCCTGGCCAGGGACATGCCGAACATCGTGGAGCACCTCCACTATCGCGTCATCGATGTGAGCACCATCAAGGAACTCTCCCGCCGCTGGTTCCCGCGGGCCTACTTCCAGTCGCCGGCCAAGCATGGCGGACACCGCGCACTGGGAGACATCAAGGATTCCATCGACGAGCTCCGCTACTACAGGCAGGCTGTATTTGTCCCAGCGCCGGGACCCGACACTGCCACGGCGCAGCGCATCTCCAAGGACATCACGGCCACTGCTGAGACTCTGGGTTCAACAGAAACTATGTGATCTGTGCCATTTTTGAAGGTTTTTTCGTCGAAACCGGCAAAAGTGGACTTTTCACCCCAAAACAGCAGGTAAGCTATTTGTCGTTGCCTTCACGGAATGCCGGTCATACGGACTTACCGAAAAAGGCGCATGGTGGGCGTAGCTCAGTTGGCAGAGCGCCTGGTTGTGGTCCAGGAGGTCGCGGGTTCAACCCCCGTCGCTCACCCCGCCGAGATTGGCTCAAAAGCCGGTTTCCACAAAGGCCGCACCGGTTATCCGGTGCGGCCTTTGTTTTGTTTTGGCCCGCCTGCAGTCCCACGGGTTGCTTCCGGAACACAGCGATCGTATAAGGAAGAGCTGACATGACCGTCCTCCCTGTGACCATTTGGGGCGAACCCGTTTTGCACCGTCGGGCAAGTGAAGTTGAAGTATTCGATGACGAGCTCCGAAAACTCATCGCGGACATGTTCGAAACCAATGATGCCGCGAACGGAGTGGGCCTCGCCGCACCCCAGGTGGGAGTCGGCAAGCGCATCTTTGTGTATAAGTACGCCAATGACGACGACGCGCCTGAGCAAGGCGTTCTGGTCAATCCCGTCTTGACCCTCTCAAAGATCTCAGGAGCCCTCCCGGACCCGGAAGAGCACATTGAGGGGTGCCTGTCGTTCCCCGGAGAGCACTATCCTCTGCAGCGCGCTGAGTGGGCCCGCGTCCAAGGCTTTGATGGTGACGGAAACCCCGTGGACTTCGAAGCTACGGGCTGGTTCGCTCGAGTCATGCAACACGAGTACGACCATTTGGACGGCAAGCTTTACATCAACCGCCTTGTGGACCGATATGCCAGGAAGGCAATGAAGCAGGCCAAGAAGAACGGTTGGGGCGTTCCCGGATTGACATGGATGCCTGGCGTCGACCCGGACCCGTTCGGACACTGATCCGATGAACCAAGAACGCCACGCAGAATTGTTTCAGCTCCTGGACATTACCGGCGAGGACGCCATGGAATGCACCACGCTCTTGGACAGAAACCCCGGCGGCCACGTCTTGGACGCATTGGAACTGCTGCAGCAAAGGCTTGGCACTTTTCCAGCTGACAGTATTTCTCCCCATGAGCTGGGCGAGACCGTCTGGATCGAAGCCCTGCTCCGCTTCGCACCCAGGGTCCACGCATACCATCTGGAGTTGGGAATCAGCGCCGACGTGTCGGCAGCCACGCTGGCTGACGTGGGACTTCAGCTCCGCATCAACCGCCGCGTGCATGGACATTTCGGCTTGGACACCTGGAGCTGGCTGACGTTACATATGGCAGGCAATCTGTTCCGGCTCGGCCGATTGCAATTCCATTTGATCCGGAGCGGGCCTCACGACGGGCCAGGGAGYAGCCTGACGTACGCATCCGATTGGGTCCTGGGTGTCCACATTCCCGAGGATGGCGGTCTCTCCCCCGCACTGGTAGACGCCAGCTTTGACGAGGCGCGCTCGTTTTTTCCCCACTATTTCCCGGACAAGCCAGTTACCGTGGCCACGTGCGAGTCCTGGATGTTGGATCCCTACTTGGTTGAGCGGCTTCCAAACAGCAACATCGCATCCTTCGCCCGCCGTTTCACGTTGGATCGGTGCACCGATGCCCCCACGGATGCCGTGTACTTCACGTTTCGGCAGCGGGGGCTGGAGAACCTGGACAAACTACCCCGGGAAACTTCGCTTCAACGCATAGTTCTGAAAAGAATCGACGACGGCGGTACCTGGCAACTGGGACACGGTCACCTGGCGCTGTAAATGGTCTGCTGATCCGGGCAAGAAGAGAGGACGCGCATCATGGCGTCCTTCTCCGCCTGTGTGACCCAGAGCTTGTAGGCTGCCTTGACGGAGATCTGCCGTGCTACGTAGTGACACCGGAAGTTCTTGTTCGGCGGGAGCCAGGTGGCGGCGTCGCCTGCGCCCTTCTTCACATTCTCGGGCCCATCAGCTGCAATCAGGTTCAAGGGATCATTTGCCAGCCTTTGACGCTGCTGCACCGTTAATTGCTTGGCACCCTTCTGCCATGCGTCGGCGAGGGCGACAATGTGGTCAATCTGAACATCAGCGCTGGTGTCCTGGCCCCGACGGAAGGTCACGTGGGCGCCCGTGTAGGGTTCGTGAAACTCTCCAGTGGCAACCTTGCATGAGGAACCGCTGGTGAACTCCACCGACGACAGGTCCCTGCGCAGGATGTCGTTCCTGGTATCGCATCCGTTTCGGTCCGCATCCAGCCAGGCCTGGCCGAATGCGGTTCGCTCATAGTCTTCCTGGGATGCCCGCCCCTTGACTTCCAGACCTTCCAGTGCGGCGCTTGCCTTCTCCGCGGGAACAGCCTCGATGCCGGAAATGGGTTTCATCCAAGCCGGGTTAAATACCGGCGCATCAGCGGGGCCGGAGACCCAAGGCTCAGCCGCGTTGAACTGGCCGGTGGTGAAGAACCAAGACAGTCCTGCCACGAGGGTGGCGGCCACTAACCCTAGAACGGCCCAGGCTTGGCGTGATCGTCTGCGTGCGCGTTTGTAGGCAGACCAGGTGATACTCAAGGGGCTCCGTCCAGTCGGGGTGGGTGGTGTCCTTCGAGCGTAGGACACGGCACCGACAGTCAGAGCCGATATCCACAGTGTGTAGGAGAAGTCACACTGCAGTGGTGGGGTTCTTCCCCGGGTTACTGCTCACGCATAACGCGTTGCAGGTCTTCCGCAGCCACCTCCAGCAGCGTACGCAATTGCTGGACGCGTTCGTCGCTGACGTCCCCCGCGGCGTTTGCTGCGATGGCCTGGTCCAGCAGTTTCTGTGCCTGCTTGTGGTTGGCCCGTGCTACGTCCAACGCGTGTTCCAGCGTTGTCTCGTGTTCCAAAGTCGATTCATTTTCCATGAACCCATTTTGGTCAGGTTTCCCGGCTGATGCCAGTGACACAGCCGGGAAACCCGTGAATACTTCCCGGCTTAGGCGTTGGCTGCCTCAAGCACTGCGATGGGAGCCACGATGTCGCGGGCAGGGAAGGACGGCGGGTTTACGCCGGCCATTTCCTCCATGACACGGACCACCTGGCAGGAGTAGCCGAATTCGTTGTCGTACCAAACGTAGAGCACGAGGTTCTTGTCGTTGGAAATAGTGGCCAGACCATCAACGATGCCTGCGCGGCGGGATCCAACGAAGTCGGTGGAGACAACGTCCGGCGAGTCGATGTAGTCGATCTGCTTCCGCAACGGCGAGTGCAGCGACATTTCGCGGAGGTAGTCGTTGACCTCATCGCGTGTGGTGCCATTGGCAAGGTTGAGGTTCAGGATCGCCATGGACACATCCGGGGTAGGTACGCGGATCGCGTTACCGGTGAGCTTGCCCTGAAGTTCCGGAAGCGCCTTGGCAACAGCCTTGGCTGCGCCTGTCTCCGTGATAACCATGTTCAGGGCTGCCGAACGGCCGCGGCGGTCTCCCTTGTGGAAGTTGTCGATCAGGTTTTGGTCGTTCGTGAACGAGTGCACCGTTTCGACGTGGCCGTGGATGATACCGAATTTGTCGTTGATGGCCTTCAGTACCGGAGTAATGGCGTTGGTTGTGCACGACGCAGCGGTGACGATCTTGTCGTCATCGGAGATGTCGGACTGGTTGATTCCGTGGACGATGTTCTTCAGATCGCCCTTGCCCGGAGCCGTCAGCAGGACACGCGCAACACCCTTGCTCTGCAGGTGCTGGGACAGGCCCTCCGCATCGCGCCAGCGTCCGGTGTTGTCCACTACCAGGGCATCCTTGATGCCGTAGGCGGTGTAGTCCACGGTAGCGGGGTTGTCGGAGTAGATGACCTGGACCTGAACGCCGTTGGCAGTGATGGTGTTGGCTTCTTCGTCCACGCGGATGGTTCCTTCAAAGGAACCGTGTACGGAGTCGCGGCGCAGGAGGCTGGCACGCTTGACGAGGTCGTTCTCGGCGCCCTTGCGGACAACGATGGCACGCAGCCGCAGGCCATGCCCACCACCGGCCTTTTCAATCAGGATGCGGGCCAGGAGGCGGCCGATGCGTCCAAAGCCATAAAGCACGACGTCGGTACTGGTGCGGTCATCAGCGCCACGCTTTCCGACGATTTCGGCGAGCTCTGCCCGCAGGAACTCATCCAAGGAGGTGCCGTGGCCCTCGACGCGGAACTTCTCCGTAAGGCGGGCAATGTCGATTGCAGCCGCACCGAGTTCCAGCTCAGCAAGAGCGTTCAACAGGGGTGCGGTTTCTTCGAGCAGCAGCTCGGTGTTGCTCATCCGGCGCGCAAAGCGGTGGGCCTTCAGGATGTTCATGGTCGACTTGTTGATCAGGCTCCGGCCGTGGATGCTCGTGACCACGTTGTTTTCCCGGTACAACCGGCCGATCACCGGAATCATGGCCTCGGCGAGAGCCTCCCGGCCCATCCACTTATCAAGACAAGAATCTGACGTCTGGCTCACAGAACTACCTTCCTTGGGTCAACCACATACGTCCTCGTATGCAGATGGCGGCCGCCCGGAGTAATCCTGCGGCACGGGCACTGGCCGGGCTTCGGTCCACCCACAGCGCCTTGAACGATTGCAAAGAAAAGACCGCCGGCTGCGAACGCAGTCCCGGCGGCAGAACATCTACGTTCATAACAAGTCTAAGGCGGAAGGGCGTCCTCTTGGGTGCCGGGGGGCGTGAAATCACTCACATGGCAGTCACAATGGACGTCATATGCCCGGGACCTCAGTGGCAAATGTGGATGGGTTGACCGATACGCCGGGTTCTGTCATCCCTTGCCGTTGCCGGCAAAGGAGTGGCGGCCATCCATCTACGAACGCCGTTGCCGACGCCCTCCAGCAGCCTACCCGGACACTCGGGCGAGCAGCCCTCAAACGTGTCCTGTCTGGCCTTGCTCCGGGTGGGGTTTACCTAGCCTCCCCGGTCACCCAGGGAGCTGGTGGTCTCTTACACCACCGTTTCACCCTTACCTGCCGCATGCTGATGCAAGCACCATCACGCGAAGGCGGTCTGTTCTCTGTGGCACTGGCCTGCGGGTTACCCCGAGTGGGCGTTACCCACCACCCTGCTCTGCGGAGCCCGGACGTTCCTCGAGCCACTTCCGTGACGCGCGACCGCCTGGTCAACCCATCCGCCGTACAGTCTACCGGCGTCGAGGGTTGCCCCGGTCACCGGTAATATCGTCAGGTGCTGATTCTGCTGCCGCCTTCCGAAGGCAAGACCCCCGCCGTCAAAGGCCCCGCCGTCGAATGGGAGTCGCTTAGCTTTCCGGAGCTCAACCCTTACCGCGCCAAGGTCCTGGAATCGTTGGGCACCGTCAGCGCGCACGAGGACGCCTTGGCGTTGCTTGGCGTCGGTGCCTCGCTGAAGGACGACGTCGAACGTAATACCCGGCTGCACGCAGAACCGGCGGCGCCGGCCCACCAGGTCTACTCGGGAGTCCTGTATGACGCGCTCGGCTTCAATTCGATGACGCCGACTCAACGCCGCAAGGCAACCGAATCGATTTTGGTGATTTCGGCACTGTGGGGTGCCATCGGTTTTGGTGACCATGTGCCGGCTTACCGGCTGTCCATGGGAACGGCACTGCCCGACGTCGGACGCCTCGCCTCCTTCTGGAAGCCGAACCTGAATGCGGCCCTCGCCAAACGGGCTGAAGGAGAATTGCTGGTTGATTGCCGTTCCAGCACGTATGCAGCGGCGTGGGCTCCACCAGCAGCGCAAACCGTCACAGTGAATGTTTTCAACGAGGCAAACGGCAAGCGCACGGTGGTCAGCCACTTCGCCAAACACACGCGGGGTGAGTTTGCCAGGCACCTGGTGACCAGGCGCGGGAAGGCTCCAGCAACTCCGGATCAGTTACTGAAGGCTGCCAGCGAAGTTTGGACCGCGGAACTGGTTGAGGGTTCGGCCCGCAAGCCGCACGCGCTGAATATCATCCTGACCAGCTGACTGAAGCTGTCAGTTCCACTCCGCCGAACGGACCAGGATGACACCGGAATCCGGGCAGAAGACGATGTCGTCTTCAGCAGCGGCCTTGACTTCGGCCAGGTCACCGGGGCTGAGCATCATGCCGGACCCCTCGGACTTCCCGTGGAACAGCCGGGCAGCCCCGACGCCACGCTTGGCAATCGTCTTCTCATAAACTGCGAGCATTCCGGCGTCCAGAGCCTCCGCGAAAGCGGCACGCTGCCCGCGGACCACGGTTTCCTCGGCTGCGATCTCAGCAATTGCCTCGTCCAATTCGGCGCGGATGCCGGCAAATGAACCCTGGATGTCATCCACGATGGCCTGCTGTGCGGCTTGACGCTCCCGCAGGGTGTCCAAACGCTCCAGGATTTCAAGCTCAACGTCCTCCAGGTCGGAGCGCCGCTTGTTAAGGGATGCGATGTCACTCTGAAGCGCCACCAGGTCCTTGGAGAGGCCCGTTCCGCTGTTGAGCCTGGCTTCGTCACGCTCGATGCGGGAGGCGACTTGCTCCACGTCCGCTTCGGAACGACGCAGTTCAGCTTCGGCGTCGTGCACCGCCATCTTGGCAGCGCCCAGTTCACCATTGGCTACGTTCAGTGCATCCTGCAGGTCAGCTATCCGCGGATCCGTTTCCAGCACCTTCCGGCGGCCGGCCAACGATTTGAGCTTGGCATCCAGTCCCTGCAGTTCAAGCAATTTCAGTTGTTCTGCCGGTGCTGCTTTCGCCACGCTTACCTCCGCTTGTATCGCTTCCGGCCCTGGGGATCAGTTCCGGATGGACGGCCCGTGTTTATTGGGATTGTCCGTATCTTCTAGACTCTAGTCCCCGCCGGGAGTGAGTATGAAGTCCCAAGGATCGCTGTTGGTGCTGCTCACGCGGATCTCGACGTCGTAGCCCTGATCGCCCAGTACGTTGCCGAGCGCTTCCGCGGCTACGGGCAGCCACAGCCATTCACTGGCAAAGTGTGAGACGTCGATGAGGTACGGCCGGCCGTTGACCGCCCCTTCGCGCGCTTCCGACGCCGGATGGTGCCGCATGTCTGCTGTCACATAGACATCTGCATTGCTGGCCCTGACGGCATCGAACAAGCTGTCGCCCGCACCACCACAGACGGCGACGCGCCGCAGCAGACCGTCCTTGTCACCGGCCACGCGAACCCCTCCGGCCACCGCGGGGAGCATCCCAAAGACCCGGGCAGCGAAATCACCCAGGGTCATGAGCTCAGGAAGGTCACCAACCCGGCCAATGCCTTCCTCGGGCAATCCATTGGCGGCAGGGGTCAGTGGAGCAACATTCTCCAGGCCAAAGGCGTCCGCCAACACGTCCGATACGCCCCCGACGGCGGAGTCACCATTGGTATGGACGGTCAGGAGTCCGGTGCCCGCTTCGATCAGCCGGTGCACGGCCAAGCCCTTCGCGGAGGTGGCCGCGACGGAGTTCACGCCTTTGAGCAGCAACGGGTGATGGGTAATCAGGAGCCCCGCTCCCCAGTCAATGGCCTCGTCGATGACAGCCAATGTAGGGTCCACAGCAAACAGGATCTTGGTGATGGGCGTGTTGGGGCGCCCAACGACGAGGCCTACCTCGTCCCAGTCCTCAGCCAAGGACTCTGGCCAGAGCTCCTCAACAGCAAGCAACACCTGGCCAAGAGTCGGGTCCCCGCTTGCTTCCACTGTCCCGGCGTCGTCGCTGGAATCCGCATCAGAAATGGCGGTGTCTACTGCTTCCATACTCTTATTCTTACCTACTGGACCCGATGGGGCAGTTTTGGTAGCTGCCGTACCTGCCCAGCGGCGTTATTGTCCCGTAAGGTATTGCGGGAATCATCAGGCCCTCCAATCCATTGAAGAGATCATGAAAACTTTTGTACTTGGTGGTGGATGCTTCTGGTGCCTTGATGCCGTGTACCAGAAAACCCGCGGTGTCAGTTCGGTAGTCTCCGGCTATACGGGTGGCCATGTCCGAAACCCTGACTACTACGACGTCTGCTCGGGAACTACCGGTCATGCAGAGGTGGTTGCGGTGACATTCGACGAAACCGTGGTGCCGGAGGAGGTCATTCTTGACATGTTCTTCGCGTTGCATGACCCCACCACGTTGAACCGCCAGGGCTACGACACAGGCACCCAATACCGTTCGTCGATGTTCTACACCACGACGGAGGAAAAGATCCTCTTCGAAGAAGCCATCGAGCGCGCGCAAGCACTCTGGGCCAATCCGATTGTGTCGGAAGTAAGCCGGCTACCCGAGTTCTATGAGGCAGAGGAAGTCCATCAGAACTATTACGCCAAGTTCCCGTACCAGGGCTATTGCCAGGTCATCATCAATCCAAAGCTGGCCAAAGCGCGGAAATATTACTCTGCATGGCTAACTGCTTAGCAGGGTTTCGATGCGGCTGGTTAGGCTGACCTCAGCATTCCCTCTTCAGAGATAGGCATAATCTTCATGGCAAGGATCTACGACGACGTCACCCAGCTTGTCGGCCGCACTCCGCTGGTCCGTTTGAACCGGCTGACCGAAGGCCTTGAGGCCACCGTTGCGGTCAAGCTTGAGTTCTACAACCCGGCCAACAGCGTGAAGGACCGTATCGGTGTGGCCATCATTGACGCCGCCGAAAAGTCCGGTGCCCTGAAGCCGGGCGGAACAATTGTGGAAGGCACCTCCGGTAACACCGGAATCGCACTGGCCCTTGTTGGTGCTGCACGCGGCTACAAGGTCATCCTGACCATGCCTGAGACCATGTCCACGGAACGTCGTGTCATGCTTCGCGCCTATGGTGCAGAGATCGTCCTGACTCCCGGTTCCGAAGGTATGCGCGGCGCTGTTGAAAAGGCCCAGGAAATTGTTGCCAACACCGAGAACTCCATCTGGGCGCAGCAGTTCGCCAACCCCGCCAACCCGGAGATCCACCGCAACACAACAGCCGAGGAAATCTGGGCTGACACAGATGGCGAAGTAGACATCTTTGTTGGCGGCATCGGTACCGGCGGTACCGTGACCGGCGTCGGGCAGCTCCTCAAGGAGCGCAAGCCCGAAGTCCAGATCATTGCCGTTGAGCCCAAGGACTCCCCCATCCTTAATGGCGGCAGCCCCGGTCCCCACAAGATCCAGGGCCTGGGCGCCAACTTCATTCCGGAGGTCCTTGACACGAACGTCTACGACGAAGTCCTCGACGCTACCCTTGAAGACTCGGTTGCCACCGCCCGCGCCTTGGGTTCCAAGGAAGGCGTACTCGCCGGCATCTCCGGCGGCGCCGCAGTATGGGGTGCACTGGAAGTCGCCAAGCGTCCCGAGAACAAGGGCAAGCTGATCGTCGTGATCGTGCCGGACTTCGGAGAGCGTTACATCTCCACTGTGCTCTTTGACGATATCCGCGGCTAACACTTCGCCCGCAAGCATTCATTTCCTGTAGAAAGGTCTTTGTGAGCTTCTTCGCAAGGCTTAAGGAAGACCTCGACGCCGCCCGGTCACATGACCCGGCGGCTCGAGGTTCTTTTGAGAACTTTTTCGCCTACTCCGGCCTGCACGCCATCTGGGCACACCGCCTGACCCACAAGCTCTGGCAAAACCCGGCCCTTCGCTTTCCCGCCCGCCTTATTTCCCAGTTGGCGAGATTCCTGACGGGCATCGAGATCCATCCCGGCGCAACCATCGGCCGACGTTTCTTCATCGACCACGGCATGGGCGTCGTTATCGGTGAAACTGCTGAAATCGGCGAGGACGTGATGATCTACCACGGTGTGACGCTCGGCGGCCGGTCCCTTGCCAAGGTCAAGCGCCATCCGACCATCGGGGATCGTGTGACCATCGGCGCCGGCGCCAAGGTCCTGGGTCCCATTACGATCGGCGCAGACAGCGCAATTGGTGCGAACGCCGTCGTGGTGAAGAACGCTCCCCCGGAGTCGATCATCACCGGCATTCCTGCCACATGGCGGCACCGCGACGCGAAATCCGAAACCAAACCGGCGGTTGACCCGGCTGAGTACTACATCGAATACCGGATCTAGCTGGTAAACCTCTTGTAGGAGTTCCAGAGGACGGCGTCGAAGACGCGGTCAGGAAGCACCCTCCGTAAGGCCAGGACGCTCCAGGCTCCCCTACCCACCGGGTAGCGGGTCTTGGGGCGTTTTGCCGTTGACGCGCGAACTATTGCCCTGGCCACAACCCTCGGAGGTGTGGACAACAGCTGTCCGGATGTTGACGCCAAGGCTGCCGCCATGACGTGGGCCTGCCCTTTATATGGACCTCTACCGGACGCGGATAGCAGGCCTTCCCCAGCAATGGTGCCCCATTCGGTGTCTGTTCCGGCCGGCTCAATGAGGACGACGTCGATGCCGTGCGGTTTCAACTCGAGCCGCAAAGAATCGCTCATCCCCTCCACTGCGAATTTTGTCCCGTGGTACCAAGCGCCCAGGGGCTCATAGATCTTTCCTCCAATGGAGGAGACGTTGATGATCCGACCAGAACCCACTTGCCGCATCCTTGGAATAACGAGTTGAGTCATCCTTGCCAGACCCATCACGTTCACCTCGAACTGGCGCCTGCCTTCGGCCAAGGGAACCTCTTCCAGGGAGCCGTAGGAGCCGTACCCGGCGTTGTTCACGAGGACGTCTATGTGCCCGTGTGCAGCCTCAACAAGCGCGACTGCTGAGGCCATGGAGTCCTCGATGGTGACATCCAGGTGCATGACGGTGATTCCCTGTGCCTGAAGCGGATGCATCTTCTCCACCCGACGCGCGCCGGCGTACACAATGAAGCCTTCGGACCTCAGGGCACGCGCCGTCTCGAAACCAATGCCGGTAGATGCTCCAGTGACAAAGGCGATGCGGTCGGTCATGGCACTGGCTCCTTGGCTCGTGGCACCCGCGCGATGGCCCAGTACCCGTTCCGGCACGGCAAAGGCCGGCTCCTCCCAGCGTATCGGGGAAGAACCGGCCTTGCGGTGGAACTTAGTGGGTGTCGACGGCCGAGATTTCGGACTTGTCTTCGCCCCACAGCGTGTGGAACGTACCTTCGGCATCAACGCGGCCGTAGGTGTGCGCACCGAAGAGGTCACGCTGGCCCTGGATCAGCGCAGCGGCAACGCGCTTGCGGCGCAGGCCGTCGTAGTACGCCAACGAGGAGGAGAAGACCGGTACCGGGATGCCCAGTTGGACGGCGGTAGCAACAACGCGGCGCCAGGCCGGGAGGGCCTCGGCGATGGCCTTGGTGAAGGCCGGCGCGAACAACAGGTTGGCGGGCTTCTCCTCGGCAGCGTAAGCCTTGGTGATGTCCTTGAGCAGTTCGGCACGAATGATGCAGCCAGCACGCCACAGCGAGGCGATCTCGTCCAGCTTGAGGTCCCAGCCATACTCCTTGGCAGCGGAGGTCAGCATGTCCAGGCCCTGGGCGTAGGAAACCAGCTTGGAGGCGTACAGTGCCTGGCGGACGTCCTCAACGAACGTCTCTGGGATCTCCACGGAAGCCTCTTCGCCAGCCAGCAGTTCCTGGCCAAGCTTGCGCTGCTCGGCCTGTGAGGACAGTGCGCGGGCGAAAACGGACTCGGCGATGCCGGAGACCGGAGAGCCGAGTTCCAGGGCGGAGATGACCGTCCAACGTCCGGTTCCCTTCTGGCCTGCGGCATCCACGACGACGTCAACGAACGGCTTGCCGGTCTTGGCGTCAACGTGGCCCAGGACTTCGGCGGAGATTTCGATCAGGAAGGAGGACAGATCGCCCTTGTTCCACTCAGCGAAAATCTTGGACTGCTCAGCCGGCTCAATGCCGGCACCGGAGCGGAGGAGATCGAATGCTTCACCGATGACCTGCATGTCGGCGTATTCGATGCCGTTGTGGACCATCTTGACGAAGTGGCCGGCACCGTCGGTGCCGATCCAAGCGCAGCACGGTTCGCCGTCGACCTTTGCGGCAATCTTCTCCAACAGCGGCCCAAGGGCGTCGTAGGACTCACGGGAGCCGCCGGGCATGATCGAAGGACCGTTCAACGCGCCTTCTTCGCCACCGGAAACACCGACGCCTACAAAGTGGAGGTCCTTCTTGGCCAGCGCGGCTTCGCGGCGGCGGGTGTCCTCGTAGTGCGAGTTACCGGCATCGATGATGATGTCGCCGGCCTCGAGCAGCGGCTCGAGCTGCTCGATGACGTTGTCCACGGGAGCGCCTGCCTTGACCATGATCAGGACACGGCGGGGCTTTTCAAGGGAATCAACGAGTTCCTGCAGAGTTTCCGTGCGGATGAAATCGCCGTCCGTGCCGTGCTTTTCCAGCAGGGCGTCGGTCTTTTCCACGGAGCGGTTGTGGAGAGCCACGGTGAAGCCGTTGCGGGCCAGGTTGCGGGCCAGGTTGGCGCCCATCACCGCAAGGCCGGTGACACCGATGTGTGCTGACATCAAAACTCCAATTCGATCGTGTGCAAACAGTCCCACCTACCCCCCTGGGGGCACGCAGGAAGCGATTTCAAAACCAGGGGCTGTAATAAACCATACGTATTTAAGCCATGAGCAGGAAAGTGGCGCCCACGTTGTGGAACTGCGCCACGTCATAAACAGTCTATGATGTGCGTGACTTCCGCAGCCTCCCAAGCGTGCAGCACGACACCGGATGCTACACGCGGAATGTCTTCCCCCCACTATGCTTACGTCTATGTCAACCAGCCTCCACCACCGCGCCGTAGAGCACCTGGGAACCCGGATTGTGGGCGGCGCCCTTCCCACCGGCCATGTCATGCTGGCCGAACATCTGGAAGACGAGCTCAACGTTTCTCGCTCGGTGGTCCGGGAGGCCGTCCGCGTCCTGCAGTCGCTGGGTTTGGTGGAGACGATCAAGCGTGTCGGAATCCGCGTCCTCCCGGCGCATCGTTGGAATCCCTTTGATCCATTGGTCATTCGCTGGCGCTTGGCTGGCGAGGGTCGTGGCGCCCAACTGCGGTCGCTCGCGGAGCTGCGTTCCGCCGTCGAGCCTGTTGCTGCGGAACTCGCAGCTGGAAACGCTCCAGAAACGCTGCGCCGGGAACTCGTGGATATTTCGCTGGCGATGAAGGAAGCCGGCGACGCCGGAGACATGCCACGGTTCCTTGACCTCGACATCCGGTTCCACGCGCTGGTGCTGTCCGGCTCCGGAAACGAAATGTTTGCCAACTTGATTGGCCAGGTGACAGAGACCCTGACGGGACGCACAGTGCACGGACTCATGCCTGAGCACCCGCAGAAGCAGGCGCTGCAGTGGCACATTGATGTCGCCCACGCGATCGACGCCGGCGACGGTCAGCAGGCCAAAGATGCGGCCGGAAAAATTATGCGCCAAACGATCGCGGAGCTGGCGCCCAGCTGGAATGACCAGCCCCGCGTGTTCGTACCCGTGGCGAAAAACTAAGTCTGGAAGTTCAGCAGGACTTTGCCGGACTCGGCTGAGTTCCTGGCTACGTCGAATGCCTCGAGGCCGTGGGCGAGGTCGAACTCGTGCGTTATCACGGGGTCCACGAACAAGGATCCGTCGGCCAACGCTGCGATGACGTCATCGATTTCGTTGTTGAACCGGAAGGATCCCAACAGTTCCAGCTCACGGGTAATGGCCAGGGAGATGAGGACCGGCTGCGGCCCGGAGGGCAGCAGCCCCACCATGACTACTTTCCCGCCGCGGGTGGCTCCCTTGATGGCCGAGGCAAGGCCGTGGTGGCTGCCGGAGGACTCGATAACGACGTCGGCCTCCACAGCCGCGATGGCCTCGGCGTCGTCGCCCTTCAAGACGGCATCGGCACCCACGGCCCGTGCGATCTCCAAGGGCTTGTCATGCATATCTACGGCGACGATCCGGGCAGCGCCGGCGCGCTTGAGGACAGCGACAGCGAGGGCACCGATCGGGCCGCTGCCGATCACCATGGCAGTCTTTCCCGCGACGTCACCGGCCCGGGCGACGGCATGCCAGGCCACGCTGGCCGGTTCCACCAACGCCGCGGTCCGCAGATCCAGGGTTTCCGGCAGGGCACGGAGCATCCGCGAGGGAAGGGTGGCGTAGCGGCTGAAAGCGCCGTCGGTGTGCGGGTAGCGTGCCGCGCTGCCCAGGTACGTGCAGCCCGGGGAGAGGTTGGGCCGCTCTTCGGGGTAGCGTGCCCCGCCCGGGGCGGGGGTTGCGGGGTGCACGGCCACACGGGTGCCAGGTTCGGGGCCGCTGCCATCGGCTGCCTGCTCGATGACGACGCCGACAATTTCATGGCCCAGGACCATCGAGGCCTTCAGGATGGACTCCCCGGCGGCACCATGCAGCCAATAATGCAGGTCTGAACCGCAGATCCCGCCGTAGGCGATCTCCACGATCGACTCATCCGGCGCCGGCGCCTTCAGCGGGATGTCTTCGATCCGCAAGTCACCTTTGCCATGGGCGACGACCGCGGGGCCGGAGGCCGGGAGGGTGATGCCCATCAGACCACCACCGTCATTCCGCCATCAACGAAGATCGTCTGGCCATTGACGAAATTGGACCCCTGGGACGCCAGCCACACAACAGGCCCGGCCAGGTCAGCGACCGTCCCCCACCGATGGGCAGGTGTCCGGCCCAGGATCCAGGAATTAAACGCCTCATCATCGACCAGGTTCTGCGTCATTTCCGTATGGATGTACCCCGGGGCGATGCCGTTGATCTGCAACCCCGACGCCGCCCACTCAGCCGTCATCGCCCGGGTCAGGTTACGCAGCCCGCCCTTCGCCGCCACATACGGGGCAATCGTCGGCCGGGCAAGGTCGGTCTGGACCGAGCAGATATTGATGATCTTCCCCCGGCCCCGGGGAATCATATGCCGCGCCGCTTCCCGGCCCACCAGGAACGCGCTGGTCAAATCCGTGCTGATCACCCTGTCCCAGTCCTTCACATCCAACTCAAGCATGGGAACACGGTGCTGGATACCTGCGTTGTTGACCAGGATGTCCAACGGGCCAACGTTGGCCTCAATCCACGCCACGCCATCAGCGGCTGAAGCCGCATCCGTCACATCAAACGCCCGGCTGTGGACCCTTCCCGCAGGATAGTCAGCAGCCATAGCCTGATGGGCCGCTTCAAGCCGTCCCGTGGTGATCCCGTTGAGAACTACAGTTGCTCCGGCGTCGGCGAGGCCCCGGGCCAGGGCGTTGCCAATCCCCCGGCTCGAACCCGTCACCAACGCGACGTGTCCACTCAGATCAAATAGTCCACTCATGTTTCTTTTTGCATTCCTTCTTGTCTGGACAAGTTTGTTGGTCAGGGCCGGCAGTTAGTTGTCAGCCGTGGAGAGGGAAAGATTGGCAATTGCCTGGCGAACGACGGCGAGGTCCTGATCGCCAAGTCCTTGACGTTTGAGCTCGCCGTAGAGCTGGATCGCCGCAGAGGCCATAGGTACCGGGGAGCCCACAGCTTCGGCGCTTTGGACCACGAAGGCAAGATCCTTGTGCATGAATTTGGCTGGTCCGGTGGGCGCATAGTCCTTTGCTGCCAAGCGTGGCCCGACGACGTCCAACACCCGGCTTCCGGCCAACCCTCCTGCGAGGACTTCATACAGCGCGGCAACATCCATACCGGAGCGCTCGGCAAGCTCAGCAGCCTCGGCAAGTGCCGCCGTCGTGGTTCCGACGATCAGTTGATTGCAGGCCTTGGCGAGCGAGCCCGATCCCAGTGGGCCCATCCGGCGCACCGTTGTTCCCATGGTTTCAAAGAGTGGCAGAAGCCGTTCAAAGTCCGCTTTGGATGCCCCGGCCATAATGGCCAAACTTCCGCTTTCGGCGCCTGTAGTGCCGCCACTCACCGGCGCGTCAATCACTACGGCATTTCCGTCGCTGGCCTGATGGACTCGTTCGCCGAACTGGCGGACATCCGTTGGAGAAACGCTGCTCATAATGACGACGGCGGTCCCGGGCTGGGGCGGCTCCGACCGCCAGGCATCGAACAAGCCTTCTGCTGCTGCCTCAATGAAGGGCAAATCGGGGAGCATGAAAATGATTATTGGTTCGTCCCGGAGCCCGGCAACGGTGCCTACCCGGCCAATGCCGGCGAGGCCTTCGAAAACGGCGTCGGAGCGGTTCCATGCCGTGACAACCCATCCTGCTTTAGCGACGTTGGCCGCCATGGGAGCCCCCATCAGTCCCAAGCCCACGAAACCCACGCGTTTGCTGGTCATGCCGTGAAGAACCTCACTTCTTTGTGTGCACCAAGAATTTGTATCAAACATAACGAACTGTTCAATATCCTAGCCTCCATTCAGTATGATGAACACTATGACGACTGATGAACTTACCATCGCGATCGCTGTGCCGCTCGAAGTTGAGCATGTGGAGCGTATTCGCGCCGTGGATCCTTCCGTAACTGTCCTGTACGAACCAGATCTCCTTCCGCCCGAGCGCTTCCCTGCAGACCACAGCGGGGACCCTGATTTCAAGCGGACGCCAGAGCAGGAAGAACGCTACTGGGCCATGCTCAACCGGGCCCAGGTTCTGTACGGCTTCCCTAACGAAAGCCCCGCCGGCCTTGCCCGGATTGCCCGGAGCAATCCCCACCTTCAATGGATTCACGCCATGGCCGCTGGGGCTGGCGGAGCCGTTAAGGCTTCGGGGCTGGATACTGAGACGCTCCTAAAATTCCGCGTCACTACGTCGGCCGGGGTCCACGCGTTGCCGCTCGCGGAATTCTCCGCCTTTGGCATCCTTAACGGCTTCAAGCGCAGCGCCGAAATGGCCCAGGACCAAGCGGCCAAGGTTTGGCCCGAGTTGCGAACACCCACCAAGTTGGCCAACGGATCCAAGGTGGTCATTGCCGGGCTTGGCGAGATCGGCATGGAAACCGCACGTATTGCCCGTGCTCTGGGGATGAGGGTCAGCGGAACCAAACGCAACGTCGAGGCCATTGAAGGCATCGACGAGGTCACTAACAATGACGGCCTTGCGGATCTGGTTGCCGACGCTGATGCCGTGGTGAATACACTCCCCGGCACTCCGTACACTGAGAAGCTGTTCAGCACTGACATCTTCTCCGCAATGAAGCCGGGTACCGTGTTCGTCAACGTTGGCCGTGGCACAGTGGTGGACGAGGATGCCCTTCTTGAAGCCCTCAACAACGGGCAGGTTGCCTATGCTTGCCTGGACGTCTTTGCCGTCGAGCCGCTCCCGCAGGATAGTCCCCTGTGGAACCACCCCAAGGTTCTGGTATCGCCACACACGTCCGCACTGAGCTCCGCCGAAAACCGCCTCATCGCTGAGCGTTTTTGCAGCAACCTCCGTACATTCCTGGACGGTGGCGACCTTCCCCACCTGGTTGATCCGGTCCACTTCTACTAGGCCAGATTTTTACCAGGACCGATCAAGCTCTGATGCAAAAGGCTCCGACCCCAAGGGGTCGGAGCCTTTTTGCGTCAATGTTTTCTGCGCAATGCCTCGAAGCTGCCGGTGGGCTACTTCGCGTCCTCAAGGGAAAGAAGGTTCCGTCCAGCTGTTTCAGGCGTGAAGAACGTCGTAATGAAGGAAATCAGCGCCAAGACGAGCGAGTAAACCGCCAGTACCACCCAGGAGTTATGCGTAGCCGCCAGAAGGATGGCGCCGAGCAGGGGCACGAGGCCACCCGCCAGCACAGCAGAGATTTCGCGGCTCAGTGCAACACCGGTGAAGCGATACTGGGAACCAAACAGTTCAGGTAGCAATGGGCACTGCGGACCCAGCATGGACTGGACGCCCAGTGCGATACCAACCACCATGACAGCCCATACGAGAGTCACGTTTCCGAGGGTCACCAGGTAGAAGGCGGGGATGGCAAAGACCGCCTGGAACAACGCGCCGTACCGGTAAACCCGCACCCGACCAAAGCGGTCGGACAGCGCACCGAAGGTGACCACCATAACGGCCGCGAATCCAGCGGCAATCAGGAGTCCCACAGGGCCAATGAATTTGTCTCCAGGGAAGACACCTTCCTTGACCGACATGAAGGAGATCAGCAGAGCCGAATAGATGGACGAATTACCGTTCTCTCCCATCCGGAGTCCTATACCAACAAGCACGTTCCTTCTGGAGTGTTTCCAAAGTTGACCGACAGGGTTCTTGACCACATTCTTATGCTTCTCCAATTCCTGAAATACCGGGGTTTCCTTCAACCTCAGGCGAATGAAGACGGCAACGATGATCAGCACAAAGCTGGCAAGGAATGGCACCCTCCAGAGCCACGCCTCGAAAGCATCCTTATCCGCCAGCTGCAATAGTGCGAAAGTTCCGGCGCCCAGGAGCGTGCCGAGCTGAATTCCCACGAATGGCAGCGACGCGAAGTATCCGCGACGCTTCGGCGGAGCCACTTCTGATATCAGGGTTGTGGCTCCAGCCTGTTCCGCTCCGGCACCCAGGCCCTGGATGATGCGCAACGTCACCAGGAGTACAGCGCCGAGCATTCCGGCTTGCTCGAAGGTGGGCAGCAGTCCGATGGCAAAGCTTGCGAGTCCCATCATGCCAATTGTCAGCAAGAGGACCATTTTGCGGCCAAACCTGTCTCCGATGAATCCGAAGAAAATACCGCCGAAGGGCCTGGCCGCAAATCCCACGCCATAGGTGGCAAAGGATGCGATCAAAGCCCCACTCTCACCCAAGGGTTTGAAGAACAAGGGCCCAAAGATCAGGGCCGAGGCCAGGCCGTAAATGTAGAAATCGTAGTACTCCAGGGCAGAACCCACGGAGCTGGCCAGCGTCGCCCTGCGAAGCTGTTCCGGCTCAACCACTGCATCGTCAGCCTCAGCTGCGAGCTTTGCATTAGTACGAGTTGTCACAAGCACTCCCTCAAAATCACCCCAGGCCCCCGTTGGCCCGGCGAGATAGTGATGGCATCACCGCCAAGATCACTATGATGAACAGCGTACAGCTTGTTGAACGCAGTGCCAAGGTTGAAATCAGATTTATTCAAAACCGGCGATTGTGACGGGCCCCACGGCATCAACCCATCGGATTCCCCAGGGAACGCGCGAGCTCCTTGAGTTCCTTGACCATGAGGGCGCCCTGTTCCTCGGAATAAGTAGCCTTCAATGCAGTAACAGAAAGCCCCAGGCTTGGACCATGTGCTCCATGGGTGGGCACGGGAACGGCAAGGCACACCACGCCTACCGTTGATTCTTCGTCCTCAAAGGCAAATCCCTGCTTGCGGATCGCGGCAATCTGCGCCTTCAGTTCCTCTGCCCTGCGCAGCGAGTTCGGAGTCATGACCGGAAGTTCCATGCCATCCGGGAACATGGCATCGATGTCGTGATCGTGCAACTGCGCCAGGAGCGCCTTTCCTACACTGCAGAGGGAGACTGGCATCTTGTCGCCTATGTTGGAGGTCAACCGAACTGCAGGATGACCTTCATAGCGCGCAAGGTAAATGACATGGTCCCCGTCCAACATGGCAATGCGGACAGTTTCTCCGGACAGGGTGGGCGCTTGTTCACAGTACTTATAGAACTCCTGCACTTCGTCCAACCGGCTCAAGTAGGCGGCGCCCAGCTCTACGAGCTTTCGACCCAAGCCAAAGTCCGCGCCCTGCCTGGTAATAAGCCGCGCCTCCTCGAGCGCCAGCAGCAGATTGGACGTGGAAGATTTAGGGATTCCCAACTCCCTGGACAGATCACTCAGGGTGAGGCGGCCCGACGGCGATTCTGCCAATGCTTCCAGAACGGCCGCGGCGCGGGTCACCGCAGGCGCCGGCGATGAGCCGCCGAGTCCCTCGGAGCGGGTAATGCGGGAATCGGCCATGATTCTCCTTCGTCATATCAAACCGGACGTCGCCGTCCAGCGGCTGTTCATTCAGCTGAACACTACCCATCATAGTGTGACTGCCTGGCGTCCTGCCGGGACGAAGGGCGACTTTGTCGACACACAAGGCCTCAAGGAGGGCTTTACTTTCCAAACCGAAAAGTTCGCTGTATATTCATTTTCGAGCTCTCCACCGCGGCATCCCCCAATAGTCGCGGTGGAGAGCTCATCCATTTCCCGGCCCGAATCCTACGCCGCCACCCGCTCTTCGCCACGCAGGTACCAGCCCCCACCGCCTCCGTCCCGCACGAGTTCCCAAGTTGCCAGGCTGGACATGGCGTTGCTTCCCAGCCGCACCTGGACTTGCAACACCTCAACATCCACGCGGCCCTGCCCGCGGGGCATGCGCTTGGCGCTCTCCCACCACGGCACCCTCTCGAACCATCGGAATGGTTCTTCGGCAATCTGCCAGTTCCGACCGCCCCGGACAACCGTAGTTGCCGTACCGCCCCCTGAAGTGAGGATGTATACCTGTTCCATGAGCCCGACACTAGGCGTGGGCACTGACATTTTCCGGGTGCTTCCAGGGAAAAGGAAAACCCCGCCATTCTCGAACCTTGCGGTCCAGAATGACGGGGTTTCTTTGTGGGTCCTACCGGGATCGAACCGATGACATCCACGGTGTAAACGTGGCGCTCTACCAGCTGAGCTAAAGACCCAAAGTTCAGTTTCAGTGCCTTAGCGCTTCAACCAACGAACAATGACTCTACATGATCATTCGGGCGAAACACCAATCGAGTCCCTCGCTACAGGAAGGTCAGGCAAATTCCGCGCGAGATAATCCAGGGCACCGCTCACTCCCACTTCAAGTTTCAGGGCGGCAAATTCGTCACCTCGAGTGGATCCCCTGTTGATGATGACCACCGGCTTGCTTGCCTTCGCCGCATGGCGGACGAACCTCAACCCACTCATCACCGTGAGCGAGGAGCCGGCAACCAAGAGCGCTTCGCCTGCGTCCACCATGGCATACGCCCGTTCGACGCGGGTTTTGGGAACATTTTCGCCAAAGTAGACGAAGTCAGGCTTCAGCGTGCCGCCGCAGACAGGACAAACTGCCACCACGAATGACTGTATAAGTTCGGGATCTTCCACGGTGGCATCAGCGTCTGGTGCCATTTCCACCACACCGGCCTCAAGCGCGGCTGCTACGAACCCCGGATTCAGCTCCTCAAGGATGGCGGCGAGCAGCTTTCTGGAAAATATGTGTCCGTGCTCGAGGCAAATCACCTGATCGAAACGCCCATGCAGATCCACTACATTGGTGCTCCCGGCGTCCTCGTGGAGCCTGTCGACGTTTTGGGTGATGAGGCCTGTCAGCAGACCTCGCCGTTCCATGAGGGCGACGGCGAGGTGACCGGCATTTGGATCAGCGTGCCGCAGGTGGGACCAGCCGATATGGTTCCGGGCCCAATACCGCCGTCGATTGGCAGCACTGCCGATGAATTCCTGATATGTCATGGGGCTCCGTGGCGCCGAACCAGGTCCCCGGTAGTCCGGAATACCCGAATCGGTGCTGAGCCCGGCCCCAGTGAGAATAGCCAGCCGCTTGCCGCCAAGGATGTCCAGGGCTTCCTTCAAGGCCGCCTCTTCCCCGGCCTCCAAGGTGGCAGCGATGGCCGGCTCCATGCTGGCGAAGCCGGTCATACCAACACCGGGCCGCACTTGGTTCACCCCTGCTGCACTCTCAATTCAGAGAGCGCCTGGCGGTAGCCTGCGAGGTCCCTCGCCTGTCCCCGCGGATTGACCACCACGTACCGGATCAATCCTTCGGCATCAATGATGAACGTTCCCCTAAGAGCCATCCCGCTCCGGGCATCAAAGACGCCGTAAGCCTGTGCCACAGCTCCATGTGGCCAGAAATCAGCCAAAAGATCGAACTCGTAGCGTTCCTGCTCCGCGTACGCGCGCAAGGCAAATTTGCTGTCTACGGAGATCGCAAGGACCGTGGCGTTCGAGTCTTCGAAGGCGCCGATATTGTCGCGAATCTCACACAGTTCTCCCGTGCAGATGCCGGAGAAAGCGAACGGATAGAACACCACCACAACGTTGCGACCCCTGAAATCCGATAAACGGACCGGCTCGCCATATTGATTCAGCAGCTCAAAGTCAGGCGCTACCTCCCCGATCCCGGGAACGAGCACGGGGGCCGGGGCTTGCTGGACTTCCGTCACTTGTTCTTCTTCGGCACCAAGCGGGTGGCGCTCCAGTCCTTGGATACCCCGGCAGAAGTGGTCAGGTGCAGCCCGGACGTAGGCGCCGCGTCCTGGATGTCCGCCGGAGAGACGTAGTTGTCGCGGCCGGATTTGGGTGTCAGAACCCACACCACGCCGCCCTCTTTCAAGGTGGTGAGCGAATCCATCAGAGCATCGACCAGGTCACCATCGCCGTCCCGCCACCAGCAAATAACAGCGTCTACGACGTCATGATCATCTTCATCCAACAGCTCAGAGCCCGTGACATCTTCAATGTCGTCACGCAAGTCGAAATCGACGTCGTCGTCGTAGCCGCGTTCCTGAATCAGATCCCCGCCTTTGAAACCCAATCTTTCCGCCACATTTACCGATGTGGCGGCGTCGGCCTCGCTCACGTTTCCTCCTTTTGAAGTGACTTCCATTACTAACAGCCAACACCCTTTGGGCGTGTGCTTCAAGCCATTGTCCCTGCGATGACGCATATTCCGCACTACCTAGGGTGTTTCGAAGCTGTGACAATCACGTGGCATCCGTCACGGAGAGCACCAAGATGTGACATACAACGCCCCTGAAGCCCCGCGGCTACGCATCCCAGCGCTGTCAAAGCTAGAGTGGCCATGAGCGCTTTGGCTGCAGGGCGATCGCCCCGAGGAATTCTACTGGGCAGCCATGCGCTCACAAGACCTGCCCGGCGCATCCGACCGGGCTGTTGAAACCGAGATGTCGCACACGACGCGTTCATGACGGGCAGTTACCCTGCCAGACCTGAGGCGCCGATGCATGCGCCTAAAGGAAGGTTGGACGTGGCTGCAGGAGAAGAGACCTCACACATCCTCAGCGGGTTGACTGCCCAGCTGCCTGATCGTGATCCGGAAGAGACCGCGGAGTGGATTGAGTCCCTTGATGCGTTGATCGCGGAGCAGGGCACGGAGCGTGCC
>NZ_JBFRDV010000025.1:0-73041 GCF_052113945.1 Paenarthrobacter sp. RAF54_2
GAGGGCTGGTAGAGGGCTGGTACAACCGCCGCCGACCAAACCGCCGCGCCGGCGGCGTCCCACCAGCCACAGCCCACGCAAACCACCACACCAGCGCCCAGGAACCCCTGGCCGCCTAACCAACAACAACGAGAACTGTCTCAAAAACTTGACGAGCGCACTATCCCTTTCTTGACGCAAGGGAGAGAACATCCGGCGGTTGGGGGTTGGACGTGAAGGAACATCCGGCCGTTGGGGGTTGGATGTGAGAGAGGGATGGGCACCCCTCGTGCCGTCTGACAGGATGGAGCCATGGCTTCGAATTATGACGTGGTAATCGTTGGCGGCGGCATTGCGGGGCTTTCCCTGGCGTCCGCGCTCGCAGGGAAGTGCACCGTTGCACTGGTGGAGGCCGAGCAGTCGTTGGCCTTCCACACGTCCTCGCGTTCGGCCCGCCAGTTGATTCCGAGTTACGGGCCGCCCATAGTGCAGGAACTCACGGTCCGGACCCTGGAGCTGATGAGGGCCCGCGACGCCGAACTTCCTGAGCCCGTCCTTACCCCGCGCAGGTTCATGCTGGTGGGCGATGAGGAAACAGTCCGGGCAGAGGCAAGCGGCAACATGCACACAATCACCCACGCAGAAGCCATGCAGCTCTGCCCGGTCCTGAAGCCGGACTCGTTCCAGGCCGCGGGGTTGGACGATGGCTCGTTTGGTTGCAATGCACCGGCCTTGTTGGAAGATCACCGGAAGAGGGCTCAGGCGGCGGGAGCTGACATCATCACCGGTGCGCGTGTCCACTCGGCCCAGCGTCTCGGAAGTGGCTGGCAGGTGGGTGCCGGAACGGAAGGTTTCCAGTCCGCCGTCGTGGTTAATGCCGCAGGTGCATGGGCGGATGAGTTGGCCGTCATCAGCGGTGTGGAGAAGCTGGGCCTGCAGCCTTACAGGCGGACTGCGGCGATCGTGAACGTCGAGCAATCGCTGACGCCGCAAACGCCAATGGTCGCTGCAGCCGACCACTCGTTCTACTTCCGGGCCGAGGGCAATCAGGTGCTCATCTCGCCATCGGAAACCGTGCCCAGCGGGGCCGAAGACGCTAAACCGTATGCCGGCGATGTGGACAAACTCGTCGACAGGCTCAACTCACTGACGACCTTGGGCATCCGGTCAGTGGATCGTGCATGGACGGGTTTGCGGACAGAAGCTGCGGACGGAATCCCGGTGGTTGGTTTCGACGCCGAAGCGAAGGGCTTCTTCTGGCTGGCCGGTCAGGGAGGCTACGGTTTCCAGACGTCCTCGGCCATTGCCGAGCTGGCGGCGGCCCTGATTCTGGGCGAGGTAAAAGAGGACAGTCCGGAATCCCGGACAGCTGAGCAGCTTGCGGCCGTTCGCTGGTCCATCCGGCGCTGAACAATAGGGACATGAGCGTAATCAGCAGTCCAGGACAAAACAGCACTCTCATCACCAACATCGGCGAGCTGATGACCCAGGATCTGGAGCATCGTGTCCTCAAAGATGCCGCGATCGTGTTCGAAGGCGAGCGCATTGCCTGGATCGGGTCCAGCAACGACGCTCCCGGGGCCGATACAAAGATCGACGCCGAAGGCCGCGCCGTCCTGCCCGGCTGGGTCGACTCGCACTCCCACCTTGTTTTCGCCGGTGATCGCACAGCCGAGTTTGAGGCCCGCATGGCCGGTCAGAGCTACAGCGCCGGCGGGATTGCCGTCACAACGGGTGCCACTCGCAGCGTCAGTGACGATGAACTGACGACTCTGGTGAGGGACCGTGTCACTGAAGCCGTCTCGCAGGGAACTACCTACCTTGAGAGCAAGACCGGCTACGGCCTGGACGTGGAGAACGAAGCCCGCAGTGCACGCATCGCCGCGGCTCTGGTGGACGAGGTCACCTACCTCGGCGCGCACCTGGTGCCGGCCGGGTCCGATCCGGAGGAGTACACGGACCTGGTCTGCGGTGAAATGCTCGACGCCGTCCTGCCGCATGTGCGCTGGGCGGATGTGTTCTGCGAGCGCGGTGCGTTCACGGAAGAGCAGTCCCGCAGGGTCCTTAGGGCTGCCCGGGACGCGGGGTTGGGGCTGCGCGTGCATGGCAACCAGCTGGGCGAGGGGCCAGGCGTTGCGTTGGCCGTGGAGTTCGGGGCCGCCAGCGTGGACCACGTGAACTATCTTTCGCAGATGGACATTGACGCGCTGGCGGGAACCTGGAAGGGCTGGGACCCGGCTACGGGCAGTGGCGCCCGTGGAACCGTCGCAACGTGCTTGCCCGCTTGTGACTTGTCCACGCGACAGCCGCTCGCACCGGGCCGGGAGCTGATCGATGCCGGCGTGCAGATCGCCCTGGCCGCCAACTGCAACCCCGGGACGTCGTACACGAGTTCCATCGCGTTCTGTGTCACCACGGCGGTCCTGCAGATGCACCTCAGTGTCCACGAGGCCGTTCGGGCGGCGACGTACGGCGGCGCCTTGGCATTGGGCCGCGAGTCCGGGAACGACGTCGACGGTGAACGGGCGGTTGGTTCGCTCGCCGTCGGTCATCGCGCGGACCTTCACATGCTGAAGGCGCCATCGGCCACGCACCTCGCGTACCGGCCGGGGATCCCGCTGACGCATTCGGTGTGGCGGGCGGGCGTTCGGGCCGTCTAACAAGACCCCTGGCACAGCTGACAGACTGTGGACATGGCAAGGGGAATTCTTCGCATATTTCCGGGGGCGGCGCCGGGAGACTTGGGCCGGGCCAGGACCACGACGGGTTTTGTCCTGGCGGTGCTCATCCCCGTTCTGGTCACCGCACTGATGTCTTTTGCCCCGGATCTGAACTTTGCCACCCATGTCCTCGTGCATTTGACCGGGGTGATGGCGGTGGCGTTCATCGGCGGTCTATGGCCTGCGGTGCTGGCCGCGATTCTGGACTCGTTGCTGCTGAATTATTTCGAGACCGAACCGGTCGGGACTTTCAGAATCAGCGATCCGCAGATTCTGTTTGCCGTGCTCGTGTTCCTGGGTGCGGGGATTGCTGTGTCCCTGGTGGTAGGGCTCTCGGCCAAGCGGGCCCAGGAGGCTATTCATGCCCGTGCCGAGGCGGCGACACTCTTGGATTTGGCCCGGAACGCACTGATTGAGGACGACACCATTGCGACATTTCTGGATAAGGTCCGTGAGACCTTCCAGGTGGGCTCGGTGGGATTATTTACCCGAACCTCCGGTACAGGAACCTCCAGCACAAGGGATGGCTGGGAACTCCAGGAGCAATCAGGAGAAGCGCCGCCACAGCCTCCTGGTTCGGCTGATTCAGGGGCCGGGGCCTATGAAATGGCAGATGCCGATACGGCCCTTGTGGTCTCTGGCAGGCCACTCACTGCCGGCGAGCGGCGGCTGCTGGCGGCCCACGCGACCCACCTGCTTTTACTAAGGCAGCGTTATGCACTCCAGCTCAGGCTGAAGACGACCACGAAACTGGCTGAGGGCAACAGCATCCGGACGTCCATTCTGAACGCTGTCAGCCATGACTTGCGGACACCATTGGCCGGAATCAAGCTGGCCGTGACCGCCCTGCAGCGCCAGAAGCGACGGCTTCCCGACGAGATACAGGACGAGATGCTCCATACCATCGACTCCTACGCGGACCGCCTTGACTCCTTGGTGGACAATCTGTTGGACATGTCACGGATCTCCAGCGGATCCACTGCCCCGCTCACCTCCTCGGTGACGTGGCGTGATGCCATCGAAGATGCGCTGCGGGGAGTGCCGGAAGGAGCCATCCGGATCGATCTGGCTCCGAACATTCCAGCCATTGATGCCGACCTGGGCATGCTGGAACGCGTCATTGCCAATATCGTCGAGAACGCCCTGAAATATGCAGCAGGTTCGGATATCGTCATCGTGGGACCTGCCAATGGTTCAGGGGTGGCCACGATTGAAGGACGCCCCTGCGGAGAACTGCGGATCGTGGACCACGGCCAGGGTGTGGCGGCCTCGGACGTGATCGCCATGTTTGAGCCGTTCCAGCGGCTGGACGACGCGCCGGCTGGCTTGGGCATCGGACTGGGACTGGCTGTTGCGAAAGGCTTTACCGAAGCGATGGGCGGCCAACTGAAGGCTGAACCGACACCGGGAGGGGGACTGACGGTTGCCATCCGCCTTCCGCTTTCCACCGGCGACGGGAATGCGCATCCCGCATCCGGCAGCGCGGAACGAGGTGAGGCATGAGAACCGTGCTCGTCGTAGACGATGAACCCCAACTGCTACGCGCTTTGCAGGTAAATCTGCGCGCCGAGGGATACGAGGTGCTCACCGCAATGGACGGCACCACGGCTCTGCAGCATGCCGAGGTCAACCATCCGGAAATTATTGTTTTGGATCTTGGACTGCCGGACATCAACGGCGTTGACGTCATCACCAGGATCCGTCGTTCCAGCAGCACGCCCATCATTGTCCTCTCCGCCAGGCAAGGGTCCGTGGACAAAGTCCGTGCCCTCGACGCCGGTGCGGATGACTACGTCACGAAACCTTTTGGCCTGGACGAACTCCTGGCACGGTTGCGCGTCGCTGAACGCCGTCTCGGGACGTCCGACGGCGGCGATCAAGTCGTGATCGTCGACGTCGGGGACTTCGCAGTGGACCTTGAAAAGAAGAAAGTGACCCGCGACGGCGCATCAGTGCGGCTCACCCCGCGGGAATGGGCCATTCTGCAACTGCTGGTCTGTAACCCGGGACGGCTCATCACCCAGCAGCAGATGCTGGCCAGGATCTGGGGCCCGGGATACGACGGAGAAACGCATTACCTCCGGGTCTACATGGGACAGTTGCGCCGCAAACTTGAAGCCGACCCTGCCCGGCCCAGGCATCTGCTCACCGAAGCCGGGATGGGTTATCGCTTCGAGCCGTAACCGGCGGCGCGGAAGGGGTGTAAATGATTCGTAAATAGAAACGCCTTTCCCGGTTTGATGCTTTCCCTTGGTGTTAGCTTCGGCTGTGACCGCGGCGCATTGTGCCGCGCGGAAAGGAAATAATGACCACGTTGAGCAGGCCCCCTGCTGACCCTTCGGCGCCCAAGCCAGCCGGAAAAGCCGCGCTGAAAAACTGGCTGCTGTTCGGGCTCCAGGACAGCAAAGGCACCCATCAGGGCCCCGGCGGAATAACCGCGGCCAACGAGAAGAAGCATCCGTGGTGGCAGGTCATGTGCCTGACCGGCGTCGATTACTTCTCCACCCTGGGTTACCAGCCCGCGATCGCGGCACTGGCCGCCGGCGTGATCTCACCATTGGCGACCCTGGTGCTCATTGCCGTCACCCTGTTGGGCGCCCTGCCCGTCTACCGCCGCGTCGCCCGGGAAAGCCACCGTGGCGAAGGCTCCATCGCGATGCTTGAACGGCTCCTGCCACGCTGGGGCGGCAAGCTCTTCGTCCTCATCCTGCTCGGGTTCGCCGCAACCGACTTCATGATCACCATGACCCTCTCCGCCGCCGACGCAAGTGCACACCTCATTCAGAACCCTGTCGCCCCCGGTTGGTTGCAGGGCCAGAACATCCTCGTCACGCTCTTCCTCCTGGCGCTGCTGGCTGCCGTCTTCCTCCGCGGCTTCAAGGAAGCCATCGGAGTCGCTGTTGTCCTCGTCGTCCTTTACCTGGGCCTCAATGCCATAGTCGTGGTCGTGACCCTCACACAGGTGTTCACGCACCCGGTCGCCATGGGCGGGTGGTGGAACGCGCTCTGGACCTCGCACGGGGACCCGATCATGGTCGTGGGAATCGCTCTGCTCGTCTTTCCCAAGCTTGCCCTCGGACTCTCAGGCTTCGAAACAGGTGTCGCCGTCATGCCCCAGGTCCGGGGAGACGAGGCCGACACCGAGGAAAACCCGGCGGGCCGCATCCGCGGAACGCGCAGAATGCTCACAACCGCCGCTGTCATCATGAGCGGATTCCTTTTCACCACCAGTTTCATCACCGTCGTCCTGATCCCGGAACAGGAATTCCAACCCGGCGGCCAAGCCAACGGCCGCGCCCTGGCGTTCCTCGCCCACGAGTATCTCGGCGTCGGATTCGGCAGCATCTACGACATCAGCACCATCGCCATCCTGTGGTTCGCCGGGGCCTCCGCCATGGCAGGACTGCTGAACCTCGTCCCGCGGTACCTGCCGCGCTACGGGATGGCCCCCGGGTGGGCCAAGGCCGTCCGCCCACTGGTGCTCGTCTTCACTCTCGTCGGTTTCCTCATCACCTTCCTCTTTGAAGCCGACGTCGATGCCCAGGGCGGCGCCTACGCTACCGGCGTTCTGGTGCTGATGACCTCCGCGGCCGTTGCCGTCACGCTCTCTGCGCGCCGACGCAGGCAGCGTAAACGCACCATCGGCTTCGGCATCATCTCCTTGGTGTTCACCTACACCACCATCGCCAATATCTTCGAACGCCCCGAAGGCATCAGGATCGCGGCAATCTTCATCCTGGGAATCATCGTGATTTCCCTGCTCTCCCGCATCCGACGCTCCTTCGAACTCCACGCCACCCGCGTCCACTTGGACCGCCAGGCCCTGGAATTCATGTCCGACACCCTCGAAGGACCCATCGCGATCATCGCCCACGAACCGCTCCGGCTCACCGCCGAAGCGTACCGGGACAAGCTCACCTCAGCGATCGAGGTCAGCCATCTGCCCCTGGAACAACAAGCCATCTTCCTCGAAGTGATCGTCGACGATTCCTCGGACTTCGAAACGGAACTGCAAGTACACGGCGTGACGCGGCACGGGTACCGGATCCTGGAGGTCCACGGTCCCGTCGTACCGAATACCATCGCGTCAGTCCTGCTTCACATCCGGGACGTCACCGGGCTCATGCCCCACATCTACTTCCGGTGGACCGAAGGAAATCCGTTCACGAACCTCCTGCGCTTCCTCTTCCTGGGCGAGGGCGAAATTGCTCCTGTCACCAGGGAAGTGCTGCGGGAGGCAGTGCCCGATGTCACCCAACGCCCCTGGGTCCACGTCGGCTGACCAAGGAGGTGTTCGCGGATGGGCCCGCATCAAGAAGATACCGACGGCGGACTGAGGTTCGCTGCCCCGCCGGACTCAGTGGAGGATTACGGAGGCCGCGGAGTAGACGGCGCAGCCTATCGCCCTCCGGCGGGCTACCTCTTCAGGGACGAAGCGGGAGATGCCTGGTGGATTATTTTCCAGGTATCTCCTGACCCGGGTTCTCACGGACCCAAGGTCCGTGGAGATGTCCTGGGCTGCAGCGAAGCCTACGACGAGCTTGTTCACGTCCGGGTGCTGGCCTCCGACGTGCTCCGCGAAGATGCTGATTCTGCCTTCCGTCAGCAAGCACCCTCCAGCTACGAAGAGGCGGCAAGGGTTGCCGCAAGCATCCCGCGAGGCGTAAAGGAACCGTAAAGGTTTCCCGATTTTCCTGTGCCAACATTTTCTCCGGTGCTACGCTCCCGGAGATCACGTTGGCAGACAGGAAGACGAGGCAGTGACAACATCGGCCCGGAAGGACATTCCGGACAGCATCCCAACTCCTGAACGCAAACAGCACTCAGGAAATCCGCTGGTGCGATGGTTGTTGGAACACCGCGTCCATCAGCCCGTCGGTCCTGAATCCGTTGAGGATCACGCCACGCAACAAAGCTGGTGGAAGGTCATGTGCCTGACGGGCGTCGACTACTTCTCAACGCTGTCCTACCTGCCCGGCATAGCAGCCTTGGCGGCGGGTGCCCTGTCCCCGCTGGCAACACTGTTAATCGTCGCCCTGACTTTGCTGGGCATGCTGCCGATGTACAGAAGGGTGGCAAAGGAAAGCCCCCACGGACAGGGATCCGTGGCCATGCTGGAGAACCTGCTGCCTTTCTGGCGCGGCAAAATTTTCGTACTCGTCCTTCTCGGCTTTGTTGCGACATCGTGGATTATCACCATCACCCTGTCCGCGGCCGACGCAACGGTCCACCTTCTGGAGAACCCTTTCCTTCCGCCGTTCCTGGAAGGCCAAGCAGTGGCAGTGACGGTGGTACTCCTGCTGATCCTGGGCGGAGTGTTCCTGATGGGCTTCAGTGAGGCCGTCGCCGTGGCGATCCCGCTCGTGGCGGTGTTTTTGGGACTGAACGCCATCATCATCGGCGTTGGGATCGTGGACATCGCAGCCTCCCCGGCGCTCTTGTCCTCGTGGTCCGAAGCGCTGACTGCCGCGTCGGGAGGCGGCCTGGGCGGACTGATCCTGCCTGCCCTTATAGCCTTCCCCCTCCTCGTCCTGGGCCTTTCGGGATTCGAGACCGGCGTCAGCATGATGCCCCTGGTCTCAGCGAAGGGTAAGACTCCCGAGGAACGGCTCGCCGCCCGTATCAGGAACACCCGCAAACTCCTCACGACCGCTGCCGTGATCATGAGCGTCTATCTGATTGGCAGCAGTTTCGTCACGACCGTCCTGATACCAGCAGAAGCATTCCAGGAAGGCGGGGCAGCCAATGGCCGTGCCCTTGCCTACTTGGCACATCAAAGGCTCGGTGAAGGATTCGGATCTGTATACGACATCAGCAGTATCCTCATCCTCTGGTTCGCCGGGGCATCGGCAATGGCGGGGCTGGTCAATATCGTCCCGCGCTATCTTCCGTCCTACGGCATGGCGCCGGACTGGACCCGGGCGGTGCGTCCCGTCGTCCTCGTCTACACAGCCCTAAGCGTACTTATCACCATCGGCTTCAAAGCAGACGTGAACGCCCAGGCAGGGGCCTATGCCACGGGGATCCTCGCCATGATGGTCTCTGGATCGGCTGCCGTGACCATCTCCGCGCTCCGGCGAAAACAACGCCCCGCAGCAATCGGCTTTACAGTCCTGACGCTCATTCTGCTCTACGCACTGATAGCGAATGTCATTGAGAAACCTGATGGACTCACCATCTCCGGCTTCTTCATCCTGGGCATCATCGTTGTGTCGCTCGTTTCCCGGGTCAGCCGGACGACCGAGTTGCGCGTGGACCGCATCGAATTCGACGAGAATGCGCGTCGTTTTATCGCAGATTCCCTCGACTACGACGGCCGGCTCAACCTCATCGCCAACCGCCCCGAGGCACGGGATGCTGCCGAATACGCGGCGAAGGAAACCGACCAGCGCGAACTGAACCCGGTCCCTGGCTCCGCCGACGTCATTTTCCTGGAAATCGATGTTAGTGACCCCCTCCAGCTTCAGCGACACACTCACCGTCACCGGCGTCGAAGTTGCCGGTCACCGCATCCTGCGAGCCCAAAGCCCCGCCGCACCGAACGCGATTGCTGCGATCCTCCTGGCTCTGCGCAACGCCACTGGGGTCCGTCCCCACGCCTATTTCGAATGGTCTGAAGGCAACCCGTTGGCACACCTGATGCGATACCTGTTGCTGGGCCGGGGGGACACCGCACCCGTGGTCCGGGAAATCATCCGCGAAAACGAACCCGATCCCGACCTTCGCCCAGGCATCCATGTCGGCTAACCCAAAGCCATCGGCTAACCCAAAGCCCCGGGGCCGGACTCCCGGACCATCCCACACCGGGAACGGCAACGGACGCACGTTGTGGAAGCACCGTGACCCACAGACGCGCCGTGAGAACGTCCTCAGGCGCGCCCTCTCACATCCCGTCCGCTCAGTACCCCTCGCTTTCCTGGCGGTCATCCTCCTCGGCGCAGCCCTGCTGATGCTGCCAGTCTCCCGCAACGGCACTGATCCAGCCACCCTCATGACGGCACTGTTCACCGCCGTGTCCGCGACGTGTGTCACGGGCCTGGTTACCGTTGACACGGCAACCTACTGGACACCTTTCGGGCATGTCGTGATTCTGGCGCTCATCCAGGTTGGCGGGTTCGGCATCATGACGCTCGCGACCCTGCTGGCGCTGCTCGTCCGCAAAAGCATCGGCTTGCGCGGCCAGCTTGTTGTGCAGTCAGAAACGCACACCCTCAACCTCGGGGACGTCCGCTCCGTGCTCTTTCGCGTTGCAAGGATCATGGTCGTTTTTGAAGCGGTAACGGCTGCAATCCTGGCTGTCAGGTTCTGGCTCGCCTACGACTCCAACCCAGCCGTTGCGCTGTGGCATGGCGTCTTCCACGCAGTATCCGCCTTCAACAACGCCGGGTTCGCGCTCTACAGCGACAACCTCATCAGTTTCCGCGAAGACCCTTACATCCTGGTCCCCATCTGCCTGGCCATCATTTCCGGTGGTCTCGGCTTTCCCGTACTCATCCATTTGCTCAACGGCGGGGGACTGCGGGTCCGGAACTGGACGGTACATTTGCGCCTCACAGTCTTCGGTACTGTCTTCCTGCTCATAGCCGGCTTCGTGTTGTTCGCCGCGTTCGAATGGAACAGGGCCGAAACCCTGGGTCCGCTGTCCATCCCGGGAAAGATCGTCGGTTCCCTGGCTGGAAGCGTGTTCCCGCGCACCGCGGGATTCAACAGCATCGACTACGGAGTGGCTTCACCGGAGACGCTCATGGTCAGCGACATTCTGATGTTCATCGGAGGGGGAAGCGCCGGAACTGCCGGTGGAATCAAGATCACGACCTTCCTCCTCCTTGCTTTCGCCATCTGGAATGAAGTCCGGGGACGGGACGATGTGACCATAGCCCACCGGTCCATCAGCCCTGCCTCGGTACGGCAGGCCCTTTCGGTGGCTCTGCTTGGCATCGGCGCTGTCATTACCGGAACCATGCTGCTGCTCATGTTCACCGACTACAGCCTTGAGAAAGTCCTGTTCGAATCCATCTCGGCTTTCGCCACAGTCGGAATGAGCACAGGAATCACGTACAACCTTCCTCCATCGGCTGAATGGGTACTTATGGTTCTGATGTTTACGGGGCGCATCGGCACCGTGACGGTCGCTTCGGCACTCGCCCTATCTTCACGCCCGCGCCTGTTCAACCTGCCCGAAGAACGGCCAATCATCGGCTGACTGGAACAGGTTGAGCCTTCCCTGCTGCTCGTCGCCGTTTCCCCTGCCAGCACTTCGCATCGTCCTGACTACTGGGCTGCCCAATTACCGGATCCACTCCTGCAGATGATCCTTGTGAGATCGAAACTGATCGTTTAGTGTTTCTATAGATCATAAAACGTCATTGGCTGAGCAGGAGCGAAACACACGATGAGCGAGAACACACTGGGCGCCTTCATGGAAGAAGAGCTGGTATCACAGCCCGACGTCTGGCAGCGGGCCATCGACCAGGCCCGTGCTGAGAAGTTGCTTCCCGCCGACGGCCAGCGGATCGCCGTCATCGGCTGTGGCACGTCCTGGTTCATGGCCCAGAGCTATGCTGCCGCCCGTGAATCCGCAGGCAAAGGCGTGACGGATGCCTTCGCGGCGTCGGAGGCTTTCCTGAACAGCAACAGTGCGGATCGCCAGTACGACGCCGTTGTGGCCATTACGCGGTCCGGCACCACCACTGAGGTGCTGGAGATCCTGGCAGGGCTGAAGGGCATCGTCCCCACTGTTGCGATTATTGGCGATACGTCCTCGCCAATCGTTCAGCTGGCCGACGCAGTGATCGGACTCCCGTATGCAGATGAGCGATCCGTGGTGCAGACCCGCTTCGCGACCTCGGCGCTGGTTTACTTGCTCACCAGCCTTGGGATTGACGTCAAGCGGGCTATCGAGGACGCACGGGATGCAGTGACAGGTCCCGTGGCACAGGAACTTCTGGATGCTGAGCAATTCACGTTCCTCGGTACAGGATGGACTGTCGGCCTGGCCCACGAGGCAGGACTTAAGATGCGCGAAGCCGTTCAGGGCTGGACCGAGTCCTACCCGGCCATGGAATACCGCCATGGTCCCATCTCCATCGCTGCGCCAGGACGCGTGACCTGGTTGTTTGGCGCACAGCCTGAGGGCCTTGATAAGGACATGGCCGCCACGGGTGCCCTGTACATCCACACGGACAAGCACCCGCTGGCTGAACTGGCCCGCGTTCACAAAGTGACCCTGGAACGTGCGCGCGTCCGTGGCCTCAACCCGGACCTGCCCCGGAACCTGACGCGCTCCGTCATTCTCGACGCCTCCGCCTAGGCACTCATCATGGTTCTCGGGCATGCAGAATCAGCAGTCCTGGCCTTCGACGTCGGCGGTACAGACGTGAAGGCCGGACTCGTGGATGCCTTTGGAAACGTCCTGGGCATGCGCCGGGTCCCCACGCCCCTGGATCCATCGCACCCAGGGGAAGCCGTACTGGACAAGCTGACGGAGCTCGCCCGCCAGCTTGCTTCTGAGTTTCCGGATATCCCGGCCAAAGCAGCGGGCGTCATCGTCCCTGGCATTGTGGATTCCGTGGGAGGAATCGGGATCTACTCCGCGAACCTTGGGTGGCGCAATTTCCCGTTCACCGCCGAGGCAGAGAAGAGGCTGGGGCTTCCCGTGGCGTTCGATCACGACGTCCGCTCGGCCGCTGCGGTGGAACACACCTTTGGCGCATCCAAGGAGTTCAACGACGTCGTGGTCATGGTGGTGGGCACCGGAATCGCCGCCGCCGTTTTCTCCGGTGGTGTGGCCGTCACGGCCGATGGTTTCGCCGGTGAACTCGGCCACGCCCAGGTACCGGACCCCGACGCCGGAACTGAAGCAGCCGGAACTCAAGGAGCCGGAACTCAAGCACCCGGAACTAACGCACCAGGGGCCACCATCCTCGAGGCCGTGGGTTCGGCAGGCGCCATCGCCAAGCGATACAGCAGGAAGTCGGGCAACATCGTGGACGGTGCCCGGGACGTCCTGCTCCGCTCCCAAAATGGAGATGCCATGGCTGCCCGTGTGTGGGCGGATGCGGTGGACGCCCTCGCCTTCACCATCTGCCAGTGCGTGAACATCATCGGCACTGAAGCGGTAGTGATCGGGGGAGGCCTGGCCGAAGCAGGCGAGGACCTCCTGGAACCGCTCCGCGCCCGGGTTGACCAGATCCTGGACTTCCAACGACGCCCACGCCTCATCCAAGCCCAGCTTGGCCAGGACGCCGGGCTCCTTGGCGCGGCGTTGAACGCACGTGCGCTCCTGGATGGTGCCAGATGACCGGCGTCGAGGCAGCAGGCAGCGGCCCCTCCCGGAACGCAGCAACCCGCATTGTCACCGTGACCCCCAATCCCGCCATCGACATGACCTACACTGTCCACGGAATCACCGAAGGCGCCAGCCACAGGGTCCCCACACCCATCAGCCGCGCCGGTGGCAAAGGGCTCAACGTTGCCAGGGTGGTTCATCAAGTGGGCCATCCCGTGCTGGCCATTGCTCCTACCGGAGGAGCCGCTGGACAGACCCTGGCTGCCGAACTTTGGACCAGCGGCGTGCCCCACGCGCTGGTGTCTGTCGCCGCCGAGACCCGCCGCAGCATCGCGCTCGTGGACACCGTCGCGGGCGAGACCTCCATCTTCAACGAGGAAGGCCAGGCGCTCCTGCCGGACGACTGGCGCTCACTGACCGCCGCCGTCGTCAAAGCCGTACGCGGCGATGCCGGAGAAGCTCCGGCAGCTGTGCTGGTGGGTTCCGGCAGCCTTCCGCCGGACGCACCTGCCGATTTCTACTCGTCCCTCGTAAAGCTGGCGCACGACGCCGGCATCCCGGCCATCATTGACACCTCCGGACCCGGAATCATCACCGCCGCCCAGGCCGGTGCCGATGTCCTGAAACCGAATCACCACGAACTCGCGGAAGCCACGGGGCAGTCGAGCGTCGAAGCCGCTGCGCTCTCGCTGATTGCCATGGGTGCCCGCACCGTCCTCGTCAGCGCCGGCGCGGACGGAATGCTCGCCTTCGACCACGCGGCTCCCGGCGGTTACTGGACTGCCAGCCTCCCCGAGCCCCTGAGCGGCAACCCCACAGGGGCGGGCGACGCCGGTGTGGCGGCTGCCGCCGTCGCCCTCGCCGAAGGCGTTACCGAACCCCGCGAGATTCTCCGCCGGGCTACGGCCTGGTCCGCCGCCGCTGTGCTCATGCCCGCAGCAGGCGAGATCTCGCCGAGATACCAGGAACTTGAAGACCAACTGATCGTGACATGGAAGGAGACCCGGTGACCCTTGTCAGCACGCGGGAATTGATGGACAAGGCCGTGGCCAGCGGTACGGGCCAAGGCGCGTTCAACGTCATCCACGTGGAAACAGCGGAGGGGCTGGTGGCGGGTGCCGAGACAGCGGGTGTTCCGCTGATCCTGCAGATTTCGGAGAACTGCGCAAAGTATCACGGTGGACTTGAGCCGATTGCTGTGGCGACTTTGGCGATCGCCCGCGACGCATCGGTGCCCGTTGCCGTTCACCTGGACCATGCCGAGTCCGAGGACCTCGCCATCGCGGCCGTGGACCTCGGTTTTGGCTCCGTAATGTTCGACGGCGCGCACTTGCCCTATGAGTGGAACGTCGAAGTCACGCAACGGGTAGCCCGCTACGCCCACGAGCGAGGCGTTTACATGGAGGCCGAACTCGGCAAAGTGGGAGGCAAGGACGGCGCCCATGCACCCGGTGTCCGGACCGACCCCGACGAGGCGCAGGCGTTTGTTGAAGCAACGGGTGTGGATGCGCTCGCAGTGGCCGTTGGCTCCTCCCACGCCATGACCGAACGCAGCGCAGCACTGGACCTGCACCTGATTACGCGGCTGAAGTCGGCGGTCGGAAAACCGCTGGTCCTGCATGGCTCTTCAGGCGTCACAGACGAGATGCTCGTAGCTGCGATCGGCGCAGGTATGACTAAGATCAACGTATCCACACATTTGAACGGGTTCTTCACCCGCGCCGTCCGTGAGTACCTCGATGCCAACCCTGCAGTGGTGGATTCCCGGAAGTACATCAAGGCCGGCCGGGACGCACTGGTGCTGGAATCCGCACGTATGCTCACGCTGTTCGCCAAAGCGAAATAGCCAGACCCCGCGAAAGGCTCGTCATGACCCGCACCGATCGGCTGACCGCCATCCTTGACCTCCTGGCCGAATCCGGCCATGTGGAAGTCGAGGACATCGTGACGCGGCTTGGCGTGTCACCGGCCACGGCGCGCCGGGACTTGGACAGCCTTGCAAAACAACGGCTGCTCAGCCGTACGCGGGGTGGCGCCACCACCGGATCCGTGTCCTACGATCTCCCGGGCAGATACAACCGTGACGACCACGCCTTGGCCAAGCAGGAGATCGCCCAGGCCGCCTCGGCCCTGATCCGATCCGGAGCGGTGATCGGCTTGAGCGGGGGAACCACCAACACGGCGCTGGCGCAACTGTTGTCCACCCGTGAGGACCTCAACGCGCCGTCCAACAGGCCCACTCTCACGGTGGTGACCAATGCGATCAACATTGCCTCGCAGCTCGCCGTTCGTCCGAACATCAAGATCATGGTCACCGGGGGAATCCTGAATCCGCGCTCCTATGAGCTCGTGGGGCCCTACACCGATGTGATCATGCAGAAGGTCGCCCTGGACATTGCGTTCATAGGGGTCAATGGTGTTGACCCGGACCTTGGCCCCACCATCACCGATGAAGGCGAAGCCATGGTGAACACCGTCATGGCACGCCGGGCCACCGAATCCTACGTGCTGGCTGACTCCTCCAAGGTGGGCCGCCGCTCCTTTGCGGCCATGGCCGGGTATGACTTCCGGCACCTCATCACGGACGCCGGGATCAGCGCCGCGGACAAGGCTGCGTTCGAAGCCAAGGGCACGGAAGTCATCGTCGCCCCCGGCAACTAAGTGCTTCCTGCTAGAAACGCATTCTCGGCGCGTGAAGCACTGAATCGTCAACATCCCTTGGCACCCACTGGCTGAACGGTTCGTCCAGACTGTACTGGCCGTCGTCGGTCCTTATCAGTGTGCGTAGTTCGGCGTTGTCCGGGTTGTTCAGTGACTCGAAATACTCAACAGTCCAGTGGAACCAGCGCATGCAGAACAGCCTCATGGTCAGTCCGTGGGTGACCAGCAGGGTATTTGGGGCGTACGTCGGCTTTTGCCAGTGGCGGTAAAGGGTCTCCATGAACGAGGACACGCGGTCGTAGACGTCCGAGCCTGACTCGCCCTCGCGGAACCTGTAGAAGAAGTGGCCGTAAAGGTTGCGAAGCTCCTTCTGGTCCTCGATCTCCCCGGCGATCTGGAAGTTGGCCCAGTCCTGCTCGCGTAGCCTGGGTTCTTCGATCACGCGCTCGATCAGCGGGCCGAGGTCCAACGCCTCAAGAGTCTGGTATGCCCGCAAGTAGGGGGACACGTAGACGCAGACCTGCTCGCCGTCGAGCTTCCGCCTGAGGGCCTCGCCGGCTATCCGTGCCTGCTCAATTCCAAGTTCGGTGAGCGGGATGCGGTAGTCCGGCACACGGTTGTAGATTGACGTGTCGGCATTCGCGGCGGACTGGCCGTGCCGGATCATGAAGATTCTCCCTGGGGCACTCATCCCACCAAGCATAGGGTCTGCCTACGGGTGGAGCGGGAACGTGCGCAGTTCACGGCAAAGTGGCAGGAACTGCAGGCAAGATAGGTACATGCTCCTTGCTTCCCGCCGCCGCCTGCGCGCCGAAGTACTCATCGTACTGGGCCTGTCTCTGGGCCAATCAGCCGTGTACTCCGTGGTGCAACTTCTGGACAAGATGACACGCGCGCCGTTGTCCGAGGCAACTTCGACGCTTAACAGGTCCCAAAGCACCCGCGAGTACTTCGACCTCACCTACCAACTGCTGGACATTATCTTCGCCTTGGTGCCGGTGGTCCTGGTGTTCTATTTCCTGTCATCGCATGCCCAAGGTGGCCGGGAAGGTGCAGGTGGCTCAGGCTTTGCCCGGTTGGGGTTCAACTTGGCACGCCCCGGCAAGGACCTTTTGCACGGACTGGGACTCGCAGCCGCCATTGGCATCCCGTCCCTTGGCTTGTACGCGGCCGGTCGCGCACTCGGAATCACCACCGCCATTGTGCCCAGCGGCCTGGAGGCTTACTGGTGGACCGTGCCTGTATTGATTCTCTCCGCGGTTCGCCACGCGATCGTTGAGGAAGTGATCGTCGTGGGATACCTCATGGACCGTTTCGGAAAATTCGGTTGGAGTACCCCGTTGGCCATCGTTGTGAGCGCGGCCCTTCGCGGCAGCTACCACTTGTATCAAGGCTTCGGACCGTTCATCGGCAACTTCGCGATGGGGTTGGTTTTCGCCTGGATCTATACCAAGACGAAGCGGGTAATGCCTTTGGTCATTGCCCATGCGCTGCTGGACATTGTCGCGTTCGTTGGGTTCAGCCTCTTCGGCAAGGCCATAGGCCTGGGTTAGGCGCAAGGTTAAAGAAATTCGGCCGCCATCGGTGGGTGACGTCGTTGGCACCCGCTGATGGCGGCCGAAGCTTGACCGGACACGCTGGACCGGGAGGGGAGCAAGCCCCAGGGAAGGTAAGCGTCAGATGGTGACGGCGCCAGTGGCGGTTTCGAAGGTGACGGACATGATGCCAGGCGTACCGTGCGGAGCCATCCACTGGACGGCGACGTCCTCGAGCGGCTTCTCAACGGGTTCGCCCAGCCATTCGGTAACGCGTTCCGCCGAGCCTGCGATAGTGAGGCTGGACATCTTGACGTCACTCTCATAGACCTTGGACGGGTGCAGTGAGGGGTCGCCCTCCCACTTGAGCAGGTACGGCACCTGGGGATCGGCGATCAAGCCGAGAATGCCGATCTGCTGCCACACGAGTTCGCGGCCATCCGGGAACTTTCGGTTGCCCGGAACTGCGGAACGGCCAAGGCGGTTTTCGAAGGGGGCGAGGTCGTCAACGGCGACGCACCAGCCCATCCAACCGCCGCCGGCCGCCGAGCGTGCACGGACTGCCTGGCCAAAGGGTGCCTTGTCAGAAGCAGGGTGGTCCAGGACCTCCACGACTTCCAGGTATTTGTTATCCGCCAAGGGAATGATCATGTTCCGGGTACCGAAGCGCGGGTGCACTCCGCCCCGGACTGCGTCCACTCCCAGAGCTGCGGAAATTCGTTCGGTAGTGGCCAAAAGGCCATCTCGTTCACAAGCGTAAGAGACGTGATCCATGCGCATGGCTTCATCTTGGCACTTTGTGATCGGGGTCTCAGCTAAGGGAAGCCTAACTAACGTGGGACCTTATTGAGCGCYGGGCGGAGCCCTTCACGCCGGGTCGCGTGAAGACCGAAACATACTGCCTGCGTCACAAAGCTGTCCAAGTGCCCGAACGCTTCCTAGACTGGCCCCAGCCCACGCCTACAGCGATCAACGGCAAACCCGCGCGCCACTAAGAGGAGAATTCAATGTCCCAAGGATGGTCTTTCGAAACCCGCCAGATCCACGCAGGGCAGGAGCCTGACTCTGCTACAGGGGCGCGGTCGCTTCCGATCTACCAGACCACTTCCTTTGTGTTCCCCAGCGCAGAGAGCGCAGCCAACCGCTTTGCGCTGGCTGAACTCGCCCCGATCTACACGCGCATTGGCAACCCGACGCAGGATGCCGTGGAGCAGCGGATCGCCAGCCTTGAAGGCGGGCTGGGCGCATTGCTCCTCAGTTCAGGACAGGCCGCAGAAACCTTCGCCATCCTGAACATTGCCGAGGCCGGTGACCATGTCGTCGCCAGCCCCAGCCTCTACGGCGGCACCTACAACCTGCTGGCCCACACGCTGAAGAAGTTCGGTATCTCCGTGACGTTCGTGGAAGACCCGGACAACCTGGACCAGTGGCGCGACGCCGTGCAGCCCAACACCAAGCTGTTCTTTGGTGAGGTCGTCTCCAACCCGCGCCAGGACGTGCTGGACATCGAGGGTATCTCACGCGTCGCGCATGAGGCTGGTGTGCCACTGATCGTGGACAACACCCTCTCCACCCCCTACCTCATCCGTCCGATCGAATGGGGTGCCGATATTGTGGTGCATTCGGCTACCAAATATCTGGGCGGCCACGGTGCGGCGATCGCCGGCGTGATCGTGGACTCCGGAAACTTTGATTTCGGCAAGGACCCGGAGCGCTTCCCTGGATTCAATACTCCGGACCCCAGCTACAACGGACTCGTTTACGCCCGGGACCTTGGCAAGGACGGCGCACTCGGAGCCAACCTTTCCTACATTCTTAAGGCACGCGTGCAGTTGCTCCGCGATCTGGGTTCGGCGGTTTCCCCGTTCAACGCCTTCCTCATCGCCCAGGGCCTGGAAACCCTGAGCCTGCGCGTCGAGCGCCACGTCTCGAACGCCACCAAAGTGGCGGAATGGTTGGAAGCCCACGAGGACGTCGAATCGGTCGCCTTCGCGGGTCTGCCGTCCAGCCCTTGGTACGACCGTGGCCGTAAGTACGGGCCCAGGGGTACCGGTGCCGTGGTGGCATTCAACATCAAGGGTGGCATCGAGGCCGGCAAGAGATTCGTCGATGGCCTGGAGCTTCACTCCCATGTTGCCAACATCGGTGACGTCCGCTCGCTGGTTATCCACCCGGCGTCGACTACCCACAGCCAGCTCACGGTCGAGCAGCAACTGGTTGCGGGCGTGAATCCAGGCCTTGTCCGCCTGTACGTGGGAATCGAGCACGTGGACGACATCATCGCGGATCTGGAGGCCGGATTCAGGGCTGCCAAGGGCGCTTAGAGGAGCGGCCGCCCGCCGACGAAAATTCGCCGGGCGGCCCTTCACGGTGCGTGTTCCTGAACGAAGGGACCCCAAACCGTCACACAGCTGTCACATTCTTCGCCAAAACAGCGGTATTTTTCCTAGACTCTACGTATTAGGTCATGAGTGCCAGTGACAGCCCCGGCTTGCTGGCCGGCAACCCTCCTCCGCGGTGGGGTGCCCCGGGTGAAGACCTGGCCTGTCGCACGCAAGGCGGCAGGCAAGCGCGAGGTTAGGTGTCAAAGGAATGACCATTACTGCTACAGCACCCCCAAAACCGGGCAAAGAAGACGGGACGGTCAAGTACGCCGGCGTAGGTTCGCTGGAACTTGAAGCCGGCGGCTTTCTCCCGGATGTTGTGTTGGCCTACGAAACCTGGGGGCAGTTGAACGCGGATGCGTCCAATGCTGTCCTCGTTCAGCACGCACTGACGGGAAGCACCCACGTGGCCCGCGGCGCCACTGATGAGGAAGGCTGGTGGGAACAACTCGTTGGCCCCGGCGCGACGATCGACACCAACCGGTTCTTCGTTATTTCCATCAACATTGTGGGCGGCTGTTACGGCAGCACAGGCCCGTCGTCGGAGGCGCCGGACGGACGGCCTTGGGGATCCCGGTTCCCCCTGATCACTTTGCGCGACAGCACGGTGGCTGAAGCCCGTCTCGCGGATGCGTTGGGGATCAAGTCATGGCACGCCGTCCTTGGCGGTTCCATGGGTGGGGCGCGGGCACTTGAGTGGGCTGTGACCTTCCCTGAGCGTGTCCAGCGGTGCGCAGTTATTTCCGTCGGGGCCTACAGCACAGCCGAGCAAATCGCTTTCGCCCAGTCGCAGACACTCGCCATCCGCCAGGACCCGAACTTCAAGAACGGCGATTACTACGGTGGACCAACTCCTGAGGCGGGCCTTGCCCTGGCCCGCCGGATAGCCCACATCACGTACCGATCAGCACTGGAGCTTGATTTCCGCTTCGGGCGGGAAGCCCAGCACCAGGAGACGCCCCTGGCCGCCCCGGTCCTGGGGGAGCGCGGCCGCTACCAGGTGGAAAGCTACCTCGACCACCAAGGCACCAAGCTGGTGCGCCGGTTCGATGCGAACAGCTACATTGCCATCACCGAGGCACTCATGTCCCACGACATCACCCGGGGCCGGGGCACCTTGCGGGAAGCCTTGGCCGGCGCCACTGCTGAATTCTTTGTGGCTGCCGTCGACTCCGACCGCCTCTATTTCCCGGCCCAGTCATTGGAACTGGCACAAAACCTGCCAGGCAATGTGCCCGTCCACGTGATCGAGGCTCCCATCGGGCACGATGGCTTCCTCACCGAAATCGGGCAGCTGTCTGTCCAACTGCATCAGGCCTTCTTCGCCTAACGGCCAGGCTTTCTTCGCCTAGGCCAGCTCAGCCGTTCATGATGTCGCCGCGCTGCTTCATGTAGTCCTCCATGGCGATCTCGCCGTTGCTGAACTTGAGGTCCAGTTCGGCCAGTTTGCGCGCGCGGAAGCCTTGCTGCTCAGAGCCGCTGTGGCTGGGGAACGTAGATGAAGAAGCGTTCGACGGGGGTCCTGCCGGCGGCGGTGCATCGGCAGGGCGGACGTGGATTGGCTCGCCCGGATAGCCCGGGTAGTTCTGGGTGGGATATCCCTGTGCCGGATAATTCTGGGGTGGGTAGCTCTGCGGGGGATAGCCGGGGCCAGGGTAGTTCTGGGGCGGGTAGTTCTGGGCAGGGTAGTTCTGGCCGGGGAAGTTGCGGTCTTGGAAATTACGGTCCTGGAGCCGCCGCGCCCGGGACCTGTTGTAAAGGCGGATCCCCATGGGAATCAGCCACGAGCAGACGATGATCCAGAAGATCAGATTGTTCACGGTGCAGGCCTCCTAGGTCTTAACCCAGCTTAGTCCCGCACTTTCACACCAGCTTTGCCTTCATGCCCAGGAACCTTCCGTAGCGTTCCGCCTCGGCCTCCAACGCTTGTTGTTCCGCTGTTGTGAAGGGTCGGTTTACTCTGACGTCGAGTTCGCAGATCCCACCGGAGAAGCCGTGGCGCCACCATCCGGACAGCCTGCCCTCCAGCAACACGACGTGAATGGGAGCATCGCCCTCCGGGAAATAAGGCGCCCTTCCGCCGAGGTAGTGCCTCGATTGGGAATAGCCCATCACGTACTCGTCGTAGCACTGGATGAGATCGACCCGGGGGAGCGGCGGCCCAGCGGCAGCTGGCGGAGTCGCTGAAATGGGTTCGACGTCTTCTGCTGGCAAGCAGAAGTCCAGGCCGTCAATCGCCACAGTTGCCAAGGCGCCCGGAAGGGACTCTTCAGCTACCTGCAAGCCAAGCCGTACATCCTTCATGGTCAGTCCGGACCAGACGGCACAGTCCTTGATGGTGGCAGGCCCCCGGCTGGTGAAGTATCGCAGCGCCAGCTGACCCAAAGCCCATTCGCGGTCGTCCCCAATCAAGGGCACGTTGCCCGTGGCGGACACACGTTCCTGGAACAAGGCGTATGTCTGTTTCAGTGCACCTCCTGCAGAACGGACCGGCGCACCGCTCACCAGGATTTTGCTGATCTCTGCGTGCATGAGGTGGTAAACGAGGCCAAGTCCTTTCCCGGGGAAACCCGCCTGTTCCAGTACCGCGGCTAATTCTTCGCGGGTTTTGTGGGCTCCACCGGCCAAGGCTTCGGCAAGGATGTCTCCGCTCCTGGCAGCGGCATGCTCATCAACTCCCGTCTGCCTGTACATGCCCTTGTTGCCTTGATGAAGGCGATCCGCAGACAACCCCATCAACCAGCCGAGGTCCTCACGATGCACAAAATGCCACGTTGGCCGCAGGATATGCGTCCGGAGGATCCTGCCGTCAGCCACCGCCTGCTCCACCTCGTCGGCGGTGGTGCCGGTCGTTCGCTGGGCGAGGCTCCACCTTGCATAGGGAAATTCCTGCGACTGCACGGCAAGGAGGTTTCGCAGCACGTTATCAATGCTTTCACCGTAGGGAGCCCGCAACTGTTGTCGCCGAAGCCTGAAATCCACAACATTTTCTGGCGTCAGTGAAATGTCAGCGTGCATCGCGGAGCTCTTTCCGGGCGTCAGTCCTGCAAGCGATCCGCACGTTAGCCTCGCGGCAGCATGGTGCCGTTGGGACCGAAGACCGGTCCCGCCGTCGGGCGCTTTGGGGTAATGCCGTCGCCGGAGGACCGATGACGCAACCTTCGGATAACCCAGGGAACAAAGTACTCACGGGCCCACACCAGATCCGAGGAACGGGCCTCACGCCAGGTGCGAACCGGCAGGGGCTTCGGCACCAGGGGTTCGAGTGTGTGCTGGACATTCAGGGCTTCCAGCACCATCATCGCGATCGTGTGGTGTCCCAGCGGTGAGAAGTGCAGGCGGTCTTCGTCCCACATCCGGGGATCGGCCAACTGCCTTAGGGACCACATATCGGCGATGATGGCGTCGTGCCGTGCAGCCACCGTCCTGAGGTTTTCGTTGTAGATGGCCACCTTGCCTCGGATGCGGCCCAAGACGGAGGATGCGGTGTCCGGTCCGTTGAACAACACCACGGTGGCACCACTGGAGGCCAGTTCCTGAACGGCAGCATCCAGCTTCTCCGCCAAAAGGTCCGGGTCGCCGCCGGGCCGGATGAGGTCATTGCCGCCGGCCGAAATAGAGACGAGGTCCGGCTGGAGTTCCAAGCAAGGACCAACTTGTTCATCCACGATCTGCTGCAGTAACCGCCCACGGATGGCAAGGTTGGCGTAGGCAAAATCTTCGTGGCCGCGGCCCAGTTCTTCCGCTACACGGTCAGCCCACCCGCGGAAGCCGCCGGGATTCTGCGGCTCGGGATCGCCGATGCCTTCCGTGAACGAATCCCCCAGTGCCACGTAACGGCTCCAAGGGTGAGTTTGGACCGGGTCGCCCGGCTTCACCAATGAATTGACGTCACTCACGCTTTCCATCCTGCCTTGAACCTGCAAACCTACGCCACCGTAGGTTGTTACCCATCGGTAACTGCAAGAATAGATCCATGACTGAAGCCGTTGCATTCCCCGCGCCCGTTGTCCTGTGGTCCCATGACGAAGCCGAGCGGGAGGGCAAACCGCTTCTGCTGCTGTTGCACGGCTACGGCTCCAATGAGGACGATCTCTTCAGCCTCGCCGGCCTGCTTCCCGAGGGATTTGTGGTGGCTTCCTTGCGGGCGCCAATGCCCATGGGCCCCGGCTTCACGTGGTTCCCGCTCACCGCATCAATTGAGTACTCCCTGGAAGCAGTAAAGCTTGCCGCTGAGTATGCCCTTGAATGGTTGGACACGGTCAAAGCGAACCATTCTTCAGTGACACTGCTTGGCTTCTCCATGGGCATGGCCATGGCGACCACCATGCTCCGCTACCGTCCCGCGGACTTCGCTGCCGTCGTCGGGCTTTCAGGTTTTGTGGTGGACGCTGGCGATGACGCCGCTTTCCGCGATGCTGAACTGGACGACACCTTGCCGATGTTCTGGGGCCGCGACCAGCAGGACCCCGTTATTACTCCGGACAAGATCGAATACACCATGGGATGGGTGCGCAATCATGTGGACCTCACCAAGGTGCTCTACACAGGCATGTGGCATGGCATCAACCAGCAGGAGATCGGCCACGTGGGCGAATTCCTGACCCACAAAGTGCTGTCCACCACGTAGAAAAGCAACGCGGGGTCACTTGTGGCCCCTTGGAAGCCTCACCATGGGCCAAAAGTGACCCCGCGTTGCTTCAGGCGCTGGTGATCCGGACGGTCTGGCCGTTGACGGTAACGGTATCTCCGGCGTGGAGTTGGCGGCCGCGGCGGTCGTCGATTTCGTCGTTGACCTTGACCAAGCCGTTCTTGATGAGCTCCGTAGCTTCAACGCCGTCCTCCACGAGATTGGCGAGCTTCAGCAGCTGCCCGAGGCGGATCATGTCGTCGCGGATGGGGATCTCTTCGATTTCGGGGTTGCTCATACAGCAATGATGCCTGAAGTAGTGTGGGGTCAGTGCCGCAGCCTTCTCTCCGTTCAACCCTTCCGCTCGCCATTGGCCTCCCTGTTGCAGTAGCAACTGGCCTGGTCATTCCGCTTCAAGGAAGGATCAACGGGGCGCTCGGGGCCCGGTTGAATGATGGCATCGCCGCCGCCGTGGTGAGCTTCACCACAGGACTCGTGCTCATCGCTGCCATTTCCGTTGCCACGCCCAAAGGCAGGGCAGGTCTTCGGCGCATCGTCCCGGCAGTCCGCAACCGGAGCTTTCCCCGCTTCTACGTCATGGCCGGCGGGATCGGCGCTCTCTTCGTCTTCGCCCAGTCCTTCACCATTGGCCTGTTGGGTGTGGCCCTGTTCACCGTTGCTGCGGTTACGGGACAGACCCTCAGCGGACTCCTCGTGGACCGCATGGGCATCGGTCCCGGCGGCAAACGGTCCATTACGGGAGTGCGGATCCTGGGCAGTGTGCTGACGGTTGCCGCAGTTGCTTGGGCTGTTTCCCCTCGCTTCGGGGGCAATACCGATATCGCCTCCCTGTTGCTGCCCGTCCTGCTGCCTCTGGCGGCAGGGTTTCTCATGAGTTTCCAGCAGGCCATGAACGGAACCGCCACCGTTCACTACGGGACGCCTGTGGCCGCCACGCTGGTCAACTTCATCGCCGGTGCCGTCATCCTTTGGATCGCTTGGCTCATCAAACTTTCCGTGGCGGGCGCGGGCAACCCACTTCCGGGTGAATGGTGGTTCTATCTGGGCGGCCCCATGGGCTGCCTTTTCATTGGGCTTGCAGCGCTTTTGGTCCGAAGCCTTGGCGTGCTGGTCACCGGTCTTGGCATGATTGCCGGCCAGCTGGTCGGTTCCTTAGTGCTCGACGTCGTGATCCCCAGTCCCGGTGCGGTGGTCGCCTTGCCCACGGTGTTGGGTACGGTGCTGACGCTCGCGGCGATCATCGTAGCCACGTTGCCCTGGCCCCGGGGAGCATTCGTACGAAAGGTCCCGGCTAAAGGCCGGTAGGCTAGGACACGCAGCTTTCTGCACAGTTATTATCCGCACCAATTCCCCAGCCCACCCCGCCGGACAACCTCGTCCGGAATCCGGGGCAACCACCGCGGACCGCACCCAGCGGCCCTGTAGAACAAATGGAGTACCCATGGCAGCAAAATCCGTCCTTGACCAGGTCATTTCCCTCTCCAAGCGGAGGGGCTTTGTCTTCCAGGCCGGTGAAATCTATGGTGGCTCCCGTTCGGCGTGGGATTACGGACCCCTTGGTGCGGAACTGAAGGAAAACATCAAGCGCCAGTGGTGGCAGAGCATGGTCCGCGGCCGCGAAGACGTCGTTGGCCTGGACTCCTCAGTCATCCTTCCCCGCCAGGTTTGGGAAGCCTCCGGCCACGTGGAGGTCTTCTCGGACCCCCTGGTGGAATGCCTGTCCTGCCATAAGCGCTACCGTGCTGACCACCTCGAGGAAGAGTACGAGGAAAAGAAGGGCCGTCCGGCCGAGAACGGCCTGAAGGACATTGCCTGCGCCAACTGTGGCACCCGTGGCCAGTGGACCGAACCGCAGGAATTCTCCGGCCTCCTGAAGACCTTCCTTGGCCCGGTGGCCAACGATGAAGGCATGCACTACCTGCGCCCGGAAACTGCCCAGGGCATCTTCGTGAACTTCAACAACGTCCTCACCACGTCCCGGAAGAAGCCGCCGTTCGGCATTGGCCAGATCGGCAAGTCCTTCCGCAACGAAATCACTCCGGGCAACTTCATCTTCCGTACCCGTGAGTTCGAACAGATGGAGATGGAATTCTTCGTCGAGCCCGGCACGGATGAGGAATGGCACCAGTACTGGATGAAGGAGCGCATGTCCTGGTACACCAGCCTGGGCATCCGTGAAGAAAACCTCCGGTTCTTCGAGCACCCGATTGAGAAGCTGAGCCACTACTCCAAGGGCACCACGGACATCGAGTACCGCTTTGGTTTCCAAGGCTCCGAGTGGGGCGAGCTCGAGGGCATCGCGAACCGTACGGATTTCGACCTCTCCACACACGCCGAGGCTTCCGGTACGGACCTGAGCTACTTCAACCAGGCCACCAACGAGCGCTACACCCCGTACGTGATCGAGCCCGCCGCCGGTTTGACCCGCTCGTTCATGGCCTTCCTGATTGACGCCTACACCGAGGACGAGGCACCCAACGCCAAGGGCGGCGTCGACGTCCGTACCGTCCTGAAGCTGGATCCGCGGCTTGCCCCGGTCAAGGCAGCTGTCCTGCCGCTGAGCCGCAACGAGGACCTGTCCCCGAAGGCCAAGGCGCTGGGCACCCAGTTGCGCAAGAACTGGAACATCGACTTCGACGACGCCGGCGCCATCGGCCGCCGTTACCGTCGCCAGGACGAGATCGGTACTCCGTTCTGCATCACCGTGGACTTCGATACCCTCGAAGACCAGGCCGTGACCATCCGTGAGCGCGACACCATGAGCCAGGAACGCGTGTCGCTGGACAAGGTTGAGGCCTACCTGGCAGCACGACTGATCGGCGCCTGACCGTGGCTTTGGAATACCGCGAATGGAAGGAGGGCGACGACCTCGCCCTCCTGGAAATTTGGGGCGGCCCGGAGACCCTCCCAGCAGAACAGTTTCGTGCTGCATTGGCGCCTTCGAGCAACCAGCCCTGGCGCCGCTGCATCGTTGCCGAGGACGTCGTTGACGGCGTTCGCATCCCCGTTGCTGCCGGCGTAGTTCACGAAGCTTCGCTGCACCCGGAACGTCTCTGGGCCTACATCGAGGTTGCCAAGGACCATCGCCGGAACGGCGTTGGGGCCACCCTGCTGACCATGCTGCGCCGCGAAGCCGGGAACTCGCCGTCGGGCGTTTCCAAGCTCCGCAGCAAAGTGGAGCCTGGCACGCCGGGCGCCGCTTTCGCAGACGCGGCCGGTCTTGGACCCATCCAGCGCTCCCAATTGGTAGTGGTGGAGCCTGAGCCCCTGAAGCTGCCGCGGTTCGGCGACGGTTCCGAGGAAGCTGCGTCTGAGCGCGTGGAGGATCTCGCCACCGGATCCGTGGAACTCAGCGAAGTGGTGGGCAGCTACTACTCGGCCGTCCATCACTGGGACAGCCCGGGTGAGCTCAGCATTGCCACGGTGCAGCGGCTCTTCCTGCACGATCTCACCGGGGCGCATGGGGCCATCGTGCTGCGTGCACCGAAGGCCAGCGCCTTTGGTGGGGGAGTGCCGGCCAGCCGAAAAGGCAAGATCCAGGCCTTTGCGATCAGCTATGCCCAAGGCAACTCCGAGGAACCTTCGGATGTCTTCCTGGGTCACGATCCAAAGCTGTCCGTCGACGACGCAGAGGCCGCCGTTCGGGACCTCCTGGCGCTCATTGCCTACCAGCACCCCGTGCTGTTGGAAGTGGACGAATCGATGACGGCCCTGCGCGGTGTCCTGGCTCCCTTGCTGGAGTCGGGCAAGGCCCACGTTCGTGGTGCTGACACACTGATCGTGAGCGACTGACCACGTATTTCGCACGTCCGGATCCCGCTTTGCCCATCGCCGATGGGCAGGGCGGGATCCTGGCTTTAAGCTCAGCCCGCATTCATGGTGGAAAAGCCTTGACGCGGCCATGGCGCAGGAGTAGGAAGGCGACGTAAGCCACGCGCCGGCACACTCGGAGGGAAGCGGCGTCTGTGGACCAGCTCCGGTCTCCTCTGAATCGGCGGTAACAACAAATGAACGGTACGGCCTTGGACGGGCTGCGGGATCAGCTGCGTGGACAGCTCATCACTCCTGAAGACCCTGAATATGATTCGGCACGGGCAGTCTTTAACGCCATGGTCGACAAACGTCCGGCGGGAATCGTCCGGGTGGCCCAAGTGGCGGATGTGATCGCGGGGGTGAACTTCGCACGGGAGAATTCCATACCCCTCGCCATCCGGGGTGGCGGACACAGTGCCCCTGGATTTGGAACAGCGGATGACGCCCTGGTGCTGGACTTCGTCAACCGAACAGGGGTCCGGGTGGATCCAGAAACCGCCACTGCGCGGGCCGAAGGTGGAACCACGTGGGCTGACTTCAACCACGCAACCCATGCCTTCGGACTGGCGACCACTGGCGGGATCGTCGGTTCCACGGGAGTGGCCGGCCTGACCTTGGGCGGCGGGATTGGCTACCTCGCCCGCAAGTACGGCCTCTCCTGCGACAACCTCATTTCCGCCGATGTGGTCACGGCGGATGGAAAGTTCCTGGTGGCCAGCGAAGACCAAAACGAGGACCTGTTCTGGGCGCTCCGGGGTGGTGGCGGCAACTTTGGCGTGGTGACCTCCTTCGAGTTCAAACTCCATCCCGTTGATATGGTTCATGCCGGAGTCATTCTCTACAGTGCCGAGCATACGGACACTGTTGCCCGCTTCTACCGCGATTACATTGCGAATGCGCCGGAAGAGTTTGGCGCCTTTCTGGGCTTCCACCAAGGCCCGCCAGTCCCGTTCCTTCCCGAAGAGTGGCACGGCAAGCCTGTCTGTGTGGTGGTGGGGATGTGGACAGGGGACATGGGAGAAGGCGAAGCACGGTGGCAGCCCTTCCTGGACGCCGCTCCTGTTGCCGGCTCGCTGGTAGCTCCTATGCCTTATCCAGCCCTGAACGTGGCTTTCGACGCCCTGAACCAGAAAGGAATGCAGGGCTACTGGAAAGCGAACTTCCTTCCCGAGCTCAGTGATGGCGCCATCCAAGCTCACGCTGAACACGGCGCGACGGTCACCAGCGTCAATACGTCCGTCCACGTTTACCCGATCGACGGCGCCGTCTCACGCGTTGGCGTCCACGACACAGCTTTTGCGCACCGGGACATGAAGTTCGCGCCGGTCATTGCCGCGCAATGGATGGAACCTACGGATAACGAAGCCAACATCGCCTGGGCGCGAGGCTATGCGGCGGCCCTTGCACCGCACTCGGCGCTGGGCGGGTACATCAACTTCATGGACACTGAAGACCAGAACAGGATCACTGACAACTATGGCCCCAACTGGGATCGTCTGGTGGAGGTCAAGAGCAAGTACGATCCCGGCAACCTTTTCCATGTGAACCAGAACATCAAACCCGCCTGAGGGAAGGGTTTGCATGTTGCCCGGCTAGGCTTGAAGCCATGAGGTTTTGCAGCTGATGGGTCACGGACACTCCCACGGTCACGGTCATTCTGAAAGTTCCGAGCCAACCCCACAGGCGATTGCGTCCCGGAAGCGCGCCAACTGGCTCCTTGCTGCGGTGCTGGTTCCACTTGGAGTGCTCACTGTCATCGCCATGATGGTCATGTGGCCCTCGGGCAGCCGGGACGGAATCTCCTTCGCGAGTCCCTACCAGGCTGCCCCGGGGGTGACGTTTGATACCGGAAAGATCCAGAGCGTGGTGCAGGAAAGTTGCACCCAAACCGGACAATCCACGCAAGGACAGACGGACACTGGCCAGACTGACACCGGCCAAACAGGCCAGTCCGGTGGTTCAGATTGCACTTTTGCCTTCACCCAGCCGGACAAGGGCGGGGAAGCCGTCAAAGTAGTGATCAACCCCGACGTCGCCAAATCCCACGGGGTGGATGTGGGGGACTCGATCCGCTATCTGAATCTCTCAGGTGTCCAGGGCGCATCTCAAGGCAACGGCTCGCCGTCGTACGTTTTTGTGGACTTCGTGCGGACCCTGCCCATTGCCCTGCTGGCCGTGCTCTATGCGGTGGTAGTGATCGCTGTGGCGCGCTGGCGCGGCTTCCGGGCGCTCCTTGGTTTGGTTGGCGCTTATGCCGTGCTGGTCGGCTTCATCCTGCCGGGACTTGTGGAGGGGAAGCCGCCCCTCATGCTGGCTTTGGTGGGCTCCACGGTGATCATGATCGGGGTCCTGTACTTCGCCCACGGATTCTCGGCGAGGACGTCCACGGCACTGCTCGGAACCATCTTCGGGTTGGGCATTACAGCGCTCTTGGCGGCGTGGGCCACCGATGCTGCCAACCTTGCAGGCGTCGGTGACCATAACGCTGCCACGCTGATAAATATGTCGGACAAGATTTCAATCTCCGGCATCATCTTGTGCGGCCTGATCATCTCAGGCCTCGGCGTCCTCAACGACGTCACCATTACCCAATCCGCTGCCGTGTGGGAACTTTACGAACTGGCCCCGAACACCAGTGCCCGGAAGCTGTTCTCCTCTGCGATGCGGATTGGCCGGGACCACATCGCCTCCACCGTTTACACCATTGCCTTCGCTTACGCTGGTGCCGCCCTTCCCATCCTCATCATCGTGATGCTTTACGACCGCCCACTTGCCGAGGCCCTGACCACTGCGGAGTTGTCCGAGGAAGTCATCCGGACGCTGGTCGGCTCCATCGGGCTCGTGCTCGCCATCCCGGTTACCACGCTGATTGCCGTCCTGGTGGTCAAGGCCACGGGCGTGAAGCGTGCCATCCCGGCGCCGGCTCTGTTCGTGAATCCGGACGATGTGGACGATACCGGTACGCTCGCTGCTGCGGCCGCCGTCGTGGGTTCTGGCCGAGGTGAAACGCTCGACGGCGGCCGGTCTTCCCGCGCGGTCGGCAAGCCTGCCCGCCCGGGGAGTCGCCGTGCCCAGCGTGAGGCGGAGCGCCGCGGCGACGATGATGGTGCGCGCAACTCCATGTGACGGCGGGGCCATGACATTTGTCATCTTGGACCGGTGACACCCTCCACGGGTCCACGGGGGCAATCCCGGCTTGAATGGATGGTGGAACAAGACCGCCAATCAGGGAGAACCATGGGAATCACGGGAGTGCCGGCAGTCCACGCCGTCGGACTGCACAAGAGCTTCGGGGAGGTCCGTGCCGTTCGTGGCTTGGATCTGACCGTGCACCAAGGCGAAGTTGTGGCCTTCCTTGGGCCCAATGGTGCAGGCAAGACCACCACCATTGACATGATCCTAGGTCTTAGCACCCCCGACCAAGGTGAGGTTTCGATTTTCGGCCACTCGCCCCGCGGCGCCATCGCCCGAGGACAAGTGGCCGCCGTCATGCAGACCGGCGGATTGCTTCGGGATATCACTGTCCGCGAAACCGTTCAGCTAACGGCCGCAATGTTTGACTCCTCGCGGCCAGTGGAGGAGGCGCTGACCCGTGCCGGCATCCTGGATATCGCCAACCGACGGGTGGAGAAATGCTCGGGCGGCCAGCAGCAGCGCCTCCGCTTTGCGATGGCGCTGGTGTCGGATCCCGGACTGCTGATCCTGGACGAACCGACCACCGGCATGGACGTAGCTGGCCGCCGCGATTTCTGGGCCGCCATCAGGGCGGACGCCTCGCGCGGCCGGACAGTAATTTTCGCCACCCACTACCTTGAGGAAGCGGACGCTTACGCGGATCGGATCGTCTTGGTCCGTCAGGGCACGGTAGTTGCCGATGGCACGGCGGCCCAGATCAAGAACCTTGCCTCCGGCCGCACTGTCAAGGCTTCCTTGCCAGCCGCTGACCGGCATCTTCTGGCGGGACTCCCACCAGCGGACACCGTTGACTACGACGGCGGAAGGCTCGCCGTACGCACGGGGGACTCGGACGCGGTGGTCCGCTACCTGCTGAACAGCACTGCAGCACACGATCTGGAAGTCGTGGCGAACAACCTTGAGGAGGCCTTCGTGGCGCTCACAGGGGATGGAGCAGAATCAGAAACCACCGAACCCGCACTCGAAGGAGACCGGGCATGAGTACGGCAACAGCAATGCAGGACCGCAAGCCCTCCGCGGGCGGTATCAACCGGACGTTCCTGTGGATCGAGATCAAGCGGATGCTCCGCAACCGCAGGACAGTCATCTTCACAGTCGTCATGCCCGCGATCTTCTTCTTCATCTTCGGCCTGTCCAACAAGAACCAGCAGTTGCCCAACGGCCACAGCTATGGTCAGTACATCCTGATCAGTCTGACGGTGTACGCAGCCATGACCGCGGCCACCGGAGCCGGCAGCCAGGTGGCGGTGGAACGTGCGCAAGGGTGGAGCAGGCAGCTCCGGCTTACTCCTCTGCTTCCCGGTGCCTATATTGCTGTCAAGGCTGCGGCAGCCCTGACGTTGTCGCTCGTCGCTGTGATCGCCCAATTCGTCATCGGCGCTTTGGCCGGGGTCACCATGGACCTCCAGACATGGGTGACAGCTGGATTGGTTGCCTGGCTGGGTTCGTTGGTTTTCGCAGCGCTGGGCTTGTTCGTGGGGTATCTCATGCCAAGCCAGAATGTAATGCAGATCCTTGGCCCGGCACTGGCTATCCTGGCCATGCTTGGCGGGCTCTTTATGCCGATCGAGATCATGGGCGAGACCTTTGGTGCCATCGCCAAGTTCACCCCGGCATATGGGATCGGGCAGTTGGCTCGGAGCCCCATCACTGGCGACTTCGATGCAATGTGGATCGTAAATGTGGTCATCTGGCTCGCGATCTTCGTTGGCGGAGCCGCGCTCGCATTTCGTCGCGACACCAAGCGCGTCTGATCCTGTCCACGTTGACTAGGGTGGGGGTCATGAGCTCCGAGAAGACCGGTGGCATGTTCCGTGGGCCTGGACCCAGAAGATGGTTTGCAGGCGCAGGCTTATCCATTCTTCTCTGGGCTTGGCCCACGTGGAACCTGGTGTGGTCCGTCAACGAGCCGCTTCCCTGGAAGCTGGCAGCCTCCACATCATTGATTGCCTTCTTCGTCGCCTACGCCGTTCTGCCGATGTACAGCCGGCGCCGCGGCAGCCGGACAGGCCTGGTGTGCGTCGGCATTCTCTTCGCCTTGAACGGGCTGGTGATTTTCCTGGTCGGCCGGGAGGCACTCTGGACGTGGCCGTTCCTCGCCTGTGCGATTGCCATGACAGCGTTGCCACCGCGCGTTGACTTCGCCCTGATCGTGGCGCTTGCGGCAGTCTCCTTGGCTACCGGGCTGTCCACAGACACACCGGAGCAGGCCTTTTCCCAGCCGGCACTCATCTTGTCGCTGGGCCTCATGATGTCTTCCTTTGCACGGATGATCCGGCAGACGTCCCGGTTGCGTGCGGCACAAAGCGAACTGGCGGATGCGGCCGTTGCCGCCGAGCGGAGCCGGGTTGCACGCGACATGCATGACATCCTGGGACACTCACTGACGGTGATCGCCGTCAAGGCTGAATTGGCCGGCCGGTTGATGGAAGGAGCCGCTGGGCCGTCCTTGGACAGGGCAGCGGCGGAAATCAGCGACGTGCAGGACCTTGCCCGCGGCGCCCTCGCTGATGTGAGGGCCACTGTCGCCGGTTATCGCGGCGTCAATGTCCTCGCCGAACTCGCAGCTGCCAGGAGTGCGCTGGAATCGGCAGGGATCGAGGCCGAGTTGCCCGGGACAGTTGAGCAAGTTCCTGCCCGGCATCGCGAGCTCTTCGGCTGGGTATTGAGGGAAGGCATCACCAACGTTGTGCGGCATTCCGGCGCCGCGCGTTGCCGCGTCCTGCTGACAGCGTCCGGCGTCCTGGTGGAGGACGACGGCGTGGGGCCGGCTCCCGAAGCCCGTCCGGGAAGCGGGCTGGATGGCATACGGGAGAGGGCGGCTGTGGCTGGCGGAAGCGTCAGCGTCGGCACCAGTGACCTTGGAGGGTTCAGATTGGCAGTTGACGTATGAGTATCCGATTGGTGATCGCTGACGATCAGGCACTGGTGCGTGGGGCTTTGGTGGCATTGCTGGGGTTGGAGCCAGACATTGAGGTGGTTGCAGAATTGGGCGATGGCACGGGCGTCGCCGCTGCTGTGGTGGAGCATTCCGCGGACGTCGCGATGCTGGATGTCGAGATGCCGGGCCTGGATGGAATCAGCGCAGCAGCTGCCGTACGCCGGGCGGCGCCTTCGTGCCGGGTACTGATGGTTACCACCTTTGGGCGGCCTGGCTACCTAAAACGCGCCATGCAGGCCGGAGCATCGGGGTTTGTCGTCAAAGATACCCCGGCGCGACAACTGGCCGATGCGGTGCGCCGCGTTCACCGGGGGCTTCGAGTGGTGGATCCAGCACTCGCTGCGGAATCGCTGACGTCCGGCGACAGCCCCCTGACGGAGCGTGAGACGGAAGTGTTGAGGGCTGCCGCTGCCGGTGGAACTGTTGCGGACATTGCCAGGACAGCGATCCTTTCCGAAGGGACGGTGCGGAACTACCTCTCCGCGGCGATGGCCAAGACCGGTGGAAGGACACGAGCCGAGGCGGTACGAATCGCTGCCGATAACGGTTGGCTCCTGTAGGGAATTACGGAACAGACGCGGGAACGTGCTGTGCCGAATAGTCGCCCGAGAGCCGATTTGCCCTGATTTGCGACAATGGATGGGTGACTGTAGTAGCAACGCCCCCTGCCCCAAAGCTTGAGCTTCCGCCTTTGCAGCTCGGCGGGATCACCGTGGACACTCCCGTGATCCTTGCCCCCATGGCGGGCATCACCAACTCAGCCTTCCGCAGGCTCTGCCGCGAATACGGTGGTGGCCTGTACGTGGCCGAGATGGTGACATCGCGTGCGCTGGTGGAACGGACTCCGGAATCTTTGCGCATCATCTCCCATGACGAGGATGAGAAAGTGCGTTCCGTGCAGCTCTACGGTGTTGACCCCGTAACGGTCGGCGCGGCAGTCCGCATGCTCGTCGAGGAAGACCGGGCTGACCACATCGACCTCAACTTCGGCTGCCCGGTGCCCAAGGTCACCCGCAGGGGTGGCGGTTCCGCGCTGCCATGGAAGATCGACCTCTTCACGTCCATCGTCCAGACCGCGGTTAAAGAAGCTTCCAAGGGCGGTATTCCGCTCACCATCAAGATGCGCAAGGGCATTGACGAGGACCACCTGACATACCTCGACGCCGGACGTATCGCGCGCGATGCAGGCGTGGCCGCCGTCGCCCTGCACGGCCGAACGGCCGCACAGTTCTATTCCGGCCAGGCTGACTGGTCCGCCATCGCGCGTCTTCGTGAAGCGCTGCCAGACATTCCAGTGCTGGGAAACGGTGATATCTGGTCCGCCGAGGACGCTGTCCGCATGGTCCGGGAAACCGGCGTGGATGGCGTAGTGGTTGGCCGTGGTTGCCAGGGCCGTCCGTGGCTGTTCGGTGATCTGCAGGCGGCGTTCGAAGGCAGCGACCAGCGGCACCGTCCGGGCCTGCGGGAGGTCGCCGAAGGCGTGTACCGTCATGCAGAGCTCATGGTGGAAACCTTCGGCAACGACGAGTACAAGGCACTGCGGGAAATCCGAAAGCATATGGCTTGGTACTTCAAGGGATACGTGGTGGGCGGGGAGCTTCGCGCCAAGCTGGCCACGGTTCCCACTCTTGAGGTCCTGCGCGGACTCCTTGAAGAGCTGGACATGGATTTGCCGTATCCGGGCATCGATTCCGAGGGTCCGCGCGGCCGCGCCGGATCACCGAAGAAACCCGCGCTGCCCAAGGACTGGCTCATGAGCCGTCAGCTGAACGCGGAACAAAGTGCTGAAATCTCCGCAGCAGAGCTGGACGTGTCAGGCGGCTAGCTTCACACGTGTAAGACTGGCTCAAGAGGCACCACACCACGGCGCTTGAAGGAGGCAGATACCCATGGGAACCGAAGCGATGCTGGGCCGCACTGGAACGCCGCACGATTACGTGCTGGCAATTCCGGGCTACACCGAAGCAGATTCTGCGCGGTGGGTGGAAGAGTCGCGAAAGACCACGTACCGTTCCGATTTTGAACGCGACCGCGCACGGGTCCTGCATTCCTCGGCCCTGCGACGGCTGGGCGCAAAAACCCAGGTTGTTGCTCCTGATACCGACGATTTCGTTCGTACCCGTCTGACGCACAGCCTGGAGGTTGCGCAGGTAGGCCGTGAACTTGGCCGTTCACTCGGATGCGATCCGGACGTCGTGGATACCGCATGCCTTAGCCATGACCTCGGTCACCCACCTTTTGGCCACAACGGTGAATCTGCCCTGAATGAGGTGGCACACACCATTGGTGGCTTCGAAGGCAACGCGCAGACGTTGAGGTTGTTAACGCGCCTGGAACCGAAAGTCCTTGCTGAGGACGGCAGGCCCGCCGGGCTCAACCTGACCCGCGCCAGCCTTGATGCTGCGTCCAAGTACCCGTGGTCCGCCGTCGACGCCCCCGTCATCCATGGCCACCGCACCAGCAAGTTCGGCGCGTATGAGGACGATCTTCCCGTGTTCGAATGGCTGCGTGAAGGCGCTCCGGGCAACCGTTCCTGCATCGAGGCCCAGGTGATGGACCTCGCGGACGATATTTCCTATTCCGTCCATGACGTCGAGGACGCAATCGTTRCCGGCCACTTCCAACTGAAGTGGATGGAGAATCCGGACCACCGTGCCCGCGTCGTGGGCTACACCAAGCAGTGGTACCTCCCACACAACGATCCTGCTGACATTGATGCTGCCCTTGCCCGGTTGGAGGCCACCGCCGTGTGGGTTCGTGAGGCCGATGGCAGCCGCAAGTCCATGGCCGCGCTGAAGGACATGACCAGCCAGCTCATCGGCCGGTTCTGCCAAAGCGCCATGGAAACCACGCGTGACCATTTTGGCCCTTCCAACCTGACCCGCTATGGCGCCGAGCTGATGGTCCCGGAGGACACAGTGACCGAAATCGCGGTCCTGAAGGGCCTGGCCACCACGTTCGTCATTTCCACGGACCACCGCCAGCCCGTTTATGAACGCCAGCGCGAAGTCCTGCACGCCCTGGTGGGCGTGCTGAACGCCACAGGCGACCGCCACCTCGAACCGATGTTCGCCGCTGACTGGCGTGACGCTGCCGACGACGGTGCGCGGCTGCGGGTAGTGATTGACCAAGTTGCATCGCTGACGGATGGTTCAGCGCTGGCCATGTACGAGCGCCTGGTGGGGAGCCTGCCGTCGCTCTGGTAACGCTTCCGTCGGTCCGTTAACGGCGGGGCTTCTTGGGGCAAGCGGCTAGGATGGTCACGTGGCTGGCCTCATCAAACGTGAAGATATCGACGAAGTACGCCAGCGCACGGATATCAAGGAAGTCGTTGACGGTTACGTCACCCTGAAGAGTGCTGGCTTGGGCAGCTTCAAGGGCCTGTGCCCCTTCCATGACGAACGCTCACCATCCTTCACTGTCCGCCCCCAAGTGGGCAGATATCACTGCTTCGGCTGCGGCGAAGACGGGGATGCCATCTCCTTCGTCCAGAAAATGGACCACAGTTCCTTCCAAGAGGCAGTGGAAAAGCTGGCCGCCAGGATCGGCTACGAGCTGCGTTACGAGGACGGCGGCACCGGTCCGAACCGCGAAGAAGTGGGCAAGCGCCAGCGCCTCCTGGATGCCCATAAGATCGCCGACGAGTTCTTCCGTGCCCAACTGCTGACGCCCGGAGCCGCCGAGGGCCGCAACTTCCTCGACGGCAGGGGCTTTGACCGCGCGGCCGCCGAGCACTTCGGCGTGGGCTATGCGCCGCAGGGCTGGGACTCGCTCCTCAAGCACCTGCGCGGCCGTGGGTTTACGGATGCCGAACTCAAACTTACGGGCATGTTTTCCGAAGGGAACCGGGGCATCTATGATCGCTTCCGTGGCAGGCTCATCTGGCCCATCCGGGACATTGCCGGGGATACCATCGGCTTCGGCGCCCGGAAACTCTACGAGGACGATCAGGGTCCAAAGTACCTGAACACCCCTGAAACGACTCTCTACAAAAAGTCCCAGGTCCTCTATGGGATCGACATCGCCAAGCGCAACATTGCCAAGGACCGGCAGCTGGTGGTGGTTGAGGGGTACACCGACGTCATGGCCTGTCACCTGGCAGGAGTCACGACGGCGGTCGCCACCTGCGGCACCGCGTTCGGCACCGAACACATCAAGATCGCCCGGCGCCTGCTTTCGGACGACGGCACCGGGGGAGAAGTAGTGTTCACCTTCGACGGAGACGCCGCCGGCCAGAAGGCCGCCCTCCGCGCCTTCGAGGAAGACCAACGATTCGTCGCGCAAACGTACGTCGCGGTAGAGCCCACTGGCGCTGATCCCTGTGATCTTCGTCAACTCAAGGGCGATGCCGCAGTACGTGAACTCATCGATAGCAGGAAGCCGCTCTTCGAGTTCGCCATTCGGGCCTCGCTCCGCAGGCACAACCTGGACACGGTAGAAGGTCGCGTCGCGGCGCTTCGGGAAGCGGCGCCCGTTGTGGCACAAATCCGCGACTCCGCCATCCGCCCCGCCTACATCCGCGAACTAGCCGGTTGGTTGGGCATGCCGATTGAGGAAGTCAGCCGCTACGTTGGGGCCGCAGCCAAGCGCGCGGCATCCGGCGCTGCTTCATCTGGCGCTGCTTCATCTGGCGGGGCTCAGTCCGGCGCTGCGGAGCAATCCACGACGACGACGGCAGCATCGTCGAACGGTCAGGCGTCGAACATTCAGGCCTTCAACCGTCCCGACCCGCGGGACCCCGTGGCAGGCATGGAGCGCCAAGCGTTGGAAGTGGTCCTCCAAGAGCCCTCAGTCCTGGGCGACGGGGCATGGGAGCGCTTTGAGGCGTCCCATTTTGCTACTCCTGCCTACGCGGCGGTCCACGCAGCCGTGCGTGCCACAGGACTGGCCCACGCGGCTGATCCCGTGGCATGGGTGGAGCACATCAGGCAGGAAGTCCCGGAGCCTCTGCGCCCCTTGGTTTCTGAGTTGGCAGTAACTCCTTTGCCGGCCAGCACCCCGGAAGCTATGCAACGATATTGCCGGGACATTTTGGCAAGGCTTTTCGAGCTGCAGATCACGCGCATTAAAGCGGACAAGATGGGCCAACTGCAGCGCCTTGATGCAACTGCATTTCCCGAGGAATTCCAGCGCCTGAACCGGGAACTGATGGTGTTGGAAATGCAGCGTCGAGCCTTGCGTTCAGACTCCTGAGGGCCCCTGCCGAGGACCGTCGGAAGTGGCCTGGAGGTTCGATTTCGTTTTCCGGCGGGGCCCTGTTAAGCTAGTAACCGCTTCATTCCTCCGTAGCTCAATTGGCAGAGCATTCGACTGTTAATCGAAGGGTTACTGGTTCAAGTCCAGTCGGAGGAGCGCACAATACCCCCGTTCCGGAGTTTCGGAACGGGGGTATTTTTATACCCCCAGGGGGTATCTCCGCCCGATTCGCATTCGCATAAAACCTTTGCTAAAGTCATAACCGCTTCATTCCTCCGTAGCTCAATTGGCAGAGCATTCGACTGTTAATCGAAGGGTTACTGGTTCAAGTCCAGTCGGAGGAGCGCAAGGACCCCGCATCGGTTTCACACTGGTGCGGGGTCCACCTTTTTTACACGAAATCCATCTCCACCTGAAGGAAGCGTGCGGCTTCGGCCACGGCTGCCAGGAATGCTTCCTGTTCGGTCGGGGGTGTCCGGGGTTCACGAGGATGCCACTCGTGGGGAGCGGAGTAAACGCGGGTGAAACCTCCGCCCGGTGGCGCATAGAAGATTCCAAAGCGCTGGACCGGCCACTCGGGTGACGTCTCCGGGGCAACCAGCAACGCGGCGTCCACGTCCGGGTTGTACCACTGGGCGATGGGCCGGCGGCGATCATCCGTGAAAAGGCCAGCAGCGTAGAGCGCCGCGGACTGGGGACTGGTCACAGAGCACAGGCGATCCCACCAGAGCGGCAGGATGCGTTCATCCCGACGCTGCCAAGGTGCCGGAAGCGGCTGCAGCTCTTGCCAATGTGGCACATCTCAACTTTATCGCCGGGGACGGGCCGGCAACAGGCCCTGCCTAACCGGACAAACCGAGTCTCGGATAGAGCACCTCGAAGCCCTTGGTCAGGCCGGCGTTCAATGCGATGCCTACATGCCCGCCGTTTGGCACCTCGTAATAGGTCACCGTCATTCCGGAAGCTTTGGCAGCTGTGGAGACAGCCTTCGCAGCTGCAACATACGTCACGTCATCCGAGCCCACGGTGAAAACGGCAGTGGTGTCGGGAAATTGCTTACCTTTCATGATGTTGATGGGCTTCTGTGCGTCATAGGCTGCCTGGTTGCCACCAAAGATCTCGGCCAGGTTGCCTGCAGGATCCTCCGCGCCGGGGAACTCCTCACCGGAGATGTCCACCACATTGCCCCACATCTTCGGGTATTTGAGCGCAAACGAGATGGCGCACTGCCCGCCGTTGGAGTATCCGGCGATGGTCCAATGGTCGCGGTCCGGGAGGATGTTCAGGTTTGCTTTGGCCCAGTTCACCACGTCAACGTTGATGTACTTCTCCACGTTTCCGTATTTGGCTGTGTCCAGGCACAGAGTGTCGTCTTGATCCGGTCCGATCTGGTCGGCCACGATCGCGATGGGGGCAAGGCCATTGTTCTTCGCAGCAAATTCATCCAACGCGGCCGAAACGTACTGGGGGTCGGGGAGGCCCGGCTGGCCCATCATGAGGACAAACAAGGGCAATCGGGGAGGGTTCTCCGTCAGGGCAGCAGGTGGCAAGTAGATCCCGGCAGGGCGGGCATTGAAACCCGAGGCGGTGGCTGGAATGACCTGCGTTCCCACCTCGCCCTTTGTTGGCATGTTGGCTGGCGGTTTCCAGTTTTGCCAGAGGGGTCCGGAAGGGAGGGGAGCGTCCGGGTCCGGTTTGCTCAGTTGGATGGCTTCCTCAGTGGAAATCCCCAGCGCTGAGCCCAGGGTCCTGTTGAGCCCGAACTCCATGTTGACGCCCAGCGCAGTGACCAGGAGGAACACAGGAATCGATATGGCCGCCACCACCTTCCGCCACCGGGGAGTGTGGCGAAAACTAACCACGGCCAGCCCAAGGGCAGCGAAGCCGGTGATCACCCAGAACCACACGCGAGGTGTCAGCCCCACGTGGAAGACGTCCAGGACATCCTCAACGATCCAGACCGTAAACCAACCCAGCGCCGCTGTTACCACAATGCCAACCACTGCAGTGATCACCCAGCGCGAAGACGGCCTGAGGAACAGCAACAGGAAAAGCCCGACGCCGATGACCACGGCTATCGTCATGACCACCGGGCCGCTGATCTCGATTTCCAGGAGGCCCTTCATGACTGCCGCATCCGTCCGGTGGCGGTCACGCGGCCGGCTCCCGGGCAACCATTTGCCGTAGCAAACCGGCGCTCTGTGCGCGAGACAAACCCGGCAAGTACGCCGAGCCAACGGCAAGACCTATGGAAGGCAGGGCCAGCGGGTCCCGGTAATACATGTACAGAGTGCGGTGCTCGGGCTGGAACCGCGATTTGAAAGCTGCCAGGGACTTGAAGCCGTACATGGGTTCCAGTGCATTGCCCAGCATTGCCAGGACCCGGTCCAAGGCGCTGTGGTCACCGTCGTCCGTCGCGGCCCCTGTATTGGCCAGCGGGGAGCCTGACAGCGAGATGTGGGGAACGTCGTCCTTGAAGTGCGTAACGGCAGAGGCGATCAGGAATTCCATGACCCCTTTGAATCCAGTGGTTCGGCGGCGCATGAAGTCCAAGGTCCAACCCGACACCACGCCGTCGGTAAAGACCGGCAGCCAGCTCGTGACCCCATGGACGAGGCCGTCGTCGTCCACAGCCACGCAACACATGACTTCGGGATCCTTCAGTTCATCCAGTCCGCCCAACGTGAACCCCATCTCGGGAAGGGCCTTGTCCGCCACCCACTCTTCCGAGATTTCGGCCAGTTGTGCCCGGATCCCCGGTGGCATCTCCGCGTAGTGGTACCAGTGGTCCCTGATGGACAGCTTCTCAGCCCTGTTCACCGCGGTCCTGACGTTCTGCCATTCCTTGCCTTTGAACGTCATCGCCTGGATGTTCAGCAGCGTTTCTTCGGCCACCTCCAGTTTGCGGAAGCCGCGGGGGAGGAGGGCCTCGTCGAGCTCCGCCGTGGCCGAGTAGAAGCACGGTGTGAGGCCCAGTGCCGCGCAATGGGCCAGGAAGCCCGTCGCAGCCTCGGTATGGTGCTGGCGGGCCCCGAACGGACCCGCCACGGTCAGGGCAACTCCGTTGTGCACTTGGTAGGCGAGGCCAGCCCTCCTGTCGGGAGTGAACCAGTATTGGTTGTTGTCCCACAKGGCCATCCAGGACAGGGTGCCCCCGCCGTCGTGAAGCAATTCACGAGTGTGTCCCAGATCTGCAGCAGGGTCTTTTGCCAGCGTCCGGAACCGCTGGAAATTGTTCAGGACCATCAAAAGGATGCAGAGCCAGATGACATCCCCGCCCAGTCCGTAGAGAACAGTGCTCAGCAGTCCCTGCGGCAGCTCAACGACGAACGGAACGGGGAAGGGGACCAGGATGTGGGTCAATTGCCCTGCGAGGTCCCACAGCGATGAGCGGCTCGGGTTGCCCTCTACGAACCAGAAGGCCACGTAAAGGACCGCCGCCACAGCAGCCATGATGAGGGTAGTCCTGCCCAGGACGCGATATCCGGCATCGCTGGACTCCACCCGGAATTTGTGGCGGTTGATCACCAGCAGGACCGCGATGATCAGCGGTGCCAGGATTGCGGGAACGGCATAGAGCAGGAGGTAGCCGATGTCGTCATTGCCGAGTGTCACTTCCGGATCCGTCACGTACTGCAGGATTGCCACGCTGGTCACGAACGCCAGGTACAGCTGGATGACCAGGGTCAGTCGGTATGCAAGGCGGCGACCACGGCGCAGCCCCTCGGCACAGACAAGCAGCAACAGCACCGGGATCACTGTGAGGATGGTGGCACCGAAACTCTGCACGCCCACAACGCTCTGCAGCGTGACGCAGCTCTTGTCGTTGTCGCAGGCTTCCTTCACTTCGTCCACGCTGGGGCTCGCTTGAAGCATCACCTCGGAAACCACAGAAAGCGGCCCCACCTCCAACGTGCCCGTTAACTGGGTGAGCAAGGGGCCAAGGGCGAAGACACCCACCACAGTGCCCACAAGGAACCGGGTCTCACGAAGGCTCGAGGAATGAAGCGAGCCCGCACGCCGTCGCAGCACCAGGGCCTGAACGGCCCAACCGGCCAGAATGCCGATGACAGCGCCGGCAAGGGCCTGCAGTGTTTGTGCGACGCCTACAAACAACGCAAACATGAGCGTTGCTGCCAGCAGCCATGTCCGGAGGCGACGACGCCAGAGTGCCTCCAGTGTCGCCGTCGAATATCCCAAGGCAGCGGCGGCACCACCGTACGCGCCCACAACGTACTCGCCACCCAGGAAACTAAGCCATTGGTCGCTGTTGTCCGTCCCAAAAGCAACGAGCCCCATCAGCACCAAGGCGCTGAGCGCGGAACCAAAGATAAATGCTGCCAGGGCCAACCATGGACCCATACTGCGCTCGGCGATGCCCACGCCCACCAGGATCAGAACGGTACATGCCAGATAGTCCAGCAAGGATGAGGCAAAGAATGACGAGGTGAAGATGGACCAACCCGGCCCCGGATCCAGCGCCAAACCCAGCCCGACTTGTTCCAGGAGTGCCTCGTTGGGGCCGGCGATGAGGCTCCCCGTAACTGCGCCGACAAGCCAAAGGAACAGCACGAGTCCCAAGGTCAGGGGCAGACGTCGTATGGCCGCCAGGCCGTAAACAGTGCCCCGATATCCCACAGCCGCACTCATGTGATGTCCCCTTCACCGGCGAAGCGGGGGAAACCCCCGGCTGGCCACCATTCTGCCCTGCCGGGCGCCCTAAGGGGAGGGCTTACGGGGGTCGATAGACCCGGGGCCGATAGACCCGGGGCCGATGGACCCGGGGCCGATAGGCCCGGGGCCGATAGGCCCGATTACGGTTAGTCCCGATTCCAGGGGCCCGGGTTCACCCGGTACAGCAGGGCGGCTCCAATGACGGCGCCAAGTATCGCCCCGAACAGTGCACTCCCGGCCAGGCGGCCCAACAACGCCCCGACGACGGCGCCAAGCACGGCCCCGAGGAAAAGGCCCCTGCCGTTGCGGTGCGGTTTCTTGGTCGTGGTCACAGCCTATGGTCCGGTTTGATGAATGCCGTACTAGTGGATTGACGGGCCTAGTGGATTGAAGGGACCGTCCGCGGCCGGACCACGAGCCACAGCGCGGCGATGGCTCCGGTGATGCAGACCGCCTGGACCGCGCCCATGGGTACCGCTGAATCGACACCGAGCCAGCCGACCACAGGGGGGACGATGCCCGCCATCATGAATTGCGCCGCGCCCAGGAGCGATGCCGCCGTCCCCGCTTGGGCTCCATGGTTCGCCAAGGAGAGGACCTGGACGCAGGGGAACAGGAAGCCTGTAGCGCAAATGTAGAACCACAGCGGGATCAGGATGCCCCAGAGACCTACGTGCAGGAGATCGAGCACGATAATCAGGGCCGCCATCAGCAGCATGAACACCGTGGCTCCGGCCACGATCCACTGCGGGGCCACGCGTCGGATCAACCTTGAGCTGATCTGGACGCCAGCCACGATGCCCAGCGAATTGACGCCGAAGAGGAGGCCGTATTCCTGGGGAGAGAATTCGTAAATGTTCTGGAACAGGAAAGTGGAGGCCGACAGGTAAGCGAACAAACCACCGAAGTTAAGGCTGCCTACCATTAACATGCCCACGAAGATCCGGTCCGTCAGCACCGTCTTGTACCGCTGCCGCACTGTGACTGCGGACTTCCCGCGGCGTTCCGCCGGCAGGGTTTCGCGAATGAAGAAGATCGCGGCCAATATCACCAACGTGCCGTAGCAGGCCAGGAAGTAGAAGATACCGGGCCACGGGAACACCAGCAGCAACTGGGAACCGATGATAGGGGCAAGGATCGGGGCAAGCCCGTTGACTAAGGACATCCGGGAGAACATGCGGACCATCGAGTAGCCGTGGAACAGGTCCCGAACCATGGCCATTGCGACGACGCCGCCACCGGCGGCACCGATACCCATGAGCACGCGGAAGAGGGACAGGAACCCAATGTCCGGAGCCAAAGCAGCGCCCAACGATGATCCGATATGAAGGGCAGTGGCGAGGATCAAGGGCAGGCGACGGCCAAACTTGTCGCTGAAGGGACCAACCACCAGCTGCCCAAGGCCAAACCCGACGGTGGTGCCAGTCAGTGTCAGCTGGATAGCCGTGGCTGAAACGCCAAAACTCTCCTCCAGCGCAGGGAACGCAGGAAGGTAGAGATCCACAGTGAAGGGCCCCAAAGCGGTCAGGGCACCGAGAAGGACAATGTAGACAAGCTTTTCGCGTCGGCTCAGGGAATCGCCCGGAGCAATGGGATTGGTCACGATCATCTATCCTATGGCCGTCACATCATATTTATGCAGCTACCTCAGGCGCGCCGCGGTGTCATGGGCGAAAGTTGAGCCGGAACCTGAATGATAGTTTTGAGGACAGGTGCCCGCGGCGATCTCTTTCCGGCCGCGTTCGCCCGACACGATGCCCAGAGGAAGCAGTTAGGCGGAACCCAATGAGTGGACGTCACACCGGCCGGACCAGCACGAGACCAGCCATCCGTACTTTGCCGAAGACCCTCAAGCTCGTTGCCCGTTTGGCTCCCAGGCAACTCAACGATGAGATCGCCCTTGCCAAGGTCGAACTCAAGCGCAAGGCCACCCAGGTTGGGGTGGCCGGCGCGTTCTTTGGCGTAGCCCTTGTTTTCATGTCGCTCCTTGTGATCGCGCTGGTGGTGGCCGCGATTCTTGGGTTGGCTACCATCATGCCGGGTTGGCTTGCGGCGTTGATCGTTGCAGCGGTCTTTCTTGTCATCGTCGCGCTCGGGGCCTTGATCGGCGTCGCCAAGTTCAAGAAGGCCATGCCGTTGATCCCTGAGGACACCATCCGTGGACTCAAGCACGATCTGGGAATTGCGAAGGAAGGCTCGGCCTTCGACGAATCGATCCTCGATCCCAATTCGCCCGCTGCCAAGGCGGCGAAGGCCGCGAAGGAAGCTGCCGCTGAAAAGGCGAAGGCAGAAAAGGCCGCAAAGGAAGCAGCCAAGGAAGCGGACGCCGTCAAGGCACCCACCGAAGCAGAACTCCGCCTGCGCCTGGACAAGCGACGCGAACACCTCACGGGCGTGCGCGATGAACTTGGCGAGCAGTTGGACGTCAAAAAGCAGGGCCAGGCTTTGCTGGGCACGGCCACAGTGAAACTCCAGGAGGGAAAGGACTTTGCTTCAGCGAAGTTCGCTGACCTAGGAGAGGCGGTCCCTGAGGACCTCACCGGACGCCTTGCTTCCCGGTGGAAGGACCTCGTGGCTTTCGCCGCCGCTGCTGCAGTCTTCGTGGTTGCCCTGCGGAAGCTGCTGAAGAAGTAGCAGCCTGCCGCAGTACCGCACACACTGGAGTAGAGGAAGGGGGACACCATGAGGTTTATCGGTGCTGGTTCGCATCCGGACCGTCCCCAGGTGGACCACGACCTCCTCTTCACTGTTCCCAACATGCTCACAGTTCTGCGCTTCATGGGCGTCCCGCTCTTTGTGTGGTTGGTCCTGTGGCAGAAGGAATACGGCTTCGCTGTGCTCGTGCTGGTCATCATGGGCAGCACTGACTGGGTGGATGGCTACATCGCCCGCCGCTTTGACCAAACCTCCAAGCTGGGCAGGATCCTGGACCCCCTGGCGGACAGGGCGGCGCTCATAGCCGTAGCAGTCACTTTGGCGATTGCCGGCGTCGTGCAGTGGTGGTACCTGGCCGCACTGGTGGTGCCGGACGCCATTCTGGCCATTGCCTCCCTGATCTACTTCCGCAGCCATCCGGACCTTCCCGTGAGCATCATCGGCAAGATCCGCACCGGGTTCCTGCTGGTGGGCACGCCGTTGCTGGTTCTTTCCAAATTGCCGATTCCCTACACGGACGCCTACTTCGCCGCCGCCTGGGTTTTCCTCGGCCTCGGACTGCTGGGCCACTGGATCGCGGCCTACAACTACTACTGGGCCATCCTGCGTAAAGGCAAAGAACTGCGGTCCAACGACGGCGGACACGGCTGATGGTGTGGCTGGCGGTTTCCCTTGCCGTACTTGGTGCCTTTTTCCTTGCCATTGGCGCCCAACGCCAAGGAAGCGCGGTCAAGGCCGATACCGGCGGCCTGGCCCTGAGTTCCAACGGGTTCCTGCGGCTTCTACGCAATCCACGATGGATGCTTGGGCTCTTGCTGTTGTGCCTGGGCATGGTGATGAATGCGATCGCCCTTGTATCGGCACCCCTGACGGTGGTGCAGCCGATTGGTGCGATCGCACTGGTCATTACCACTGTGGTCAACGCCAAGGATCAAGGCTTGAGCATCAACCGCGCCACCGTCGTGGCCATCACGGCCTGCGTCACTGGGTCCGCCTTGTTCGTACTCCTGGCTGTGTTTGTCACGCAGGAAAACCACCACGTCAGCGCTGCAGACGAACTGACAATCGTGATGCTCCTGGCCCTGGCCGTGGGCCTTTTCGGCACCCTGGCCGTGGTGTTTAAACACCGTATGAGCGCCTTCATTTACATCTTGGGAGCAGGCATACTGTTTGGCTTCGTGGCCGTCCTGACCCGAATCATCGGCAAGCATCTGCTGGATCCCAACGGTCTGTTCCTGCTCAATGTCCAGTGGTACACGCTCATTGCCATCGCGGCCGCCGGTGGCCTGGGTTCCTGGTTCGTCCAGAGCGCCTATTCAAGCGGCCCTCCGGATTTGGTCATAGCCGGACTCACCGTGGTGGACCCCATGGTGGGCATAGCCATCGGCATCGTTATCCTTGGTGAGCTTCGTCCCGATGTCCATGCTGTGATGGCAATCAGCATGGCCGTCGCAGCTTCCCTTGCTATCGTGGGGGTTATTGCCTTGAGCCGGCACCACCCGGAAGTCACCAAGCGTAAGAAGGACGCGAAGGCGGCTGCAAGCCGGAAGGCCTAGGCAAAGCTTTAACTTGCGCCGCCGCTTTCCAGCGGTCCGGCAACCCGGCGACACCACGGCATTGACCCGTTCAACGCTGTTCCGCACCGTGACCATCAGGAGTTCTCCACGTGACCATTCCCGACACCAACAAACCCCTTACCATCCTGATCGCTGCGGACACCTACCCGCCGCACGTAAACGGTGCCGCTCAGTTCGGCTACCGCCTGGCCAAGGGAATGACGGCGCGCGGACACAACGTGCACGTGTTGGCTTGCCGTCCGGACACTGGCAAGAGCTACACCGAGTTCCGTGACGAGGCCACCGTGCACCGCCTCCGCTCGCATGGAGTATTCACCCACGAATACTTCCGCATCTGCTTCCCGTGGGAAATCAAGAAGGAAATCAGCCTCCTGTTCGACAAAGTCCAACCGGACGTGGTGCACATCCAAAGCCACTACATGATTGGGGAACACGTACTCTACGAGGCCGTAAGGCGCGGCATCAGGATTGTCGCCACTAACCACTTCATGCCTGAAAACCTGAACCCGTTCCTGCCCTTCCCGCAGTGGTTCAAGAACATCGTAGGGCGCATCTCCTGGAAGGACATGGGCAAGGTGATGGGCCAGGCTGACGTCGTCACAACACCCACTCCTCTGGCCGCCAAGGCGATGCACCAGCACGCTTTCCTCCGTAAGGTCTTGCCGTTGTCCAATGGAATTGACTCCGGCGCCTATGAGCTTCAGCCCGGCGAGACGATCGAACCCCATGCCAATCCGACTGTTCTTTTCGCGGGACGCCTTGCGGAAGAGAAGCACGTTAATGTGCTGATCGACGCCATTGCCAAGACCCCGCGAGAACTCAACGTCCACCTTGAGATCGTGGGCGGCGGGGAAGTGCGCCCGGCCTTGGAAGCACAGGTGGCCAAGCTTGGCTTGGGGGAGCGGGTGAAATTCCTTGGACTGGCAAGCGATGAAGAGCTGCGCGAGGCCTACATCAAGGCCGACATCTTCTGCATGCCAGGCACCGCTGAACTTCAATCGTTGGTGACACTCGAAGCAATGTCTGCCTCCACTCCGGTGCTCTTGGCCAATGCCATGGCACTCCCGCATCTGGTCCGCGACGGCGAAAACGGATACCTCTTCACACCGAACGACAGCACGGAGCTCGCGTCGAAGATCACCAAGCTGGTGGAGCTTCCCGAAGACCAACTGAAAGCCATGGGCAAGGTAAGCCGCGAGATGGTGGAGCCGCACAGCATCAACGGGACACTCCAGACGTTCGAGGACCTCTACCGCGGGGCTTCCTACGAGGACATGGTGGTGTGACAAAAGCACTCTCAAGTAGCTATTAGTATTGCTAGAGTGCATTTGCCCCAACTGCTGCTTCTTAGCGGCCGGAGGGGCGTCACGGGGCTATAGCTCAGCTGGTTAGAGCGCGGGACTCATAATCCTAAGGTCCTCGGTTCAAGTCCGAGTAGCCCTACCTTTACACAGGAGCCGTGGTTGGCGTTTCATACGTCAGCCACGGCTCCTTTCTGTTCTCTGGCGACGCCCGAATTCTTCAGCGCCTCGCCCGCGGGCTGATGACGCCTAAATCCGGGCGTCGTCAGCCCGTTTCGTGGGCACCAAGGAATTTGCGTGGCGCCGGCTGATCCGCCGAGTAGGAGATCGCGCTGTGAAAATCCCGGGAGCCTCAATTACTCCATCCGTCTCGTTGCGGTGAACGGTGCAACTACGGTATGTTACTCATCAGTAACTTACTACTCGCCGGTAACTTCCGGGGCCGTGACGTGGTCGCAGGTGACCACCCTTGAAGGAGCGCACATGTCCAACGCTGCATTCGACGCCAACAACCTTCCTTATGCCGATGGTGACTTCTACGCCTTCGAGCAGATGCTGACGGGCAAGGAGCAGGACCGCCTGGCCGAGGTTCGGGAGTTCCTGGCCCGCGAGGTCAAGCCCATCGCCGTGGACTGCTGGAACCGCGCTGAGTTTCCGATGGAGCTCATCCCTAAGTTGGCGGAAATCGACCTCGTCAGCCCTGTGCGCCGGCAAGGCTATTCGAATCTCTTCGCCGGCATCCTCCATGCGGAAGTGACCCGCGCCGACGCTTCCATTGCGACGTTCATGGGTGTCCATGATGGTCTGTTCACCGGCTCCATCGAAACCCTTGCTTCCCAGGAGCAGAAGGATGCCTGGCTTCCGGACATCTACTCCTTGAAGAAGATCGGCGCCTTCGGTTTGACCGAACCCCTGGGCGGTTCGGATGTGGCAGGAGGTACCCGGACCACCGCGCAGCGCGATGGAGACAACTGGATCCTCAACGGCGCCAAGCGCTGGATCGGCAACGCCACGTTCTCCGATTGGGTGGTCATCTACGCCAAGGATGTGGCCGACAACCACGTCAAGGCATTCCTCGTGGACACCTCACTGCCCGGATACTCGGCAAGCAAGATCGAGAACAAGATCTCCCTGCGTACTGTGCAGAACGCCGACATCATCCTGGACAACGTGGTGGTGCCGGACTTCTTCAAGCTGGCCAACGGCAACAGCTTCCGCGATACCAACAAAGTCCTCAAGGTGACCCGGCTCGCCGTCGCCTGGCAAGCCGTGGGGCTTCAGCTCGCTGCCTTCGATGTGGCCCGAGCCTACGCGGTGGAGCGCCAGCAATTTGGCAGGCCCCTGGCGGCCTTCCAGTTGGTGCAGAACCAGTTGGTTCAGATCCTGGGCAATGCGGTGGCATCAATGGGCATGATGGTGCGGTTGGCCCAGCTTGAGGATGCGGGGGTTGCAAAGGACGAGCAGTCAGCGTTGGCGAAGGCGTTCACAACCGCCCGCATGCGGGAAAGTGTTGCCCTTGGCCGCGGGATCCTGGGTGGCAATGGCATTGTCACGGACTACGAAATGGCAAAGATCTTCTCCGACGCGGAGGCCATCTACTCCTACGAAGGCACGCACGAGATCAACACCCTGGTGACTGGACGCGCCATCACGGGAGTTTCGGCCATCGTGTAGGTTTTCTGCCATCGTCCAGGTACAAAGCCCCGCACCAATGCCCTCTATTCCAGCGGCAACAGGATGGATGGCCTCAGATCCTCCACGAATCCCAAAGGGTTGACGTAATCCTCGCCGCGGCGGACGCCCCAATGTATGCAAGCAGTAGAGCTGCAGTGTCCGGGGACCAGGGAGCCGATAACCTGGCCCTTTTGCACGGCATCTCCGGGTTTTAGGTCGCTGATCACCGGCTCAAAGCTGCTGCGAAGGCCCTCGCCATGATCGATCGTCAGGACCGGACGGTCAACCACGACGCCAGCAAAGGTCACCACGCCATCGGATGGCGAGGTGACCGGGGCGCCGTCGAACGTTGGCCCCAGGTCCACGCCGCGGTGTCCGCTCAGCCACGGCTTGTCCGGCGGATCGAACGCGCGAAGGATGGCGGGCTTGGGGGAGAGTGGCCAAGCCCACCGCTCCTCTGCCGGCGCCGTTGCACCCGGGATTCCGGCCAGGGTGGCGGCGAGGACAAAAGTGGATATGGAGAGCTTCAAAATGGCCATGTACCAAGGCTTTCCGCTCCCGCCCTGCCGTACCATCCCCGGGCTGTCCTATGTGGACAACATCGCGTTCGGTCGGTCAAACGAGTGGTGCTGCTGTAGTACACTTGGTGGAGCAGTTTGCTGTGCCCTCAAGCTAATTCAGGAGCATGTCTCATTCAGATATGTGAGGGTCCAGAGCTGACTACGCGTATCCAGCCCTCCACCAGCGAAGCCTCTTGGCTTTAGGCTGCGGAGGATTGTGCCTCTTGCGGTCCGGTTGAGCCTTGTGGCCCCACATCGGATGAGAAGTGCAATGGATGCCAGGAGCCGCGCCCGTCCGGGCAAAGGCTAAACAACCGTCAACTATTGGCAGGGTAAGAGCAGCCCCATGGGCTCTCTCATGAATGACCTGCCGGAAGGAGCGTCGGCATGCCCGTCGTAACTATGCGCCAGCTGCTTGACAGCGGCGTCCACTTTGGACACCAGACCCGTCGTTGGAACCCGAAGATGAAGCGCTTCATCTTCACGGAGCGCAACGGCATCTACATCATTGACCTTCAGCAGTCGCTGTCCTACATCGACCGCGCCTACGAGTTCGTCAAGGCTACTGTCGCCCACGGCGGCACCGTCCTGTTCGTCGGCACCAAGAAGCAGGCTCAGGAAGCAATTGCCGAGCAGGCTACCCGCGTTGGCCAGCCGTACGTGAACCAGCGTTGGTTGGGCGGTATGCTCACCAACTTCCAGACCGTCGCCAAGCGTATCCAGCGCATGAAGGAACTCGAAGAGATCAACTTCGAGGACGTCGCCGGCTCCGGTTACACCAAGAAGGAGCTCCTGCTCCTCAAGCGCGAACTCACCAAGCTTGAGTCCAACCTCGGTGGTATCCGCAACCTGACCAAGGCCCCGTCTGTTCTGTGGGTTGTTGACACCAAGAAGGAACACCTTGCTGTCGACGAAGCCAAGAAGCTGAACATCCCGGTTGTTGCCATCCTGGACACCAACTGCGATCCCGATGAAGTTGACTTCCCGATCCCGGGCAACGACGACGCCATCCGCTCCGTCAACCTGCTTACCCGCGTTGTTGCCGACGCCGTTGCTGAGGGCCTCATCGCCCGCAACCAGCGCGCCACCGGCACCACCGAGGCTCCGGAAGAGCCGCTGGCCGAGTGGGAGCGCGAGCTCCTCGAAGGCAGCAAGACTGAAGAAGCTCCGGCCGCCGAGGCTGCTGAAGCTCCCGCTGCCGAAGCTACTGAAGCTGCAGCCGGCGAAGCCGAAGCAACCAAGTAAATTTGGACCTTCCCTGAGACCGGAGACGGCATCGGGGGCATCTGACAGGATGGCGGCTCACACGGTGGGCTGCTGTCCTGTCAGTCCGTAATCACACAACTTTCTAGACAGAGGGGTTCACATGGCGAACTACACTGCTGCTGACATCAAGGCCCTGCGCGAGCGCACCGGCGCCGGCATGATGGACGTCAAGAAGGCTCTTGACGAAGCCAACGGTGACGCCGAGAAGGCCATCGAAATCATCCGCATCAAGGGCCTCAAGGGCGCTACCAAGCGCGAAGGCCGCTCCACCGCTGAGGGCCTGGTTGCTGCCAAGGTTACCGACGGCGTGGGCGTAATGATCGAGGTCAACTGCGAGACCGACTTCGTCGCCAAGGCTGACAAGTTCATCCAGCTGGCTGACAAGGTCCTCAACGTTGCAGTCGAGTCCGGCGCTGCCGACCTCGAAACCCTGCTCGCTACCGAGGTCGACGGCAAGCCGCTGTCCGAAATCGTCATCGAAGAGGGCGCTGTCCTCGGCGAAAAGGTTGTTGTCCGCCGTATTTCCCGCGTTGAGGGCACCACGGTTGACGCCTACCTGCACAAGACCTCCAAGGACCTTCCTGCACAGGTCGGCGTCCTGTTCGCTGTTGATGGTGAAGGCGAAGCCGCTGCCACCGCAGCACACGACATCGCTGTCCACGTTGCAGCCATGGCTCCGAACTACCTGACCCGCGAAGACGTCCCGACCGAACTGGTCGAGTCCGAGCGCCGCATCGCTGAAGAGACTGCCAAGGCTGAAGGCAAGCCGGAAGCTGCCCTCTCCAAGATTGTTGAAGGCCGTGTGACGGGCTTCTACAAGGGTGAGGTCCTGGTTGACCAGGCATTCGCCAAGGATTCCAAGAAGACCGTTGCACAGGTCCTCGAAGAAGCCGGCGTCAAGGCAACCGCAGTATCCCGTTTCCGAGTCGGAAACTAGTAATTCATGAAAAGGGGTGGTCACTTCGGTGGCCGCCCCTTTTTCATGCACCCGTCCGGGTAGTATCTGCGCGGACGCACAGCACGATAATCTAGCCAGAGTCCACCAACGGGAAGGCACCATGGAAACCGTCAATACTGCAATCCAGCCCGAGAAGACCCGCCGCCGTGTACTTCTGAAACTTTCCGGCGAGGTCATCGGCGGAGGCAAGCTCGGCGTCGATCCTGAGACCGTCCGCGCTATCGCCAAGCAGATCGCTGCTGCCGTCGCTGACGTCGAAGTAGCCATTGTGGTTGGCGGTGGAAACTTCTTCCGCGGAGCCGAACTATCCCAGAGCGGCATGGACCGTTCCCGTGCGGACTACATGGGCATGCTTGGCACGGTCATGAACTGCCTCGCGCTGCAGGACTTCCTGGAGCAGGCGGGTGTCGAAACCCGCGTCCAGAGCGCCATCACCATGGGCCAGGTGGCAGAGGCGTACATTCCTCGCCGGGCCATCCGCCACATGGAAAAGGGCCGCGTGGTCATCTTCGGTGCAGGAGCCGGTCTGCCGTACTTCTCCACGGACACAGTAGCTGCACAGCGTGCGCTCGAAGTCCACGCCGACGTCGTACTGATGGCCAAGAGCGGTGTGGATGGCGTCTACACCGCAGATCCCAAGAAGGATTCCTCCGCCGAAAAGCTTGATGTCCTCAGCTATGACGACGCCCTGCGCCGGGACATTCGGGTCATGGACCAGACAGCCATGACCATGTGCAAGGACAACAACCTCTCCATGGTGGTCTTTGGCATGGAGGGCGAGGGCAACGTTACCCGCGCCATCCTGGGTGAAACGCTGGGAACCCTGGTTACTCCCTAGCAGCGGCTAGGATATTTCTAGGACCGTCCGCCCCTCGTGGCGGATCTTTACTGTGCATTCCTGTAACGTGCATTGCCGCCCGCAGTTGGGCAGCGACTATTTTCTGAGGAGAAACCCGTGATCGAAGAGACCTTGCTCGAAGCCGGCGAGAAGATGGACAAGGCGGTTGAGGTAGCCAAGGAAGATTTCGCCTCGATCCGTACGGGCCGGGCAAACCCAGGGCTCTACAACAAGGTGATCGTGGAGTACTACGGCACACCCACTCCGCTGCAGCAGCTCGCATCCTTCGCAGTTCCGGACGCACGGACCATCCTCATCACGCCGTACGACAAAACGGCACTGCGTGACATCGAGAAAGCCTTGAGCGACTCCGAGGTTGGCGCCAACCCCTCCAACGACGGCAACATCATCCGTGTCACCATCCCGGAGCTCACCAAGGAGCGCCGCAAGGAATACGTCAAGATCGTCAAGGGCAAGGGTGAAGACGCCAAGGTCTCCATCCGCAGCATCCGCCGCAAGGCCAAGGACGCTATCGACAAATTCGTCAAGGACGGCGACGCCGGCGAGGACGAAGGTTCACGCGGTGAGAAGGAACTCGACGCCATCACCAAGCAGCACGTCGACAGCATTGACGAACTGCTCAAGCGCAAGGAAGCCGAGCTGCTCGAGGTCTAATGAACCAGGCAGAGCCGGCACCCGCTGGGCGGGTCCCGACACGCGATACGAGCAAACGCGTCAGGCGTCTGCGAGGGAACCCGACGCCGAAGGCAGGCCGTAATCTTCCGGCTGCCATCGGCGTCGGGCTTGCCATGCTTTTCGCCGTGCTTGGGGGACTGCTGTTCCTCCCGCTCGGATTCGTCCTGCTCACAACATCGTTTGCGGTGCTGGGCGTTTGGGAAGTTTTCAGGGCCCTCGAGGCCCAGGGGACCAGGATGCCGATCATCCCAGTGATGATCGGAACCCTGGTGATGCCTGTTTCCGCCTACTTTGGCGGTTTGGAAGGCTTGTTGTTCACCATGACGGCAAGCTGCGTCGCAGTGCTGCTGTGGCGCTCCATTGAGAGTGCCGCAGGTGCCCCCCGCAGCGTCTTCGCGGGTGTCTTCACTCTCGCTTGGATACCGTTCCTGATCAGCTTCGCCGCGCTCCCGCTGCATGCCAGCGGCGGCGCGACTCCGGTCGGCTTGTGGCCGGACGGCATTCCAGGTGGAGCCTGGCAGATCGCCACCATGCTGCTCCTGGTCGTATCGAATGACACGTTCGGTTACATCGTGGGCGCCTCCTTTGGGAAGCACCCGATGGCACCGAAAATCAGTCCCAAAAAGTCCTGGGAAGGATTTGCCGGTTCTGTCGCAGGCGCCATGATCATTGGTGTTCTTGCGTGTGTCCTCATGTTGGACAAACCGTGGTGGGTTGGCCTGGTGCTGGCTACCGGCATGGTTGCTGCTTCGACGGCGGGAGACCTCGCCGAGTCCATGGTCAAGCGCGAACTTGGCGTGAAGGACATGAGCAGCATCCTTCCCGGCCACGGCGGTGTCATGGACCGTTTGGACTCGATCGTCTTCGCGGCCCCTGTAGCCTATGTTCTGTTCGCGCTGCTGAGCGGCGTCTGACACCCCGATGAAGGAAAATTAGTGACTTTGGATATTCGTCGCCAGATTCCCGCAACGTTCGATCGCGTTGAGCGCAGCAAGTATGGCTACAACGCCAAGCAAGTGGATGCGTTCCTTAGCCGTGCCAGGACTTCTTTCGAGAACCCTGTGGGTGCCGCCGATCAAGTGGCCAGTACGGATGTACGCGATGTAGCTTTTGACCCGGTCAAGGGTGGTTACGACGCCAACAGCGTCGACGCCGCGTTGGATCGGCTTGAAGACGCTTTCGCAAGGCGGGAACGCGATGACCTCATCAGCCAGCAGGGCGAGGAAGCCTGGCTGCGGCAGATCGGTAAACTCTCCGGCATCCTTCGTGGACGGCTGCACCGGCCCGACGGCGAACGATTCCGCCGCCCGGCCAAGAAGAAAGTCCGCAGCTACAACGTCCAGGACGTGGATGCACTCTGCGCCGAACTCATCGGTTACCTGGAACACGATCAGCCCCTCAGCGTGGACACCGTTCGCCGCGCCGTCTTCCGCGCCGCCAAGGGCGACGAAGGCTATGACGAAGCCCAGGTGGATGCATTCCTTGACCGTGTGGTTGAACTGATGGCGGCCATCGACTGAGAAGGCCTCCAAACGCAGAAGGCCTCCAAACTAACGTGGTGTTGGGGAGATGGGTGGGTTGTTCTTCCACACATCGAGGTAGCGGCGCCTCCCTCGAGCCAGCACTGTAACGAAAAAAGCCAGTGCTGCCACGACGGCAACGCCCACCGCGACAGCGGCTGGCAGTCCTGCCACCAACAGCGCCGAGCCAACCAACAAGGCGATCAGTGCTGCGTTTACAGTTGCCATGAATATCATGCTGCTGCCGGCCACTTGGCTGAAGTCCTTCCTGCCGCCGAAGAAGTAGTACGTACGTTTCGAACCTTCTTGGTCGTCGTGGGATCCAGCCATAAGGTACCTCGCCATGCCTGGATCCAGATCTACGTACGCGGCCCGCAACCGGTTCATGGCGATGACGTACATAAGATCCTCCATTCCGACGCTGATGACGCGTATGTGGGTTAACAGCCCCACCATCAGGTCAATGGTGAGGATGGTCAGCGCGAATGCCCTGAAGGCTTCGGAGAATTGCGTAGCTTGTCCCACCAGGGCAACACTCAGCAGGCTGGCCGATGTGAACGTCAGGAACATGCTGATACGCGTGAGCACCTCACCTTGTGTAGTGCTCCTTGAAGCAAGAAGGCTCCAGTGTTCGGTGGCCAGCAGCTGGGCCCTGATGCTGGGCGACAACGCCGGTAGGGTCATGGGCGGTTCGGGGCTGGCTGCACCCGGTTCCTCGGACATGGCGTCATTGTCCACCTTGCGCCATGCCCGGACAACAGGGTGCCAATACAACAGGGCGCCGGTTCAGTGCCTTCTGTCAGCGTTCCGTTGCCACTGGCCGTTCTGGAACGTGCAGGCGGGACATGACGCGGTTCACGGAAGCCGGCACACGGTTCTTGGTCCAGACGGAGACTGCCACCGTCACTGCGAAAGCAGCGGGGACCGTCCATGCAGCCGGTTGCGCCAACCAGGCAGGAGCATTGCCCTGGCCCATGACAGTGCCCATCACCATGGCCCCGCCACACAGCAGCGCACCGGTCACCATCCCCGCAATTGCCCCGGCATCGGTCAGCCCACGCCACCAGATTCCCAGCAGCAACACGGGACAAATGGTGGAGGCCGTAAAGGCAAAGACCAGTCCAACGCTCCCGGCCAAGGCCAGAGTGTCTGTCATGAAAGCAAAACCCAAAGGCACGACGGCGGCAAGCAGCGCCGCGAGGCGGAATCCCCGGACGCTTCCCCCAAAGAGGTCCTGGCTGATGACGCCTGAGAGCGAAACGACCAGCCCGGACGTGGTGGACAGAAACGCGGCGAAGGCGCCGGCAACCACGAGGGCTGAGAGGAGTTCGCCGGCTGTTCCTCCCACGAGCTTGCCAGGCAACAGCAGGACCAGGGCGTCGGCTTGTCCTGATTGTGCCAGCTCCGGGGCGAAGATTCTTCCCAGAGCGCCGGACAGCGTGGGGAAGAGGTAGAACACAGAGAGCAGTCCAAGGACGATCAATGTGGTGCGGCGTGCCGATTGTCCATCTGGATTTGTGTAGAACCGTACCAGGACGTGCGGCAGGCCCAACGTCCCGAAGAGCAGTGCCACCAGGAGCGAAATGTTCTGGTAGGCGCTGGCGGCTGGCTGGCCAGTGGGATTGACCGGGAGCTGGGCTTGGTGCGGGGTGTCGTTTCCAGCCAGCACCAGGAGCACGAAAATCACGGGAACGGCCAACGCAGTCAGCTTGAGCCAATACTGGAAAGCCTGGACGAACGTAATGGACCGCATCCCACCTGCCACCACCGTGAGGCACACCACCAGCACCACCGCCGTCGAACCTACCCAAGACGGCAGTCCCGTGGTGATGCGGATGGTGAGCGCAGCGCCATGAAGCTGGGGCACGATGTACAGCCAGCCGACGGCCACCACTACCAGGCTTGTGACGCGTCGAACCATCTTGGAATCCAGGCGCGCCTCGGTGAAGTCCGGGATGGTGTACGCGCCAGAGCGCCGCAGGGGAGCGGCAACGAAAAGCAACAGCATGAGGTAACCAGCGGTGTAACCAACAGGGAACCACAAGGCATCGGTTCCGGAGAGCAGGATCAGTCCCGCGACGCCCAGGAAGCTCGCGGCGGACAGGTATTCGCCGCCAATCGCGGAGGCATTCCACCACGGCGGGACTGTGCGCGAGGCAACGTAGAAGTCTCCAGTAGTGCGTGAGATGCGCAGGCCATAGAAGCCGATGACCGCCGTCGTGATCGAAACTGCCAGAAAGGCGACCAAACCAACAGCAGGGTTCACTTGTCCTCCACAAGGTCCCGATATCGGGCTTCATTGCGTGCGGCCGCGCGGTTGTACAGCCAGGCGCTGAGGCCGATCACGGGGTAGATCCCCAGCCCCAGCAACAGCCAGTCGAGCGGAATGCCCAGGATCCGGGTCTCGGCCACCCCTGGTCCGAAGACCAGCAACAGGGCGAACGCAGCGAGAATGAGCAGGAAGCCGCAGGCCACCACCAATGCGAGCCGCAGTTGCGAGCGGATGAGGGAACGGACGAAAACGCGTCCCGCGTCCGAATCCTCGGCGACTTCGCCACCGTAAGGGAACCGGGTGGGGGTCGGTATGGCTGCTTGGTGTGGTGCCGTGACCCGAACGCGCGTCATCCTTGAGGCCGGATGCGGGTGGATTGCAGCTTGTCACGCACCGATGGCAGGTGGCGCCGGCTAATGGGCAGTTCCGCGCCAGCCACTCTTACGCTGGGGGCAGTCGCAGAAAGCTTCAAATGCCCCACATGGTCCAAGGCAATCAGGTAGCTGCGGTGGATCCGGATAAAACCGGCTTGGGCCCACTTCTGTTCCAGATCGCTGAGCGGGACGCGGATCAGGTAACTGGCTTCGGCTGTGTGCAGCCTGGCGTAATCGCCCTGCGCCTGCACGTAGCTGACATCATCCCGACGGATCATGCGTGTAGTGCTTCCCAAGTCCACCGTGATCATTTCGGGAGCAGGAGCGCCGTCCTTGATCAGCTCGCTGATCCGGTCCACGGATCGTGCCAGCCGCTCGGCACGGAGCGGCTTGAGGAGATAGTCGATGGCAGCGAGGTCAAAGGCCTCCAACGCGCAGTCTTCGTCAGCGGTGACGAACACGACGGCGGGCGGGCTGCTGCTGCGCGCGATGGCGCGGGCGATGTCCAAACCAGATAGGGCCGGCATATGGATGTCGAGGAACACGGCGTCAACGGACTCCCGGTCAAGGATCCGTAAAGCCTCGGCCCCGGACGAGGCGCGATGGATGGTCCCGATGCGCGCATCCCGCCCCAGCAGGAAAGCGAGCTCCTCCACGGCAGGCAGTTCGTCATCAGCGACGAGCACGTTGATCATGATTAAAGATTAGCCCGGTGTGTCAGGCGTCATGTCCTGGCTGGGATTTGGGCACCCGCATGGTGATCAATGTTCCTTCACCGGGGGCCGTTTCGATAACGAGGCCGTGCTCGTCCCCATAGACCTGCCGCAAGCGGGCGTCCACGTTGCGCAAGCCCACGTGCTCACCGTCCGTATGTCCGGCAAGCACGGACCGCAGGTGCTCAGGTTCCATCCCCACACCGTCGTCCTCGATGGTGACCTCGGCGAACGCGCCGGAATCATTGGCGCAAATGGTGATGTGTCCGGGGCCTTCCTTCGCCTCAAGGCCGTGCCGGACCGCGTTCTCCACCAGCGGTTGCAGGCTAAGGAACGGTATGACGGTGCTCAGCACTTCGGGTGCGATCCGAAGGCTCACCTGCACGCGCTCGCCGAACCGGGCCCGTTCCAGAAGAAGGTAGCGGTCGATGCAGCGCAGTTCCTCGGCCACCGTGGTGAAGTCGCCATGCCTGCGGAAGGAGTACCTGGTGAAGTCGGCGAATTCCACCACGAGCTCCCTGGCCCGTGCTGGATCTGTATTGATGAAAGAAGCGATGGCGTTCAAGGAGTTGTAAATGAAGTGGGGGCTGATTTGAGCACGAAGAGCCCGGACTTCTGCCTCCATGAGCAGAGTCCGCGACGCCTCCAATTCAGCCAGCTCAAGCTGGGCGGCAATCCAGTCAGCCACTTCGCTGGTGGCCCTTACCAGTCCGGCGCCAGCCGCAGGCGCAAGGGCAGCCACCGATCCGACCACCCTGGAACCAGCACGGATGGGGGCAATAACGGCACTGAAGTCATGGTGGCCGTGCTCGGATTTTGCCTGCGCGGAATGCCCTGCGTGGGGCACCACGGCAGTCCGGCCCGTCGCCAGCACCTCCGCGGCGAGACGCATGAGGGAAGGCCGCAGGTCCTCCGCAACCCCATCCCAGGCAAGGACCGAATCGGTGTCCGTAATGGCCAGGGCGTCGCAGCCGAGGAGCATTCGCAGTTGCTTGCTCGCCTTGGCCGCGCCAGAGGCTTGCAGTCCGCCACGCAGGTGCTGCCCTGCACGCGAGGCCGCGTGAAGTGTGTTGTAGGTGGCCCGCTCAGCGTCCGTGCCCAGGTCCCGGAAGGAGCGAATCACCTTCAACCCAACACCCACGACGACGGCAACGGCCAGCACGATCACGGCGATCGCGGCTGCGGTGAAGAGCGGGGAGTCAGGCATAGAGCCAGAGTAGCCGGATGCTCGCTCACATCCTGCGCGGTTTTTCCTGATGCTCGCTCACATCCCACCGGCTTTTTCCCGATGCTCGCTCACATCCTGCGCGGTTTTTCCTGATGCTCGCTCACGTCCCACCGTTCGGCGCAGCATCCTGACCGTTGGGCGACGGTGGCAGCTGGTTCTCTGGAACCACTGGCACGGCGCGTTCGATAGTGATTGCAGTCACATTGGCAAAGCGTGTGGAGCTGATGTGGACACATCACAATCAGGAGGAACCATGGGTAATGAGGCCCAACCCCAGGACGCAACAGCGTCCGTGGACTTCCAGGAAGTCCAGCAAACGGAACGGTTCAAGACGCTGCGCAAGCGGCACCGCAGTTTTGTCTTCCCAATGGCAGTGGCGTTCCTGCTTTGGTATTTCGCCTACGTTCTCTTGGCCGACTACGCCGTCGGCTTCATGTCCATCAAAGTTTGGGGCAACATCAACGTCGGCCTGATCCTCGGACTGCTCCAATTTGTCACCACGTTCGGCATCACCGCTTGGTACGTGAGCTACTCCAACCGGAAGCTGGACCCCATCGCTGCCGATATCCGCAACGAGATCGAGGGCCACCAGTTCGATAAGGACGGCAATGTGATCAGCAGGGCAGCCAAATGACCACGAACCACATCAGCACCCTTGTCCCCGCGGTAAACGTCGCCGCATTGAAGGATACGACGCTCCTCAACATGGGTATTTTCGCGCTCTTCGTGGCCGTCACCATGGTGATCGTCTTCCGGGCCAGCAGGAACAACAAGACCGCGGCGGACTACTATGCGGCCGGCCGTTCCTTCACCGGTTCACAGAACGGTACAGCGATCGCGGGCGACTACCTTTCGGCGGCCTCGTTCCTCGGTATCACTGGCGCCATTGCTATCAACGGATATGACGGGTTCCTCTACTCCATCGGCTTCCTCGTTGCATGGTTGGTGGCATTGCTCCTTGTCGCCGAGCTCTTGCGCAACACCGGCAAGTTCACCATGGCCGATGTCTTGTCGTTCAGACTGCGCCAGCGTCCCGTCCGAATAGCGGCAGCCCTCTCCACCCTTGCGGTTTGCTTCTTTTACCTGCTAGCGCAAATGGCGGGAGCCGGTAGCTTGATTTCGCTCCTCTTGGGCATCAGCGACTGGGGCGGACAAGCTTTGGTGATCATCGTCGTCGGCGCCTTGATGATTATGTACGTCCTGATCGGCGGCATGAAGGGCACCACGTGGGTGCAGATCATCAAAGCCATCCTGCTGATCGCAGGAGCTGCAGTCATGACCGCCTGGGTGCTGGCGATCTACGGCTTCAATCTCTCCAATCTGCTCGGTTCCGCGGCCGAGGCCGCCAACAACCCGGCCGTTCTCAACCCAGGCCTGCAGTACGGGAAGACGGAGACGTCCAAGCTGGATTTCATGTCCCTGGGCTTGGCGCTGGTCCTCGGCACAGCTGCCCTCCCACACGTTTTGATGCGTTTCTACACGGTTCCCACAGCCAAGGAAGCACGCAAATCCGTGGTCTGGTCGATCTGGCTGATCGGCCTGTTCTACCTGTTCACGCTGGTACTGGGTTACGGCGCAGCGGCTTTGGTTGGAGCAGACACGATCAAGTCCGCACCCGGCGGCGTCRACTCTGCCGCACCCCTGCTGGCCTTCCACCTCGGTGGGCCGCTGCTGCTCGGATTCATATCCGCCGTCGCTTTCGCCACCATCCTGGCAGTGGTAGCGGGACTGACCATCACGGCTGCGGCGTCCTTTGCCCATGACATCTACGCCAATGTCATCTCTAAGGGCAAGGCCGACGCCACCACAGAGGTCAAGGTGGCCCGGCGCACCGTAGTGGTCATCGGTATTCTCGCCATCCTCGGTGGAATCTTCGCCAACGGCCAGAACGTCGCCTTCCTGGTGGCTCTTGCCTTCGCAGTGGCAGCTTCGGCCAACCTGCCAACAATCGTCTACTCGTTGTTCTGGCGGAAGTTCACCACACAGGGTGCCGTATGGAGCATGTATGGCGGCCTGGCCTCGGCCATCCTGCTCATTGCGTTCTCGCCCGTGGTCTCGGGTGCAAAGACGTCCATGATCCAGGGAGCCAACTTCGCGTTCTTCCCGCTGAGCAACCCGGGCATCGTATCCATCCCCCTCGCATTCCTGCTGGGCTGGCTGGGGACCGTCCTGGATAAGCGCCGTGAGGATCCGGCCAAGCAAGCGGAGATGGAAGTCCGCTCACTGACAGGTATCGGTGCAGAGAAAGCAGTGGATCACTGAGGTCAACAAGAATCGAGGCCAAACACGGGGGGCTCCTTCTGCCAAACGGCGGGGGAGCCCTCGGGCATGCCAGGACTAATCACCTCTTGAGGCTGAGCCATTCCGTCAACTGTTCCAAAGGCCATGTGGTGACAATCCGTTCCTTGGGCACCCCAAGTGCCTCGGCACGTTCGGCGCCATACTGAAGGAAATCGAGTTGGCCAGGGGCATGGGCATCACTGTCAATGCTGAAGAGGCAGCCGGCGTCCAGCGCCATCTTGATCAACGCGTCCGGAGGGTCCTGCCGCTCCGGCCGTGAATTGATTTCGACGGCGACGCCCCACTCGGCACATTCGGTGAAGACCTTCATGGCATCGAATTCGGACTCAGGACGGGTGCCGCGCGATCCTTGAACGAGACGGCCCGTGCAATGCCCTAAGACGTTCGTGTGGGGATCGCTGATTCCGCCAAGCATCCGCTTGGTCATGGTCTTCTTGTCCGAGCGCAGCTTCGAGTGGACACTGGCCACCACCACGTCCAGCCGGTCCAGCATTTCCGGCGTTTGGTCCAGGGTCCCGCCCTCCAGGATGTCCACTTCGATGCCTTTGAGCAGGCGGAAGCCGTCCTGATTGGCATTGATCCCTTCCACCACACCGAGCTGTTTCTCCAGCCGTTCAACGCTAAGGCCGTTGGCGATGGTCAGGTTGGGGGAGTGGTCAGTGAGGGCAAGGTATTCACGGCCCAGGGTTTTGGCGGCAGCCACCATGGTCTCAATCGGTGAGCCGCCGTCGGACCAATTGCTGTGGCTGTGCAGATCGCCGCGTAACGCAGCCTTGAGGGTGTCGCCGCCGGACGCCAAAGATTCCGCGCCACGCTCACGAAGGTCGGCCAGATAATCGGGCACCCTGTCTTCCAGAGCCTGGGTGATGACTTCCCCGCTTCGGTCCCCAACACCTTTCAGGCTCGTGACTCTTCCGTTCCGGACGAGCCTGGCCAACTCGTCGGGCGGAAGCTGCCGAACGGCGTCGGCCGCTTTCCTGAAGGCCTGGACCTTGAAGGTGGGGGCTTGGCCACGTTCCAACCAAAAGGAGATTTCTTCGAGCGCCTCAACGGGATCCATGGCTCCATGATCCACGAACCGGGCGCACCATCAACAGTGGGCAATGTTGATGGTGCGCCGGTTCGGGCGATTGCCACTAGTGGTGGTGGCTTGGAATCTGTGCTGGAGGTGTGCCTTCGGAGGGGGCTTGGCCGTGTTCGCCATGGGGGACGGCGTGCTGGCCTGCCATGGATGCTGCCAGTCCCGGCGTGGCAACTGACGCAACAACGACGGCGGCCCCGAACGCGGCTGCCAGAAGCCGCCCGGTCCTTGGCAGGCCGTGGGCGCCGCCGTCGTTGGTCTTTTGCTGCCGACCCAGCCAACCGCCTCCGCCAAGTGCCATGAGCGATAGGCCCAAAGCGGCAAGGTTGCTCACATCAAGCGACGGTTCACTAGCCGCCAAACCGCCTGTAAGGACGGCAATGTGGGCAGCCGCCGCAACCGCCAGAGCGGGAAAGGCAAGCCGGCCGAAGACAAAGGTGTTGCGGTGGAGCCCCCATAAAGACCACGCCAGGAAAGCGAGTCCAGCTGCCAGGGCAACCGTTCCAGCAACCACCAAGCCAAGCGCGGCAGCTTCTGTCAGGTAGCCAGCCGCAATGGACAATTCCACCATCCCGGCGGCCATGGCCGCAAAGTAGACGAACAACAACGCGGCCGCGTTCAGTGTGGGGTGATATTTGACTGCCATGGCGCTGTCCTCGGTCTCGATGGTTCCGCGATCAGGGATTCCGTGGGCGGGGTTCCGCGATCAGGCGCGGGCCGAGACGACGACGGCCTTGTCCTGTGACAGGGCGACACCCAGAAGCACAACAGCGCTGGCCAGGTGCAGGACGTTGTCTGCCCCATTCAGGGCGATGATGTTCAGCGAAGTACCCACGAGGAAAAGGCCGAGGATACCCACCAGCAGATAGACGCCGCCCACCGCGCTGTTAACGGATTTGGAAAGCGTGACGCTGTTCATGCCCGCGTAAAGAAGGGCTGCACCTATGGCCAAGTGAATGACGTTGTGCAGGGGGTTAACCGCGAAGATGATCAGGTTGGCGCCTTCGGTGGCGAAGAACCCGATTCCCGAAGTGACGAAGAATCCGAGCACGCCTACCAAGAGGTATACGGCTCCGAAGATGGTGGCGATCAAGCGATTGGGCGAAGTACGCATTGGTCCGAACCTTCCGGTGATGGCAGGGACTTCCCCGGCCGTCCTGTGGAACCCCGGACGGGGCTCTCAAACAGTGATTCGGACCATGAGCGGATGCGGATGGGTGGAAACTGGATTATTTTTCCGCCGTTATGGACGGAGGCGGATGCTGCTCATTTTGAGATCGTCGGTCCCTTCGAAAACGTACTTGAGATCGATGGTCTTGCCACTGCACTGCAAGGTTCCCGCGATGTCCGCTTTATTATTGCCGTTGTTCGAGTTCACGCTCACCGAGCTGTAATTGGGTTTGYATGAGTCATCAAGTTCCAGGCTGGCAATGCCGTCGATGAAGGACTGCTTATCCAGTTCGTCCTTCAAGGCCTGGTGCAGATAGTTGTCATAAGCCTGCTCTGTTTGCCCTGAAACAACCAGCTTGGTGAACTCGTCAGCCAACGATCTCGCCTTCGACGTCGCGCTGCCCACGACATTCACCAGCACCAGGATGCCCACCACGGCCAGGACGATGACTCCTGCCACAATACTCAGGACAATCCAGAGCACCTTCCTGCTCTTGGCCGGCGGTGGAAACTGCTGGCCGTACTGGCCGGGGGCGTACTGGCTCTGCGGGTACTGACCGGGCGGGTACTGGCCTTGCGGGTACGGGTTTTGGTCCGGTCGGGACTGTTCAGGGGCGTACTGACCTTGGGAGCCCGGGGACGACGGCGGCTGTTGCCACTGCGGTGGAGTCCCGTTCGGTGGGGAGTACCCGGGGCCGGGCGGGACGGGTGGTGGGTTCTGGCCGTATTCGCTTCCACCGTATTGATTTCCGCTGCGCTGTCCGTCGCGACCATTCGGTTCCTGCGGGTTGCTCACTGTAGTGCCCCTTTCGGCAGCCTGCGGCAGCGCCACCACGTAGCCGGAAACCGCTGGCCGGCCCCCGATGCGTCCATCTGAATCAAATCGCATTCACGGTTCCACAGGCAAGGGCCAAAAGGTACTAAACGGCAGGTGAAAGCCCGGGGGTTTAGCCTTCAGAGCGCCGACCCAGCAGGGGTTGCACCCGGTACGGAATCATTTCCCGCATCGCCAAGGCAGTGTCGGTGCGGTCAACGCCGTCGCACGCAAGGATCTTGCCGTTGATCCGGTAAAGGTCCTCGGCGTCCAGCGCCACCACCCGCAAGAGCAAGTCGGCTGATCCGGTGAGGCCAAAACCTTCCAGGATCTCCGGGATGTCCGCAAGATCCTTCGCGAGGGAGGCGAGTTTCTGTTGCTGGACATGCACGGTGATGAATGCCGTGAGGGGGTAGCCGAGGGCGACCGGATTGATGCGCCGCTCAAAGGAGAGAAAAGCATGCTTCTTCTCAAGCTGGGCCATGCGTGCCTGGACGGTATTGCGGGACAGGCCAAGTCTCTGGGCGAGGGCCACAACGGTCCCTCTGGGATCCTTTGCCATCGCTGAAAGGAGCCGGGTGTCAGTGCCATCCAAAGGTTGCATAATGCGCAAGATTAGCACGGCCTGGCCGCTGCCAACATGGCAGAATGCTCAAGTTTTTCATCGGTAGTTGTACCCCGTGCGTCTTGTGAGTAGGGTCACAATTAACGCTGGCGAAGGAGCCAGGGGGTCGGTCTGTGCTTGGATCACAAGTCCAGCAGGGCCGACAAAACCTAGCCGGAAGGTTGCGATCACCTGTGTTGACGGATAAGGCGGGCAAGGGAGTGCAAAATGACGCTCCGCGCCCCGGACAAAGTGCACATAATCCTTTGCGGACGGGGGGCAACCTCCTGCAGTTAGTGTCGCCGGACGGCGAACGGATCAGCCACCCGGAATTTGATCTCTGGATCAAGGACATCGGCGATGAGCAATTGGGCTCCTTGTTGGAGGACATGACAGTCATCCGCCGGATCGATACCGAAGCCACAGCCCTCCAGCGGCAGGGAGAACTGGCCCTCTGGCCGCCGCTGCTGGGACAGGAAGCAGCCCAGATCGGTTCAAGCCGTTCCTTGCGCGACGACGACTTTGTTTTCCCCAGCTATCGTGAGAGCGGCGTCGCGTACATCCGTGGAGCCCATGTCTCGGAGATCGCCCAGGTTTGGCGCGGAAATGCCCTGTACTCCTGGGATCCAAAGCGAATCAACATGGCGACGCCCCAAATCATCATTGGTTCCCAGAGCCTCCACGCCACCGGTTACGCCATGGGCGTCCAACTGGACGGCGCCAGCACGGCAGTACTTGCCTACTTCGGGGATGGCGCCACGAGTGAAGGTGACGTGAGCGAGGCCATGGTGTTTGCCGCCAGTTTCCAGGCGCCCGTGGTGTTTTTCTGCCAGAACAACCACTGGGCTATTTCCGAACCCGTGCGGGTGCAGTCCCACGTTCAACTGGCCGACAGGCCAACAGGGTTCGGCATCCCCAGCCTGCGCGTTGACGGCAACGATGTCCTCGCCGTCATGGCCGCTACCCGTTGGGCTTTGGATCGCGCCCGCAGCGGTGGTGGGCCAACGTTTATCGAAGCGGTCACCTACCGCATGGGTCCGCACACTACTGCCGATGATCCCACGCGGTACCGGGACCCGAATGAGCTGGAGGACTGGGCTGCCAAGGATCCTATTCTCCGTCTGCGGAGGCTCCTTGACGCCAAGGGCCTGCTCACCGAAGACCTTGAGAGCAGAGCCAAAGCCAAAGCCGACGCCGTTGCAGCCGAACTCCGTACCAGCTGCGTTAACATGCCTGATCCGCAGCCGTTGGACGTCTTTAACCACGTTTACAGCACACCCAATTCCTGGATTGAACGCCAGAAGGATCAGTATTCGCGATACCTGAACAGTTTCAACCAGCCGGTCGAGGAAGGTGCACTCTGATGTCCCAGCTCACTTTTGCCCGGGCTATCAACGCCGGCCTTCGCAAGTCACTGGAAAACGATCCCAAGGTCATCCTCATGGGTGAGGATATTGGTTCCCTCGGTGGTGTCTTCCGTGTCACCGACGGACTCCAGAAGGACTTTGGAAAGCACCGTGTGATTGATACGCCCCTGGCCGAGTCCGGCATCATCGGAACCGCTGTTGGCCTGGCCTACCGGGGCTACCGACCAGTGTGCGAGATCCAGTTCGACGGCTTCATCTATCCTGCTTTCGATCAGATCGTCAGCCAGGTGGCCAAGATGCACTACCGGACCCAGGGGCGGGTCAAGATGCCCATCACCATCCGCGTTCCTTTCGGTGGAGGCATTGGCTCGCCGGAGCACCACTCGGAATCGCCGGAAGCATACTTCACTCACACCTCAGGACTTCGGGTAGTGGCGGTGTCCAACCCTCAGGACGCCTACACCATGATCCAGCAGGCCATTGCCTCGGATGATCCTGTTCTCTATTTCGAACCCAAGCGCCGCTACCACGACAAAGGTGACGTCGACGAGTCCATGGACCTCTCCAAAGCGATGCCATTGGACAAGGCAGCTGTGGTCAACGCCGGTTCGGACGTCACCCTGGTGGCTTACGGCCCTCTGGTTAAAACCGCCAAGGATGCGGCCCAGGCTGCGGCTGATGAAGGAGTCTCCGTGGAAGTCATCGACCTGCGCTCGTTGGCTCCCGTTGACTACCCGGTGGTGGAAGCATCCGTGCGCAAGACGGGCCGTCTGGTCATCACGCACGAGGCCGGACAATCCGGTGGCCTCGGAGCGGAGATTGCGGCCAGCATTACTGAGCGCTGCTTCAACTACCTGGAGTCCGCCCCCGTCCGGATTACCGGCTTCGACGTTCCCTACCCCTACTCGAAGCTTGAAATGCACCATCTCCCGGATCTGGACAGGATTCTGGATGGCGTGGACCGCACCTTGGGCCGCCCCAACTCCCTGAGTGGACTGGAAGGATGACCACCACCATGATCAAGGAATTCAGGCTGCCGGACCTTGGCGAAGGCCTGACCGAGTCGGAAATCCTGAGCTGGAAGGTCGCAGTGGGGGACACCGTCACCCTCAATCAGGTCATTGCGGAGGTGGAGACGGCCAAGGCCGTCGTCGAGCTGCCGTCGCCTTTCGCCGGCGTCGTAGCGGCCCTGCACGAGCAGCCCGGTTCCGTGGTGGAGGTCGGCAAACCGATCGTCTCCTTCGAAGTGGACGACGCCGGGGCCTCCAACGGGGGCAACGGACCTGTCGCTGGACATCAGGCTGCCGGCGAACCGGAGTCCACTAGCGAACCTGCATCAGACGGGGGATCTGGATCAAACAGCGGATCTGGATCGAACGGCGGGTCGCAACCAGTCGAGGCGAGCGGGGCGACCGCAAGTCCCGCCAAACGTGAGCCGAACCTGGTGGGGTATGGCGCCGTCGTCGAGCACACCGGACGGCCGACGCGCCGGGTCCGTGCCAACGTCCAACCCGTCCAAACAGAAACCGTCCAAGCCGAAACGCCGCAGGCTCGCCCCGCGGAAGTGGCGCGTGAGTCAACCCCTCACCCTGACGCAGCCACGGCTGAGCGTCCACGTTCCACACCGCCGGTCCGCAAGCTGGCGCGCGATCTGGGGATTGACCTGCAGTTGGTTCGCGGAACTGGTCCGGGAGGACTGATCACGCGGGAAGACGTCCAGAGCTTCACGGGTGAAGCGGAAGCCGCAAACGCAGCACCAGCAGAGCCCGCAGCGACCGGCGAGCGTGAAACGCGTACGCCTATCAAGGGTGTCCGGAAGTTCACAGCCGCGGCCATGGTGCAGAGCGCATTCACCGCGCCGCATGTGACGGAATTCCTGACGATCGATGTCACAGCGACCATGGAATTGCTGGCGCGGCTTCGGGCCAGCAAAGCGTTCGAAGGCTACAAGCTCACCCCTCTCACGATCGCGGCCAAGGCGGTCTTGATAGCACTGCGGAACAACCCAACGTTGAATTCGCGCTGGGATGAAGCACGCCAGGAGATCATCCAGTTCAACTACGTCAACCTTGGCATCGCGGCTGCTACGCCCCGGGGCCTGACGGTACCGAACATCAAGGATGCCGATCGCCTGACCCTGCGGGAACTTGCCACAGCATTGTCGGCACTCACAGACACCGCACGTGCCGGCAAGACGTCTCCGTCAGATCTTTCGGGCGGCACCATCTCTATCACCAACATCGGAGTATTTGGGATCGACGCTGGAACGCCCATCCTGAATCCGGGCGAGGCTGCCATCGTGGCCTTGGGTGCAGTGCGGAAGGCGCCGTGGGTGGTGGATGATGAGATCGCCGTGCGGCAGGTGATGTCCCTGAGCTTGTCCTTCGACCACCGTTTGGTGGATGGCGAACAGGGCTCACGCTTCCTGGCGGACCTTGGCGCTATCCTGTCCGATCCCGCCATGGTGTTGACTATGGTCTAGCTTCACGAATGTAGGAAGCTGCGCCGACCCACCCCTTTACGAGTGCTTGCAGGAAACTGCGGCTAAGGGGTGGGTCGTCGCGCGTTCAGTCTTCTGTGGGGGTGGTCCGATTGGAGTGGACATCGCGCCAGCTGTGTTCCGGCTCGAAACCAAGGAGCCGACGGGCTTTATCGATGGACAGCATCGTTTCGTGCTGGCCCAGTTCCTTGACAACCTCGACGCCGGGAAAGACTTCCGCGGCAAGCTCGGCGCTGCTTCGGCTCATCACGGTGTCAGAAGCGGCGATGATGAAGGCCTCGAAACCGGGTGCACCTTTCTCCAGGGCGCGGACAACCGCTTGGGCCCCGTCGCGGGCATCGATGTAGCCCCACAGATTCCACTTGCGCAGCGTGGCGTCCGAGTCAAAGGACGGGAAGGCGTCGTAGTCTTCGGGGTCCATCACGTTGGAGAACCTTAGTGCGGTGATGCTCAACGCCGGGTCCCAGCGCGTGAGCTGGATGGCCATCTGCTCCTCGAGGTGTTTCACGAGGGAGTACGTGCTTTCAGGCCGGGCCGCGTACTCCTCATCCACGGGAATGTAGGGAGGGTCGATGTCGAAGGGGAGTCCCAGGACCGTCTCGCTGGAGGCATAAACCACCTTCTTGATGCCCGCTCGCCGCGCTGCCTGAAAGACGTTGTAGGTGGAGAGCATGTTGTTTTCAAAAATTGCGGCGTCCGGAGCCAACCCCGGTGCGGGGATCGCGGCCAGATGGATGATCGCGTCCAAGCCGCTGTGTTGGTCGTCCAAGCCGAGGATGACATCCAGGACCTGCCCATAATTGCGAAGGTCCACATTTACGTAGCCGCGGCCCCTCTTGCCTGCGCGGTCAACGTTGAGCACGTGGTGGCCATTCTGCCTCAGCCGACGGACCACGCTCCTGCCCAATTTTCCGCTTCCGCCGGTTACGGCAATCCTCATGGTGCGCTCCTCGTTAGTGGCTGGTACCAACCATGTTGCTATATGGATACAGTATGGGTTCGAGCTTCAGCCTAGGCTCCACTTCCGCCCCGCACAGCCCCTGAAACTGGCCCTGTGAGTCCTAGGAATACTGGAACGGCCCAAGAACATACGGGTTGCCTGTGCAGGTTGCAGGTCGCAGGCAGGGGCAATTAGGCAACTGGAGGAGGTCGCAGGCAGGGGCCTGGCTCGCGTGTGCATCGCCTCGCGCGCAGGCACGCGGCACCCATCTGTGCATCGCATCCGGCACCCATGAGCATCCGGCACACTTCCGCATACCCGCGGCACCGCGCTGGCCGAACCCGGCATCATTGTCGGGCAGGTTTATGTTCTCTGGGGTGTGTGGTGGTGGTTGCGTCGGGGGGTTTGTTTGGGGTCGATGTGTGGTGGTGGGGTGAACCAGGGCACGCCGGTGGTCATGTCGATCCGCCATTGTTCTTTGTGGATGACGTGGTGGTGGTGGCTGCAGAGCAGGGTGCCGTTCTCGGTTCCTGTGGTGCCGCCGTGTGACCAGTAGGTGATGTGGTGGGCTTCGCACCAGGGGGCGGGCATGGTG
>NZ_JBFRDV010000026.1:0-72439 GCF_052113945.1 Paenarthrobacter sp. RAF54_2
CCGTGTGTGTCAGGCTGTTGTGTGACAGGTTTGCTGTTCCCACCAGGTGATACACGCGGCAGGGAAAGCCGTGTGTGTCAGGCTGTTGTGTGACAGGTTTGCTGTTCCCACCAGGTGATACACGCGGCAGGGAAAGGTCCGTCATGGATTTTATTGTTCCTCCCCGTCGTTCGAAGCGGAGCCACTTCACTCTCGATCAAAAGCACGCGATTCTGGATGAGTACGACAAGTGCCTCGAGCGTGGTTCCCGGATTGCGTTCTGCCGGGCCGTGGGCATCGGTGATAACACCATTCGCCTCTGGGTCCAACAGCGCGAGACTGGGGAGCTCAGATCCCGCAGCAAGCAAGGCAGAGAGGATCATCGATTGCGCGAACACGATAAGAGACTGCTCAAACAGGTCCTGAAAGAGAACGAGGTCCTCAAAGCCAAGCTGGCCCGATCCGAGGCCGCGGTGGACATCCTGGGAAAAGCTTCCGCGCTCTTGGACGCCATGGCCAAGAGCGCAGCGGCAACGGATCCGGAACTGAAGGAACCCGAGCCCCAGCGCCCGGAATGGTTGACGTCAAAGCCTGGAAAGACGTCACCCTGAGCTTCGCCGGGAAGCTCGTGGCTGCTGGCTGGTCAGCGGTGAAGGCCTGCGCTTTAGTGGGTCTGCACCGCACCACCTGGTACCGGCACCTGAACCCGCCGGTCCGGGCAGGGATCAGTGTCCCTCAAGCCGACCGGGCCTACCCAAACCGGATCACACCGGCCGAATCCGAGGAGTTCATGGAACTGCTCAACTCCCAGGACTACGGGAACCTGTCAGTCACCCAGGCCTACTACCGGATGCTCGATAAAGGCCACTGTTCATTCTCGATCGCCGCAGCCCACCGGATCGTGGCCAGCCATGGACAAAACGGAGACCGCCGCGCCCAACGCGGCGGAACCGGCCCCGCCCGGGTCAAGCCAGTCCTTGAAGCCACGGCTCCCAACCAACTCTGGAGCTGGGACATCACGATGCTCCACGGCCCCGGAAAACACACCTACAAGCTCTACACAATCATGGACGTATTCTCGCGCAGGGTCGTCGGCCATCGCGTCGAGTACACCGAATCCGCAGCCCTGGCCGCAACGTTAATCCGGAAAGCGGTGGCCGATAACGAGCGCTGCCCTGCAGTGCTCCACGCCGACAACGGCGGCCCCATGCGGGCAGGAACCACCCTGGACCTCGCAAGGGCCCTGGGCATCACCCTGTCCTACTCCCGGCCACGGGTCTCCGACGACAACCCCTACTCGGAATCCCTGTTCAAGACCGTCAAATACTGCCTGGACTTTCCACAACGCTTCCAGGACCTCCAGCACGCACGCGACTACATGGCGGCGTTCTTCACGGACTACAACACCAACCACCGCCACAGCGGCCTGAACTACTACACCCCAGACACCGTCCACTACGGACTGGTCGAGCAAGCACGCCGGCAACGGCAAACAACACTCGATGCCTGCTACGCCCGCAACCCACACCGCTACCGCCGCAGGCCCACCGCACCCGGAGTCCCTCCCCGGGCCGGCATCAACCACAAACAACCCACCCCGCTGTCACAAACAGCTTGATATATACCGTCCAGATGGACCCAGTCAGTGACGGGTACACCGTGAAAGCACTGGCGACGTCGTCAACGTGCAGTTTCTGCGTGACGGCCACGGAGATCGGGAAGATGAGTTCGGAAGCGTTCGGTCCGACCACCACGCCCCCAATCACGGTGCCGGATCCCTTGCGGGCGATGATCTTGACGAAGCCATCCTTGGTGTTGCGCATCTTGGCGCGGGCATTGCTCAGCAGCGAGAGCATCACGACGTCGCCCTGGTACTTGCCGGAGGCGAGATCGGCCTCGGAAACACCCACGGAGGCGATTTCCGGGGACGTGAAGATGTTCGACGCCACCTGGTTGAGCTTGAGCGGCTTCACGCCATCACCCATGAAGTGTGCAACCGCGATGCGGCCCTGCATGGCGGCCACGGACGCCAGCGCGAACACTCCCGTGCAGTCGCCGGCTGCGTAAATGTTGGGGGCAGTTGTGCGCGAAACACCATCCACCTTGATGTGTCCGGACTCCGTCAAGGTCACTCCGGCTTCCTCAAGCCCGATTCCGGCCGTGTTGGGGATGGAACCAACGCACACCAGGCAATGCGAGCCGGTGACCACCGATCCATCGCCCAAGGTGACCTTCACGCCGTCGTCCGTCCGCTCAACCGCGTTGGCCCGCGACCGGGACAACACGCGCACGCCGCGGCGCTCGAACACGCCTTCCAGCAGTTTGGCGGCGTCCGTGTCCTCACCGGGGAGGACCTGGTCGCGGCTGGAAATCAGGGTGACCTTGGAGCCGAGGCCGTTGTAAGCGGAGGCGAATTCGGCACCGGTGACGCCGGAACCCACAACGATCAGTTCTTCGGGCAGCTCGTCCAGGTTGTAGATCTGGGCCCAGTTGAGGATGCGTTCGCCGTCGGGCTTGGCAGTGGGGAGCTCGCGCGGGTGCGCGCCCACCGCCAGCAGGATGGCATCGGCGTCGATGGTGCGGACGCCTTCAAGGGTCAGCACCTCAATCGTGTTGTTGTCCAGCAATTTGCCGGAACCGATCACGATCTCCACGCCGAGGCGCTCCAGCCCCGCGCGGATGTCGTGCGACTGTCCACGGGCCAGATCCAGGACGCGGTTGTTGATGTGCTTCAGGTCGGCGCGGGGCTTGGAGCCGCCGCCGTCGCCGTCGAACTTGACGCCCAACTCGTCCGCCTCACCAACGCGGGTCATGAGGTCGGCGGTGGCAATAAGGGTTTTGGAAGGCACGACGTCGGTCAGCACGGCAGAGCCGCCAAGGCCGGCCCGCTCGATGATGGTGACTTTTGCGCCGAGGGAAGCGGCCACCATGGCGGCTTCATATCCTCCGGGACCACCCCCCAGAATCGCGATACGGGGGGAACTGAAGTCAACTTGGGTGGTCACAATCCTCAATTCTCGCTCATTGCACGGCAGGCTGCCAGTCAGCCAAGCCTCACCCCCGGGTGTCGAAAAGGCGTCCCTATCAAATTGCCGCACACGCAAGGTAGCTTGTACCAGTGAGTAACACTGAGCTGATGAACACAGACCCTTTCGAAGCTGCCCGGGCCGCCGCGGACTTCATTGCCGCAGAGACTGGCGTTGAGTCCCACGATGTAGCCCTGGTGCTCGGTTCCGGTTGGGCCGAAGCTGCGGATCTCATTGGTGAAACTACGGCCACGCTGAATGCCTCCGAGGTTCCCGGCTTCCACCAACCTTCAGTTGTGGGCCATGTGGGAACCATTCGCTCCGTCCTGACCAAGGAAGGCAAGCGCGCCCTGGTCCTGGGAGCCAGGACACACTACTACGAAGGCAAGGGTGTCCGCTCCGTCGTCCACGGCGTTCGCACCGCCGCTGCCGCAGGTTGCAAGACGCTGGTCCTCACCAATGGCTGCGGTGGCCTTAATGAGGATTGGACCCCGGGCACGCCTGTACTCATCAGCGACCACATCAACCTGACCGCCACGTCCCCGCTTGAGGGCGCAACGTTCGTGGACCTCACGGACCTCTACTCCTCACGTGTCCGGCAACTGGCCCGCGAAGTGGACCCGTCACTGCAGGAAGGTGTCTACGCCCAGTTCAGCGGTCCTCACTACGAGACACCGGCCGAGGTCCAGTACGCCAAGCGGATCGGTGCGGACCTCGTGGGAATGTCTACGGCGTTGGAAGCCATCGCCGGACGCCATGCAGGCATGGAGGTCTTCGGCATTTCGTTGGTCACCAACCTCGCGGCGGGTATCAGCCCGGTTCCACTGAGCCACGCCGAAGTCCTCGAGGCCGGCCAAGCGGCAGGCAAGCGTATCTCCACGCTGTTGGCGGAAATCATCGCGAAGCTCTGAAGGCCAACCTCCAACAATCCCCTCCATTACCGCCAGTAGGCCTCCATCGTCTGTGTGACTTGAACCAATTCAAAAGTAAACACACAGCAAATTCTCAGATTAAATCTGATTTATAACGAAACATTTGATTCCGTCGCGGAGTTGTGGCACGCGCACGCGTTGAGAAATGTAAGCGCTTGCACACAGATGTCTGACAACCCGTTTTGGCCTTCGAAACGTGCTTTGATTTGTCGCGCGAAGCCCGTCTAGCGTGGGAGTCGTTCCGGTAAGTCGACGTATCGGAGCCGCCGCGGCGAGAACTCCACAAGGGATCGCCGCACCTCGAAACGATGGCGTCCCTCGAAGACGCCTTCAGCGGATCGAGAGGACGCCGAAGTGGCGAGCCCCTTCACAGGGGACCAGGGCATGCGCCCCACTCCACGAAGTCCAACACTCCGCGAGAAGAGCAAGCATGAACACGCACTCAACCCTTCAACGGCCACGCCGCCGTCTGCGACAGGCAGCCGCCCTCGCAGCCGCAGCCAGCGTGGCCGGCAGCATCCTGCTGGTGACGCCGGCTGCGCAGGCCAACCTGCCGGCTGACCCGCCGTCGAGCACCATGCCGGCACCCACGCCCGGCTTCCCACTGCCCTCTGTCCACACGCAGGAGGCGTACGACCCCGCCGCCGACTTCACGTCCAAATGGACCCGTGCGGACGCCAAGCAGATCATGGCACAGAGCAACACCAACGTTGCTCCGGGCCAGAACTCAATGAGCCCCGACGTCACCATGCCGGAAATCCCCAAGGACTTCCCCGCCATGAACGACGACGTCTGGGTTTGGGACACCTGGTCCCTGACGGACGAGAACGCGAACCAGATCAGCTACAAGGGCTGGGACGTCATCTTCTCCCTGGTAGCTGACCGGCACGCCGGCTACGGTTTCGACCAGCGCCACTGGAACGCCCGGATCGGGTACTTCTTCCGCAAGACCAACGCTGATCCTGCCAAGGACAAGTGGAACTACGGCGGACACCTGTTCCTGGACAACACGTCCATCGGCAACACCGAGTGGTCCGGCTCCACCCGCCTCATGCAGGGCAACAAGATCAACGTCTTCTACACGGCCACCACGTTCTACGACGTTGCTGAGCGCAACGCAGGCGGCGGCGGCATCGCTCCGGATGCTGTCATCGCCAAGGCACTGGGCAACATCCACGCCAACCAGGACGGCGTGACCTTCGACGGCTTCGAGCACACCAAACTGCTGGAGCCGGACGGAAAGATGTACCAGAACAAGGCCCAGAACCCGGGCTTCGCATTCCGTGACCCGTACACCTTCGCGGACCCCGCCCACCCGGGCAAGACCTTCATGGTCTTCGAAGGCAACACCGGCGGCACGCGCGGCGATTACAAGTGCAAGCAGGAAGACCTCGGCTACCAAGCGGGCGATCCCCACGCCGAGAGCCTGAACCAGGTCAACACCACCACAGGTGCCTGGTACCAGACCGCCAACGTGGGCCTGGCTGTGGCCGACAACAAGGACCTCACCAAGTGGAGCTTCCTGCCCCCGATCCTGTCCGCCAACTGCGTCAACGACCAAACTGAGCGTCCGCAGATCTTCATCCAGAACGAAAACGGCAAGAACAAGTACTACCTGTTCACCATCAGCCACCAGTTCACCTACGCCGATGGCATGCGTGGCCCGGACGGCGTCTACGGCTTCGTGGGCAACGGCGTTCGCTCCGACTTCCAGCCGGTGAACAACAGCGGCCTGGCCCTTGGCTCCCCCACGGACCTGAACATGCCGGCCAACGCGCCGGAGGGTCCGGACCCGCGCCAGAACGGCCGTCAGTTCCAGGCTTACTCGCACTACGTACAGCCCGGTGGCCTCGTCCAGTCGTTTATCGACAACGTGGGCGGCGTCCGCGGCGGCTCCCTGTCCCCCACCGTGAAGATGAACTTCCAGGGTGGCGTGACGCAGGTTGACCGCAGCTTCGGCAAGAACGGCCTTGGTCCGTTCGGCTACCTGCCCACCAACGTCCGCGTTGGCGGCGAAGGACTCTACAAGTAGGCCGCAACACCCCCGGCCGTTAGGCCACGGCAGGGGTGCAGGCTCCACAAGGGCCGGCACCCCTGCCACTCCCCAACCCCAGGATCTCTCCCCATGACTTACCCCAATCCCCGCCTGTCCCGCCGTAACCTGCTGGCCGCAAGTGCCGCCGTCGTGGTCGCCTTTTCCGCCGCCGCCTGCACTGCTCCGGCAACGGAAAGCCCTGGCCTGGCAACGGAAAGCCCGACGTCGGTCCCCACCCCGGGCGGGCACCGGCCATCCGCTTCGGATCCGTGGCGGCCTGCAGCCCACCTGACTGCTGAAAAGAACTGGCTCAACGATCCCAACGGCCTCGTCTACCACGACGGGACCTACCACGCCTTCTACCAGTACAACCCGCGCGGGAACTCGTGGGGCAATATGTCCTGGGGCCACTCCACCAGCAAGGACCTGGTGCACTGGGAACAGCAGCCTGTTGCCATGGAGGCCAGCCCGCAGGAGGAAATCTTCTCCGGTTCGATCGTGCTGGATAAGAACAACGCGTCCGGACTGGGGTCCGCGCAGAACCCGCCCATGGTGGCCCTCTACACCAGCGCCTACGGAAAGAACGGCGCGCTCCCACAAGGTGCGCAGGCCCAATCCATAGCCTTCAGCCTGGACAACGGAAGCACCTGGCAGAAGTACAAGGGCAACCCTGTCCTGAACCTGGCGCCGACCAACAACAACTTCCGCGACCCCAAGATCACTTGGTACGAGCCCGGCCGATACTGGGTGATGACCACTGTCGTGGCGGACGCGCAGGTAGTGAAGATGTTCAAATCCACGGACCTTCTCCACTGGGACTTCCTCAGTGATTTCTCCGGAGTCGGCGCCCAGGGCGGACTCTGGGAGGTGCCGGAACTCATCCAGATGGACGTAGAGGACTCCACCGCGAAGAAGTGGGTCATGCTGCTGAGCATCAACCCCGGTGGCATCGCGGGTGGCTCGGGCATGCAGTACTTCGTCGGCGAATTCGACGGCACCCGTTTCACGGCCGAGAACGCCGCGCCCGCGGATGCACCGCTCACGGAATCCCAGTGGCTGGACCATGGCGCCGACTACTATGCGGCAAACTCCATCTCGGGAGCGCCCGGCGGCAAGCCCGTGCTCCTTGGCTGGATGGGCAATTGGGACTACGCCCAACACGTTCCCACCACGCCCTGGCGCGGATCCATGGCAATCCCCCGCGAACTCACCCTGGTCCGGGGCCAGAAGCGGCTCGAACTGCGATCGGCCATTGCCGGCGTGGCGAGGGAATCACTCGAACACGCCGGAGGTGAGGTGAAGAGCAAAAACCTCACCGTCGGGCCGGACGTGCAGGATCTTGGCAGTGATTTCGCCAGTCGTACGCAGCTCATTGAGCTCGAAATGGACCTTACCTCTGCGCGGGAAGCAGGGATTCTCCTTCGTCGATCCGCTGACGGCAGCGCTAATCTGCGTATCTCCTACAACAAGGAAAAGCGCACCGTAAGGGTTGACCGTTCGAAGGCCGGGACCAGCAACTTCTCCGAGAAATTCAGCCCCTATCACGAGGTTTCGCTGCCCTCCTCCGGCAGCGACAGCAAGGTCCGCCTCCGCATCCTCCTGGATTCCTCGTCCGTGGAGGTCTTCGCCCAGGATGGGGCGGCAGTCATTTCGGACATCTTCTTCCCGGACTGGGACAACACGGGGTCTTCTGTGTTCAGCATGGATGGGAACACGGACTTCACCGTCCGATCCCGCCCCCTCTAAAGCAACGCGGGGTCAGATGTGGCCCATTGCGACTGGATTTATGGGCCATATCTGACCCCGCGTTGCCTTTGACGTGGGCAATGAGGATAGTTTTGTCCCTATGACATCAAGCGATGCCGCCCTTAACCAGCTGCTCACCGACGCCCGCGAATGGGCTTCCCACGATCCGGACCCCACGACGTCGGCCGCTCTYCTTGAGCTCACCGACCTCGCCAGCGGCGGTGATGCAGGAGCAGTCCAGGAATTGGGCGACAGCTTTAACGGCACCCTGCAGTTTGGCACCGCCGGCCTTCGAGCGGCTCTCGGCCCGGGCCCCAACCGGATGAACAGGGTGGTGGTGCGCCGTGCAGCGGCCGGCTTGGCTGCTTTCCTGACCGAAGTGGTCGCTGCAGCTGCGCCGGGTACCCGGCCCCGCGCCGTCGTCGGCTTTGACGCCAGGTATAACTCGGACATTTTCGCGGAAGAGACGGCTGCGATCTTCACGGCGGCGGGGATCGAAACCTTCCTGATGCCGGCAGCGCTCCCGACGCCGTTGCTCGCCTATGCGGTCAGGGCGCTGGATTGCGATGGCGGCGTGATGGTCACCGCGAGCCACAATCCGCCGCAGGACAACGGCTACAAGGTTTATCTTGGCCGGCACGCCGTGACTGAGAGCGGCAGGGGTTCACAGATCGTTGCCCCGTACGATGCCCGGATTGCGGAAAAGATTGAGGCYGTGGGCACCCTGGCGTCGATCGACCTGGCCGCGGCTGGCTGGACAGTACTTCCCAGCTCCATTGCCACGGACTACCAAGCGGCGATGGCAGGTCTGGTGGATGCAGAGCACTTCCCCTCGCGGGACCTGAAGATCGTCCTCACCCCCATGCATGGTGTGGGCGGCGAAACGGCCGTATCCGTGCTGAACGCAGCGGGCTTCACGGACGTCACCCTCGTCGCTGAGCAGGCAGAACCTGACCCCGATTTCCCCACCGTCGCATTTCCCAATCCGGAAGAGCCCGGCGCCTTGGACCTGGCACTTGCGGCCGCGGCGGACCTGGGTGCCGACATCGTCCTGGCCAACGATCCCGACGCCGATCGGGCTGCAGTTGCTGCTGTTGACCCCGCAACCGGAGCCTGGCGGATGCTTCGCGGGGACGAAGTTGGTGCGCTGCTGGGCGCACACATCGTTGCGCGCATGGCTGCCGGCGCCGGTGAAGAACCCCGGGCAGGCGTCTTCGCCAACTCGATCGTGTCCTCACGGCTGTTGTCACGCATTGCGGCTGCAGCAGGCTACGCACATGAGGAAACACTCACGGGCTTCAAGTGGATTTCGCGCGTTCCGGGACTCACCTATGGGTACGAGGAAGCGCTGGGATACTGCGTGGCGCCGGATCTGGTCCGGGACAAGGATGGCATCTCAGCGGCAGTTCTGATCGCGGAATTAACGGCAACCGCAAAGGCCGAGGGCAAGACGATCTTCGACACCTTGGATGAGTTGTACCTGGTGCACGGGCTTCACGCGAGTGACCAGTTGAGCATCCGAGTGGCTGACCTGGGGCTCCTGGACGCCATGATGAACCGCTTGCGGGTCAACCCGCCGGAAGCCTTCGGAGGCTCCGCCGTCGAGATTTTCACCGATCTTGCCGAAGGCAGCGAATCCTTGCCGCCCACGGACGGGCTTTTGTACCTCACGCGGGATCAGAGTCGCGTGATCATCCGTCCCAGCGGCACGGAACCAAAGCTCAAGTGTTACCTGGAGGTCATCCAGGCTGTGGAGTCGGCAGCAGAGCTTCCCGCTGCACGCCAAGCAGCGCGGACATCCCTGGACGATGTCCTTCGGGATGTCCGCGAAGCGTTGGGCTTGTAGCCGCCGGAGTGTGGCGGGTTCTTAGAGTTCGACCTCGATGTAGCCATCCACAAGGCGGGTGGCAAAGGTTGCGAGCTTGAGGTCCGGATCGGTGAAGCACTCCCCGGTTTCGAGGTCGTAAACCTCTTTGTGCAGCGGCGACGCAATGGTCGGCCGGCTGCCGCGGGACCCGATAATGCCGCGGGCCATAACGTTGGCCAGGGTGGCCGGGTCCTGCTGTGCGACGGCGAAGACTTCGCCGGGTGCGATGCGGAACAACGCTACCTGCCGGCCCTCGATGAGTGCCGCTTCGCCCCAGGCCACTTCGAGTTCGTCCACCAGGCACACACGGTGCCATTCGCCAACGGCGGTAGTAGTCAGTTCGTCGGCACGGTCCAGAATTACGGTCATTTCAGCCCCTCTCACTGTGTCCGGGCGCTGGCAATTTCCACCTTCACTCCCCCGGACCGGGCCACGCTTGCGGCCACTCTTCAAAGCTAGGGCGCGGGTGTTTCATCGGGGGTCCGCATTTGTGTCCGGTGCGTAAAAGAGACCTCACACCCCGCGAAATGCGTTCGTGATGCAGAAGTTAAGATCACGAAACAAAGGGGAAACTGAAGCGAAACTGCCCGTCCCTAGGCTGGAAGCACAAGTTGCGGAGATCCGTCTGCAACATCTGCGAAAGGCCCACCAGTGACCGGACACACTTCAAGTACAGAGAACCCGCGCCGCATCGTTGTCGTCGGAGGCGGCCCTGCGGCCCACCGTTTCGCCGACGCAATGTACAACCGCGGTCTTGAAGGCTGGCAGGTTACGGTGCTCACCGAAGAAGCCCACCTCCCCTACGACCGCGTTGCGTTGAGCAAGGCATTGACGGAAATGGACGTTGACCTCACGTTGGGCGAGGCGTCCATGTGGGACCACGAGGCATTGACGCTGAAAACCGGCGAGCGCGCCGTCAAGATCGATGTCGCCGCCAAGAGCGTCATCACGGCCGCAGGGAACAAGTACGAATACGACCACCTGGTGGTCGCTTCTGGTTCAAACGCTGCCCGCCTGCCCATTCCCGGCAACGAGCTCACTCACGTTTACCGCACGCTCGAGGACGTCTGGGCCATTAACAAGGCCATCGCCGAGCTCACGGAAAAGCTTGGCCGCAAGGTCAACGCGGTCACGATTGGTGGAGGCCTCCTCGGCCTTGAGTCCGCGGCCGGCACGGAGCAGCTGGGCGCCAACCCGATCGTCATCGACGGCTCGCAGTGGCTTATGGCCACCCAGCTGGATGAAGGCGCCGGCCAGGCGATGGGCCGCCTGATTAAGGCCAAGGGCTTCGAAGTGCACAGCGGCGTCTTCCCTTCCGAGGTGTTGTCCGACGACGACGGCCAGGTCACCGGAGTCCTCATGGCCGACGGCCGCACCATCGAGGCAGATATGGTGATCGTCGCCATCGGCGTACGGCCCCGGGATGAACTCTTCCGCGCCGCAGAGGGTGAAGAGCAGCTCTTCTCGCTTGGCCAGCGTGGCGGCGTGGTGATCAACGATTTCTGTGCCACCGAGGTGGACGGTATTTGGGCCATCGGTGAAGTGGCCAACTTCGAGGGGATGTGCCTGGGCCTCGTTGCCCCGGCAAACACCATGGCCGAGATCGTGGCGGACCGCCTGCATGGCGGCGAGGCCACGTTCCCGGGATTCGATACGGCCACCAAGCTGAAGTTGTCCGGCGTGGATGTTGCGAGCTTCGGTGACGCCTTCGCCCGCACCGAGCACTCGCTCGAAATCGTCTATGCGGACCCCGCCCGCGGCGTCTACCAGAAGATCGTCACCACTGACGATGCCAAGACCCTCCTGGGCGGCATCTTCGTCGGCGACGCTTCCCCTTACATGAGCCTGCGCCCGCTGCTGGGACGCGAACTGCCCGCCGAACCCGGCGCCTTCCTGAGCGCTGCCGGTGGCGGCGAGGCACCGGAAACCGAACTTCCGGATGATGCAATCCTGTGCTCCTGCAACAACGTGTCCGCCGGAACCATTCGCGACACCGTCAACGGTTGCGGTGCCTGCGAGGGCAACGCTCCGGTCCAGGAACTCGGCGAGCTAAAGGGCTGCACGCGTGCCGGCACCCAGTGTGGTTCCTGTGTCCCCATGTTGAAGAAGCTCCTCGAAGGCGAACTGAAGAAGTCCGGCATCGAGGTTTCCAAGGCCCTCTGCGAGCACATCAGCCTGTCCCGCCAGGAGTTGTTCGATGCCATCCGCGTCCTGGAACTGACCTCCTTCGAGGAGATCATGGCCAAGTACGGCACTGGTGCCGGTTGCGATATCTGCAAGCCGACCATCGCCTCCATCCTGGCCAGCCAGCATTCCGCTTACGTGCTGGATGCGGGCCGTGGTTCCCTGCAGGACACCAACGACCGCGCTTTGGCGAACATGCAGAAGGACGGCACGTACTCGGTGGTTCCGCGTATTGCCGGTGGTGAAATCACCCCGAAGGGACTCGGTGTCATTGCAGCGGTCGCCGAAAAGTACAACCTTTACACCAAGATCACCGGTGGCCAGCGCATCGATATGTTCGGTGCCCGCCTGGAGCAGCTGCCGGACATCTGGAAGGAACTGGTTGACGCCGGCTTCGAGTCCGGCCAGGCGTACGGCAAGAGCCTGCGCACGGTGAAGTCCTGCGTCGGGTCCACGTGGTGCCGTTTCGGCGTCCAGGATTCCGTGGCCATGGCCATCGCCCTGGAACTGCGTTACCGGGGCCTGCGCAGCCCGCACAAGCTGAAGATGGGTGTCTCTGGTTGCGCCCGCGAGTGTGCCGAGGCCCGAGGCAAGGACGTTGGCGTCATTGCCACCGCTGATGGCTGGAACCTGTACGTGGGCGGCAACGGTGGAGCCACACCGGCACACGCCCAGTTGCTCGCCAAGGACCTGGATGACGAAACACTGCTGAAGTACATCGACCGCTACCTCATGTACTACATCCGCACCGCCGACCGCCTGCAGCGCACTGCGCGGTGGCAGGAAGAGCTCGACGGCGGCATCAAGCACGTTGAGGAAGTAGTGGTACACGACTCCCTGGGTATCGCCGAAGAGCTTGAAGCCGCCATGGCCAAGCACATCGACACCTACGAGGACGAGTGGGCTGAGACCTTGAAGGACCCGGAGCGCCTCCGCCGTTTCCGTTCCTTCGTCAACGCCCCCAACCAGAAGGACGAGTCCATCTCCTTCGTTCCGGAGCGCGGCCAGATCCGTCCCGCGACGAACGAGGAAAAGGGCGGCGTGCTCATCGCCTCCACCATCCCGGTCCGCCGCGAAACTGTCGGCGCAGAACGCGTCGGCGCAGAGAACTAGGGGTACCCATGCAGCTCACCATTGATCTCACAGGCCGCGAGGTCCTCGTCACGGGATCCGAAAAGGCCGCCCGCCAAGCGGTTCGCCGCTACCAGGCTGCCGGGGCCAAGGTGTTCCGTCTCAGCACGCCTGCCGGCGCACCCGGCGACGGTCCGCTGCCGGAGCGTCCGTTCCTGGTAGCAGTGGTGGACGACGGCGACACGGGCTGGGAGCCGTTGGTGGAACGCTGCGGCGGCGCCGGGATTCCGGTTGCCTTCGAGCCCGCACCAGGCAACGAGGGTCATGTAACCCTGGTGGGAGGCGGACCTGGCGCCTTGGATCTCCTCACGGTTGGTGCGGTGGACGCCCTGCGCGATGCCGACGTCGTCTTTTACGATCGCCTGGCCCCGTACCAGGAGCTGGCCGACTTGACTTCCGGCGAGTTGGTGGACGTCGGAAAGCAGCCCGGGCACCACAAAGTCACCCAGCGTGACATTGAGAAACTCATGGTGGAAGCCGCCCTCCTGGGCAAGAATGTGGTCCGGCTCAAGGGCGGCGATCCATACGTCTTCGGCCGCGGCGGCGAAGAAGTGGCCGCCTGTGTTGCCGCCGGCGTTCCGGTCCGCGTGATTTCCGGCGTCACCAGCGCTATCTCCGTTCCGGCCGCAGCCGGGATTCCGGTAACGCACCGCGAGGTCAGTCACATGTTCACCGTGGTTTCCGGACACGCTCCCCTGACGGAGAAGGAACACACGCACCTGGCAGGACTCGGCGGAACGATCGTTGTCCTCATGGGCATCGGAACCCTCCCGCAGCTTGCCGCCGGCCTGCGCCGCGCGGGCATGGAATCCGACATGCCGATGGCCGTGGTGGAACGCGGGTACCGCCCGGGCCAGCGCACCACCATCGCCGATCTGGGTACGATCGAAACGGCAGCCACCGGCTGCAGCAACCCGGCCGTGCTGGTCATAGGCGAGGTGGTCCGGGTGGCTGAAGCCAACCGTAATCATGCCGAAGCATCCGCTGAACTGAGCCGACTCGCGGCTTCTCTCCTTGAAGCCTGAAAGTAAATCAATGACTGTTGCACGTGCCTTTGAAATCCAAGACGTCACAACCGCCACGGACGTTTCAGAAGCTACCGAAGCGCCGCTGGACGGGTTCCGCATAGGCGTCACCTCGCATCGCCGTTCCAGGGACCTCATCGAGGCCCTGGAACGCCGTGGTGCGAGCGTGCTCCATGCTCCGGCCTTGAAGATCGCGCCCGTGCAGGAGGACATGGTCCTCATCGAGGACACCCGCACCATCATTGCCGCCAAGCCTGATATCTGCATCGCCACCACGGCCTACGGCATGCGCCGCTGGTGCGAAGCAGCGGACTCCTTCGGCATCGGCGAGCAACTCCTGGAAACACTCTCGGCCTGCCGCATGTTCGTTCGGGGACCCAAAGCCCGCGGTGCCGTCCGCGCGGCCGGACTTGCCGACGTCGGAATCAGCAGTGACGAAACCACAGCGACACTCGTGGACATGCTCCTGGTGGAAGGCGTCCGGGGCAAGACCGTTGCTGTGCAGCTGCACGGCTACACCGACGTGCGCCAGCTGGAGCGGCTGCGGATGTCCGGCGCCAGGGTCCTGACGGTGACGCCCTACCGTTGGGTCAAGCCCGACGGCGAGGACAAACTGCCGCGCCTGATCGAGGCCGTGTGCAACGGCAACCTTGATGTCCTGACCTTCACCAGCGCCCCGGCAGTGGACGCAATGTGGAGCACCGCGCACGAGATGGGTCTGTACCGCCAGCTCATCGAAGCGCTCAAAGGTCCCGTGACGGTTGCCGCCGTCGGGCCCGTCACCGCACAGCCACTGGTCGACGCCGGCCTGACGCCACTCATTCCCGACCGTTACCGCATGGGTGCACTGATTCGCTTGGTGACCGAGCACCTGTCCCTGAACCATGTGCGCCGCCTGGAAACCAAGAGCGCCACCATCGAACTCCGCGGGCGCTGCCTGCGGATCAACGGCGAAGTAGTAGAACTCGCTCCGGCGCCCTTGCTCTTGCTCCGGGCCCTGCTCGGCGCCGGTGGTGCGGTGCTGTCCCGTGAAGCGCTCTCGGACCTCCTGGACCTCCGCGGTTCCGTGCATGCCCTGGACATGACCGTCAGCCGGCTGCGTTCCTCGCTTCCGGACGGCAAGCTCGTGGAAACCGTCGTGAAGCGCGGGTACCGGCTGCGGGCTTAGGTTCGTCCCCCAAAAAAGCACCGCGACGTCCAGGACGTTGCGGTGCTTTTTTGCTTGACAGTTGCAAAACGTTTTAGGTAATGTGATCCAAACAACATCCAAAACGTTTTGCAAAGGACTGTCGATGACGACGAGGGTAGGTATCCGCGAAGTGGCGAAGGCTGCCGGCGTTTCAATCACCACGGTGTCCCATGCACTCAACGACGCCACCAGCGATCGCGTGAACCGCAAAACGCAAGAACACGTACGGGCAGTGGCCAAGGACCTGGGCTACGCCCCCAATCGCCTGGCGAGCGGACTGCGGAACCAGCGTTCGCAGATCATCGGCCTCGTCAGTGATCAAATCACCACCACACCCTTTGCCGGGGCCATGATCCGCGGCGCCCAGGAAACCGCCTATCAGCGGGGCTACCTGCTGATGGTGCTCAATTCGGGGCTCGACAACGATCTTGAGAAACACGAGATCCAAACCCTCCAGCAGCACCAGGTGGACGGGATCATTTACGCCCGTATGTACCACCAGGGCGTCACGGTTCCGGAAGAACTCTACGAAGTCCCTACCGTGCTGYTGGACGCGGCCTCCGCTGACAGTTCAATCTCCTCAGTGGTCCCGGATGAAATCGCCGCCGCAGAAAGTGCAGTGGAAATCCTTGCTGCTGCAGGGCATACGAGGATCGGGATGATCAACAATATCGACGACATCCCGGCCACGCACGGACGGCTGGAGGGCTACCGAAACGCCCTCATTCGCAACGGGCTGCCGGAAGATCCCCGACTCGTCGCCTCTGCGCTCTCGGACACTGTGGGCGGCAGGCAAGCAGCGGCACAACTGCTGTCCTTACCTGATCGCCCCACTGCCCTGTTCTGCTTCAACGACCGCATGGCCATGGGCGCCTACCAATCAGCTTCCGCAGCAGGCCTCCGCATCCCGGAAGACCTCTCTGTGGTGGGAATGGACAACCTCGAACTCATCGCAGACTCGTTGTGGCCGGGGCTGACCACGGTTGCCCTTCCGCACTACGAGATGGGGTGCTGGGCCGTTACCCGGCTTCTGGACGACATTGAAAAGCCCGGCACGCCGCCGGGGCAGAAAAAACTCATCTGCCCTGTCATAGAGCGGGGCTCGGTGGCACCACCCACTGACATAAGCCACTAACCCACGCGAAAGACCACGTCAAAACACGACGTCACAACACCGGATTCCACAAAGAAAGGGACGCAGCCGTTGCAGCGGCTGCGCCCCGAAGGACCCGGGTCAATCATCCACACCCCAAAACAGCAGAAAGATTGAGAATCATGAACACACGATTCACACGGATCCTGGCAACCAGCATAGCTGCGGCGGCCCTCGTCGGCAGCCTGGGCGCCTGCAGCAAGGGCAGCTCCTCGTCCACAAGCGACAGCCCCAAAGAGATCACCATGTGGACGCACGCCGCCGGAAACCCGGAGGAACTGGCGGCAACCCAGGCGATCGTGGACTCCTATAACAAAAGCAGCGGCGCGAAGGCGCAAATCAAGGTGCAGGCTTTCCCGCAGGAGTCCTACAACGATTCCGTCGTTGGGGCCGCGTCAGCCGGAAAACTTCCCTGCATCGTGGACATTGACGGACCCAACGTTCCCAACTGGGCATGGGCCAAGTACCTGGCGCCGCTGAAGCTGTCCGCGGACCTTTCCAAGAACCTCCCCAGCACCGTTGCCAAGTGGCAGGGCGATACCTATGCGGTTGGGTACGGCGACGTCGCCTTGTCCATGTTTGCCCGCAAATCCGATCTCGCTGCGGCGGGCGTCCGGGTCGCCACCCTTGAGAAGCCATGGACAAAGGACGAGTTCCAGGACGCGTTGACCAAACTCAAGGCACTGGGTAAATGGGATTACCCGTTGGACATGGGTACTGCCGGAACGGGCGAATGGCTGCCCTATGCGTACTCGCCGTTCCTGCAGTCCTTCGGCGGAGACCTGATCAACCGCCAGGATTACCAGTCGGCTGACGGAGCCCTTAATGGCGACAAAGCTGTGGAATGGGCCAAATGGTTCCGCGGACTGGCGGATCAGGGCTTCATGGCGACGAAGAGCGGGAAAGACTCCACCCAGGACTTCCTGAACAACAAGAGCGGCCTCCTCTACACCGGTTCCTGGGCTGGGGACAAGGCCCGGGCCGCCCTCGGAGATGAGCTCGTCGTCATGCCCAGCGTGGACCTGGGCAACGGTCCCAAGATCGGCGGAGCTTCCTGGCAGTGGGGCGTCACCAGCGGCTGCAACAACATGGATGCCGCGATGGACTACCTGTCCTATTCCTTGAAGCCGGAAAACGTGGCTTCCGTCATCAAGGCAACGGGAGGCATCCCCGCCACCAATGAAGCCGCCGCCCTGATTCCAGCGTTCGCCGAGGGCGGTGCCAACCGTATCTTCATGGAGTTCTCCCGCGAGTACGCGGTATTGCGGCCTGAAACCCCGGCTTACCCGTTCATCGCCACCGAATACGGCAAGGCTGTCCAGGACATTCTGGCCGGTGCGGATCCCAAGGCGGCCCTGGACAAGGCGGTCAAGGCGATCGACGCCAACATCAAGTCCAACGGCGGCTACAAGAACTAGCCGGCGAGCCGAACGGAACGGCGACGGCGGCACTCACCTGCCGTCGTCGTCGGACCTCCCGGCCCCAGCTGTCAACGGAGAACCCCCATGACAACCACCCGAATTCCCCCTACTTCTGGCCGCCGCTTGGCGGCCCCCGCCCCCGCCGCACCGCCCAGCAAACCCCATCGCCGCCCGCGCTACGTGCGCGAGCAGATCGCCGGCTGGGGAATGATCGCCCCCGCCGCAGCCCTACTCCTGCTCTTTGTCTTCCTCCCGGCGATCCTGGGCTTCGGCCTGGCATTCACCAACGCCCGCCTTGTGTCACCGCGGCCTGTTGAGTTTGTGGGTGCGGACAATTTCGTCCGGCTCTTCACAGATCCCACGTTCTGGCGGGCACTGCTGAACGTCAGCTACTTCGCGGTTGTGGTGGTGCCCGTCCAGGCCGGCCTTGCCCTGGCGATGGCGCTGCTGATCAACAAGAAGTTCCGCGGGGTGAACTTCTTCCGCACCCTGTACTTCCTTCCTGTGGTGACGTCCATGGTGGTGGTGTCCCTGCTGTGGCTGTTCATGTACCGCAAGGACGGCCTGATCAATGAGTTCCTGTCCGCGGCCAGCTTCGGCCTGATCGATGGCCCGGACTGGCTCAATGATCCGGCCACGTCCATGCCGGCCATCATCATCCTGTCGATCTGGCAGGCCGCCGGCTTCCACATGATCATCTGGCTCGCCGGCCTCCAGAGCATCTCCGGGGAACTGTACGAGGCAGCCCAGCTTGACGGGGCAAGCCGCTGGCACCAGTTCCGCTACGTGACCTGGCCGGGCCTCAAGCACACCCGCACCCTGATCCTGGTGACCATCACCATCCAGGCACTCGGGCTCTTCGACCAGGTCAGCGTCATGACCCAGGGCGGCCCGCTCGATTCCACCACCACCATCATTTTCGAGGCGGTGCGCTCGGGCTTCAAGCAGCAGGAAACATCCTATGCCTCGGCCATCTCCCTCGTATTCTTCGTCCTGGTGCTGCTGATCTCCGCAGTGCAGCGCTACCTGACCCGAGAGAAGGACTGACATGAAAGAGACACTCACATCCAAGGGTCTCAGCAGTGCAGGGACCATGGTCGTACGGATCCTGTTTGGCGTGGTCGCCGCCTTCCCCCTCCTGTTCATGGTGGTGTCTTCGCTCAAGCCGGACCAGCAGATCTTCGGGGACATGTCCTCGGTGGCAGCCTTCCTGCCCATCGGCAATGTCTCGTTTGACAACTACGCCGCTGTGTTTGACCGTGTGCCGGCCGCCCGCTTCCTGATCAACTCCATCGGGGTTTCTGCAGTCACGGTGGTGTTGGGGATCTTCATCAACAGCCTCTGCGCCTTCGCCTTGTCCCGGATGCAGGTCCGCGGCAAGCGCATAGTGTTCACGGCGATCCTGGCCACGCTGATCGTGCCCTTCCAGACGCTGGCGCTGCCGCTGGTGTGGTGGGTGAACCAGTTGCCGTTCTTTGAGCTCAACGGGTTCAGCCTTGAGATCTCCAAGGGCTGGCTGGACACTTACCAGGTCCAGATCATCCCCTTCATCGCCAATGCGTTCTCCATCTACCTGTATCACCAGTACTTTGAGTCGATCCCGAAGGAGCTCGATGAGGCCGCAAGGATTGACGGCGCTGGCTGGTTCAAGATCTACCGCCTGGTGGTGATGCCCCTGGCAGGCCCGGCGACAGCCACGGTGGCGATCTTGACGTTCCTGCCCGCATGGAACTCCTATCTGTGGCCGCTCATGGTGGTCCAGTCCGAGGAGCTCCGACCCGTCATGATCGGCATCCAGTACTTCTTCCAGCTCAACGTCTCTTGGGGCGAAGTCATGGCTTATGCGTCCCTCATCACGGTCCCGGTGGTGGTGCTCTTCATCGCCTTCCAGCGCTCCTTCATCAACAGCATCGCCTCCAGCGGCGTCAAGGGCTGACGCGGCTTGCCCCTCATGCGAAAGGGAAATGCTCCCATGAATACAACCGCCGACCTCGACTGCCGCTACCGGCCCAAGTGGCACTATTCCGCGCAGCGCAACTGGCTCAACGACCCCAACGGGCTCCTCTACTCCAATGGCGTCTACCACCTCTTCTACCAGCACAACCCGGAGGGCGATACGTGGGGCAACATGTCCTGGGGCCACGCCACCTCGGTGGACCTGCTGCATTGGGAAGAGCAGCCCGTGGCCATCCCCTGCGACGACGAAGAAGCCATCTATTCCGGCTCCGCTGTGGTGGATGTCCGTAACACGAGCGGTTTCGGCACCCTCGACAACCCGCCCCTCGTGGCCATCTATACGAGTGCTTACACCTCCGGCTCGCCCATGGCCGGCCTCCAGGCGCAGTCCCTGGCCTACAGCACGGACGACGGCACCACTTGGACCAAGTATTCGGGGAACCCAGTGCTGGACAGGGTCTCCCCGGACTTCCGGGATCCGAAGGTCTTTTGGTACGACGGCGACGCCGGCAGCTACTGGGTTATGGTCGCCGTCGAAGCAGCCCGACGCGAAGTCGTGCTGTACAGCTCACCGGACCTGCTGTCCTGGGAATACCTCAGCACCTTCGGCCCGGCGAACGCCACCGGAGGCGTGTGGGAATGCCCGGACCTGTTTGAACTTCCGGTGGACGGCGACGTCTCCAACACCCGGTGGGTTCTGGTGGTGAACCTCAGCCCGGGCGGTATCGCCGGCGGCTCCGGCGGTCAATACTTCGTTGGAAAGTTCGACGGCGTGACGTTCCATTCCGAAACTACCGTCACCGAAGGCCTCCAGTACGATGACACCCGGATGGCCGAGTACGGCTGGCTCGACTTGGGCCGGGACTACTACGCCGCTGTATCCTTCAGCAACGTACCCGACGGACGCCGGCTCATGATCGGCTGGATGAACAACTGGCAGTACGCGGCTGCCACACCCTCCGACGGCTGGCGCAGCGCCATGTCGCTCGTTCGCGAAGTGAAGCTGGTTTCCCACGGCGGGCGTCCCGTGTTGATACAGGATGCCATTGACCCTTTCGAAGGCCATGGAACGGAGATGGCACTGGGCCGGCAACGCCTGGAACCCGGACTGACGTGGCTTCCCCAAGACGTATCCGGGGAAGTGCTGAGGATCGATGCCGAGTTCGAGCCCGGGCATGCCGGAAGGGTGGGCATCGTGCTGCGGGCCGACCCGCAGCGAGGGGCTGCGCCGGGTGTCTTTTCCACAGGCGCAGAGCGCACAGTCCTGGCCTATGACCCGGCAACGTCGGAACTCAGCCTGGACCGCACAGAATCCGGCAACGTCGGATTCCACGAGGCGTTTCCGTCAGTGGATCGCGTTACTGTGCCGTTGGAAGATGGCCGGATACGGCTTCGGATCTTCCTTGACCGCTGTTCCGTCGAGGTCTTCGCTCAGGATGGCACGGCAACCATCACCGATCAGATCTTTCCGGCGGACTCGAGTACCGCCCTTGCCCTCTTCGCAGAAGGTGAGGGGGCCACGCTGGTGAGCTTCGCCGTCGTGCACTAACTAGACGTTCGCAAAAACCGCCAGAAGGGAGCGACGCCTTGAGCGCCGCTCCCTTCTGAGGGTTTTGGGATAGTGACTAGTTCTTGTGCACCAGGTAGATGGCGCCGGTGGTCACGTCCTCTTCGAGAGCCTCCAGCGTACGTCCACGGGTTTCGGGGACCTGGGTGTAGATAAACACCAAGGCGAAGATGCCCACAACACCAAAGAGGAAGAACGTTCCCGTGATCCCCATCCCGGCAACAAGTGTGGGGAAGAAGAGACCCAGCAGGGCGTTGGCGATCCACAGGCAGAACACGGACAGGCCAATGGCGAAGCCGCGGACGTGCAGCGGGAAGATCTCGGACAGCATCACCCACACAGCAATGTTCAGGAATGTCTGCATCGATCCCACGAACGCCACCACCAGGAACAGGATCACGAAAGGCCTGGCCGCATTGCCCACCGGAAGGGCGATCGACGCGATACCGATGAGGAAGTGGCAAACCGTAGTCAGGGTGAAACCCAGGAGCAGCGTTGTGCGGCGGTTGACGCGCTGCATCAGCGTCAGCGCAATGACACCGCCGACGACGGCGATCACACCGGGCGCGATGTTGGCGACGAGCGCGGCATTGGAAGTGAATCCCGCCTCAACGAGTACGGACTGGCCGTAATACATGATCGAGTTGATGCCCGTCAGCTGCTGGGCAACGCCCAGCCCAATGCCTACAAGAATGATGCGCAGGATCCACTTGTCCTTCAGCGCGCCCCATGAGGTAGCCCTCGACGCCCTTTCTTCGTCCGCCAGGTGCTTCACGTCTGCCATTTCTGCCTCGGCGCGGTCCTCCGAGCGAATGGTCTTGAGCACTGCCAAGGCTTCCGGGTTCCTACCCTTGGAGATGAGCCAGCGTGGAGATTCCGGCATCCGCAGCATGCCAAAGAACAGTGCGATGGCGGGCAGTGCGGCAACAGCGAGCATGATGCGCCAGACTCCGCCGACTTCGCCCCAGACATTGCCGATGATGGCGTTGACAACGAACGCAGCCAACTGGCCGATGACAATCATGAGTTCGTTCCGCCCAGCCAGGGAACCACGGATTTCGTAGGGGGCCAGCTCGGCCAGGAAGACGGGCACCACAGTGGAAGCACCGCCAACGGCCAGGCCCAGGATGACGCGCCCGATGACCATTACCTCAAAGCTTGGCGCCGAGACACAGGCCAGCGTACCCATGAGGAACAGCACGGCCAGGAGGATGATCGTCTTCCTGCGGCCCCAGCTATCCGAGAGGCGCCCGCCGCCGACTGCTCCGGCAGCTGCCCCAAACAACAGTGAACTGGTGACGATCCCTTCCGTCAGCGGTGTCAGTCCGAGGTCGGCTGTCATTGGCCTCAGCGCGCCATTGATGACACCAGTGTCGTAGCCGAACAGCAGGCCCCCGAACGTAGCGACCAGGGCAACAAGGCCCAGTCGCTTACGATGCGGGCCATTGGTTAGCGGAGGAAGGGCAGCATTGCCGGTTCCTTTGCTCTGCGTTTGCGTAGCAGACATCAGGACTCCTTTGTCGGTGTGTTGCAGGCCATAGTGGCCTGTCCTGAAGTACAGACTAACGCGCGAAAGGCTTAAATGTAAGGTCAAACTAACAAATGACAAATTTTCATTCTTTTCCCCGTGGGAGGATGAACTATGGCTCCTGATTCTCAGCACCGCCCCGCCACGCAAAGCGACGTCGCGCGCGAAGTGGGCGTTTCCCGGACCTTGGTGTCTTTCGCCTTCCGCGGCGCACCAGGTGTCAGCCACGATACGAAGCAGGCCATCTTCGAGGCCGCCAAGCGTCTCGGGTACCGGCCCAATGCGGTAGCGGCCGACCTTGCACGCAAGCACCGTTCCGCCGTCGGGCTTTATCTGCTGGACATCCGCAACGAGATTTACGCTGACGTCCTTAGCGGCGTCCGCACCGCGCTACCACAAGACAGTAACCGGCTCATCTTAAGCGTTTCGCGGTCCGTGGACGGCGTGGATCCGGGCGCACTGGAGTCCCTGATTGAGGCCCGTGTTGGAATTATCATCGCGGCTACGCTGCTGGACTCAGACGAACGGGTGCAAGAAATGGCCCGGATCGTCCCCCTGGTGAGTGTGACCCGGCCGGTGCACGGCGTGGACAGCGTGTACTCGGATGACCTTGCGGGCGCACGGGCGGCAACCCAGCATCTCCTCGGCCTCGGGCATACGCGCATCGCCCATCTTTCTGGCCCGGTCTACGACGGCCACGTCGTCCGCCGCCAGAGTTACGAGCAGACAATGCGCGACGCCGGGCTCTCACCCCAGACGGTCGCAGCCGAGGACTTCACACCGGATGCAGGACAGCGCGCCGCCGCACAGATACTGAACCATTCCGACCGGCCGACTGCGATTTTCACCCACAACGACCAGTTGGCGCTTGGCGTTCGCGAAGCCGCCTACGCACGGGGCCTCTCCATTCCCGAAGATTTATCCCTTGTGGGCTACGACAATACAAGGACCGCCCACCTGCACGGCATTGACCTCACGTCCGTGGACTTGCATGCTGTTGAATTGGGTCGGACCGCCGGCACAGTAGCCCTGGAACGGCTCAATAATCCGGATGCCCCCATCGCCGACGAACGCCTCATGCCGCAATTGGTGGTGCGCAACTCAACCGCGAGGGTGCTCCGCGCGAAGTGAATCGCGAACCATGTCGGTAACTAGCGTTATTCATTTTGGCGCGGTCCGGCTTCAGGAATTAAAGATTTCCTTGGCTACTGTGATGGCTGACATCGCTTTGGGCCATCCTGCGTAGAAGGCCAGATGGATGATGGCTTCTTTGAGCTCGGTTTCGGTCAGGCCGTTGTCTTTGGCCCGGGCGAGGTGTCCGCGGAGTTGGGCGGTGCTGCTGCTGGTGACGAGGCTTGCTACTGTGACCAGGCTGCGGTCACGCGGGGACAGTTCGGCACGCTCCCACACATCTCCGAAGAGGACGTTGTCAGTGAGGTCGACGAGTTTGGGAGCGAAGTCACCGATGAGTTGCTGCGCACGGGTTTGGGCTGGTTCGTTCATTGGTCGGGTCCTTCGGATTGGTTCGTTGGGAATGAGCGGGGCCTGTCAGGATGCTGTTTTTCGAGGAGTCCGATGTCTTGGAGCCAGGATTGGATGCCCGGACCGGCGGCGGTGACTTCCTCTCCTTTCACGGCCAGTCCTTGGCCGATGACCCCATCTGGGCAGGATGTTGCGTAGTCGCGTTTGGCGTTCCCTAGCCCGCTCATTGCGTGGGTGGTGACTGGATGGATCGTTTTGCCGGTGAAGTTGAAGCTCTCGGTAAATGTGGTCATGATCATGGGTGCTCGGACATTCCAGACGCCGCTGGCCAACAGAACGGTGTCGTACTGGTCGATGTCCAGCAAGGGGTTGGCGATGGCGGGGCGGGCGTTGTCGTTTTGTTCACGGACGTTGCGGTCGACCGTTGCATCGTAGCTCTCGGGATAGGGGTCTGCGGCTTCGATGCGGTGAACATCGCAGGTGATGAGTTTGACATGTTCATGGGTGACCGGGTTAGTTGTACCGGCGTCCGCCCAGCCAGCCCACCATCGCAGGATCGCGATGGTCGAAGAACTGGCTGTCGCCGGTGTCGAGTCCAGCGATGGCACCCATTTGTTCCTCGGTCAGGGTGAAGTCGAAGACGTCGAGGTTTTGTGCCATGCGCTCGGGTCGTACGGACTTGGGGATCACGACGATGTTGCGCTGGATGAGCCAGCGCAGGACGACCTGAGCGACGGATTTGCCGTGGGATTTCCCGATCGCGGCGAGGGTTTCGTTGGTGAAGAGGCCGTTCTTGCCTTCGGCGAAGGGACCCCACGACTCGATCTGCACGCCTCGCTCGATCATGAGCGCTTGGTCCTCTGCCCGCTGGTGGAAGGGGTGCGTTTCGATCTGGTTCACGGCCGGGACGATCTCGTTGTGGTCGATGAGGTCCACGAGACGGTCCTGGTGGAAGTTTGAGACACCGATGGCACGGGCGCGGCCTTCTTTGTTGATGTCCTGCATGGCCCGCCATTCGCTGTAGTAGTCACCGAGAGGCTGGTGGATCAGGTACAGGTCAACGTAGTCCAGGCCGAGGCGGGTCAGCGAGTTCTCGAAGGCACGCTTGCTGTCGTCCTGGACGTTGCCGGTGGGTGCGTGCTGGATCCAGAGCTTGGTGGTGACGAAAAGGTCCTCGCGGGCCACGCCACTTGCCTTGATTGCTGCACCTACAGCCTCTTCGTTGCCGTAGGACGCTGCCGTATCCAAGTGACGGTAGCCGGCTGCGATGGCAGCTTCGACCGCGGCTTGGGTTTCATTGTCCGGAATCTGGAAGACGCCGAAGCCGAGGATCGGCATCTCCACGCCGTTGTTAAGGGTCACGTTGTGCATTGTTTTTCCTTTGCGTTGCTGTGGTTATCAGTTATGTTCGCGGCTTTGGGCGGTCTGATAGTCGGCATCATCGACGGGTTCAAGCCAGATGGCGCTTTCCCCGTTGAGGCGTTCGACCACGGCCAGGTGGCACATCATGCTCTCCGATGTGGCTCCGTGCCAGTGTTCTTCACCTGGCGGGGTGTGGACTGTGTCTCCCGGGCGCATGAAGATCACAGTCCCGTCCCGTGTCACCACGAGCCCCGCGCCCTCGGTGCAGTGCAGGGTCTGCCCGACGGGGTGGGAATGCCAGTTGGTGCGGGCACCGGGTGTGAAGTGCACCAAGGCGGCTGTCAGTTGCGACGGTGCCTCGCCGGTGTGGAGCGGGCTGAGGTAGACGTCGCCGGTGAATCTATCCTGGGGTGCTTTGACCGTCGGTGCGGGGTTGATGAGTTTCATGCGGTTCTCCTTTGTCCGTGGCGCAGCGTCAGGGAGGCTATGACGAGAATGACGAGGACGACGGCGGTCCAGCCGAGGCTGGTGCGCAGCCCGTCCATGAAACCACCACTTGCGAGGACGGCACCGAATATCGCGACGCCGAGAGAGCCACCCACTTGCCGTGCTGTGTTGACCACCCCGCTGGCCGTGCCCGCGCGTTGTGCGGGTACGTTGTCCATGACGATCGCGATGATCGGCGGCACGGTGAAGGATCCGCCGACACCGACGGGCACCATAACAAGTGCGACCAACAGCGTCGGTGAGTCCGAGGGCAGGAAGCAAAGCCCGGCAAGTCCGATCGCCATGATGATTTGTCCGGCTGCGATGATGGCGACCTGCCCGTGGCGGGCCATGAGCCGGGCCACCAAGGGGTTGAGCGAGGCAACGAGCGCGGTCATCGGCAGGAACAACAGCCCGGTCTCCAGTGCTGTGGCACCGCGTTGCTGTTGGAAGTACAGACTCTGCAGGAAGACGACGCCGTAGAAGGCCGCCATGGTGACCAGCGCTATGGCCAAGGTGGTGGAGACCGTTCGGGAGCTGAACAGATCAAGGGGGATCATTGGTGTCCGCCCCCTGGCCTGGACGATCAGGAACCCCGTGAGTGATAAAGCAAAGACCGCGAAAACCGTGAGTATCCCGGGGCTTCTGTACCCTGCGGAGGCTCCCTCGATGATGCCGTAAGTGAGGCTTGCCAATGCCAGGACAGCGGCAATTTGCCCGGCCCAATCGAACGGAGAGGGCCGGCGCGGTGAGGTGGCGACCAGCGAGAGCACCAGAAGAGCTGCTGCCCCCACGGGGAGGTTGACGAAGAAAATCAGCCGCCAGTCAATCCCGGTGAGGAGACCCCCAAGCACGGGTCCGGCCGCTGCAGCAACGGAGCCTCCGAGGCCCCAGTACACGATGGCCCGGCCACGTTGAACTGCGTCGTGGTACGCCTCCCGGATCAGGGCAAGGGAGGCCGGAGTGATCATCGCTGCTCCGATGCCCTGAAGGATCCGGCTGACGATCAACGCGACCAGGGTGGGGCTGAGCGCACACGTGGCCGATGCGACAGTGAACAGGACCATCCCCATCCCGTAGGACCGTCGGGCCCCGATCCTGTCAGAGAATGTGCCGGCAAATAGCTGCAGCGCCGAGAACATGAGCGTGTAGCCGGTAATGACCCACTGCAGCCCTGACAGACCACCGCCGAGGTCGTTCCGGATCGCGGGCAGTGCCACATTCACGATCTGCGCATCCAGGGCCACGACAAAGAAGCCAAGCATAGCCACCATCAGCGAAGCCCTCGGCCGCGCCGCTGTTTTCGCAGCACTCACAGCAGACAGGGACATGGGATCCTTTCAAGGGGGAAGCGGAACTTTCATCAAGCAAACCAGCCCCTTCACATACGTGGGAGTACCTGCTGTGCGGTGTACTGGCAGTTCCTGTTAGGCAGACTTGGCCCCACGTAGCCTTTAGCCATGGACAACAACAAGGACGTCCGCGAGTTCCTCATGACGCGGCGGGCACGTATCACCCCGGCCCAAGCCGGCTTAGCCGCCTACAGCGGGACACGACGGGTTACCGGGCTCAAGCGTGAGGAAGTGGCCATGCTGGCCGGCGTCAGCACGGAATACTATGCCCGCCTGGAACGCGGGAATCTGAGGGGCGTTTCCGAGTCCGTCTTGGACTCTCTGGCCCGTGCCCTTCAGCTGGACGAGGCAGAACGCTCCCACTTACTGGACCTCGCCAAGGCGGCCATCCCAACGCAGCCGTCGGGCCACCGCGTTCCACGGACCGAGGTCCGTCCCAGCATCGAACGGATCCTCTCCGGCATGACGGGCACTCCGGCCTACGTCCGAAATGCCAAGATGGATATTGTCGCCGCCAACAGCCTCTGCTTCGCCCTCTACAACGGCATTCTTGCCCCGGCAACCCTGCCGCTGAATCTTGCCCGGTTCATGTTCCTGGACTCCCGTTCCAAGGACTTTTTCGTCGAGTGGGAGACTATCGCCGATGATTTTGCGGCTGCTCTCCGCGTGGAGTCCGGTCGTCGTCCCCGCGACCGCTACTTGAATGGCCTCATCGGCGATCTCGCAGCTGGGAGCACTGAATTTTCCACGCGCTGGGCGCGACACAATGTGCGCTTCCACAGGTCCGCCCGCAAGAGGATGAGAAACCCACTGGTTGGTGAAATCGAGCTGACAGGTGACGCTCTGGAGCTGCCCGGCGATGGACTGACCTTGATCGTCTACACGGCTGAGCCCGGTAGCCAAGCCGAAGAACAACTGGCCTTTCTGGCCAGCTGGAGCAGCACAGGAAACCCGCTGAATGCCGCAGACGTCTGCACTCTACCGGCTCCACCGCCTTCGGCCGGCTAGGCGATGATGCCTCGGAAGGTCCTGCCCGTGAAGCATTTACTGACCTCATCAATGGCTTTACTGTGGGGCCTGCAATTCGCTTTCCTCACTCCAGCGCTGGCATTGATTCTGGTCGAGTTGTTCGATGCCACTCCGGCGGATGTCGGCTGGGTTCTGGCTGTCTACAACACTGGAGGGTTCCTTGCCGCGCTTGTGATACCCGCCTACGCGGACCGGAAGAACGACTATCTGCGGCCTATGCTGTTTTGTGGTTTTTTAGCGCTGGCCCTTCCGGCGGTGTTGGCTCTCACTACGACACTGCCCCTTGCGGTGACTGCCCTGGTTGCATTGGGTGGCCCCTCCGGCGTTGGTATGTCGCTCCTCTTTGCACACCTGAAACACTCGGGGGCAAGCCCAAACGATGTCGTCAACACCCGGGCAATTGTGTCCTTCGCGTGGGTAGGGGGCCCGCCGCTGGCCGCCTACATCGTCGGTGTTTTCGGGAGCCGGGCGGTTCTACTCGCGTTGGCCGCGATTGCGCTCCTCAATCTCACGGCAACCGGCGCCTCGGCCTTTCAGCGTAAGGTTGCCCCAGCGACGGGCGCAGTACTCCAGGAAAGGGTGGCAAAGGATGTGCCTGTGCCGGCGAAGTTAGCCGTGATTGGTGCAGTGATCGGCTTCATTGCGCTTCAGGCCACAGATAGTGCGGCCGTAACCATCATGGCCTTGTTCGTGAATGAGCGCATTGGGGAAGGACTCATCTGGGCTGGTATCGCTTTGGGTGCTTCAGCAGCCCTTGAGATCCCCGCGTTGCTCTACATTGGGCGTTTAAGTCGGAAGTATTCAGGGAAAGCCCTCATCGCCTCGGGATGCTTGGCCGGGCTCGCCTACTACGCAGGAATGACTTTTGTGGCCGACCCCGCCACGCTCATCGCTCTTCAGGTTCTCCACGCGTGGTTCTTCGGGGTCGTGGCAGGCGTGGGACTGACGCTGTTCCAACAAATCATCCCTTTTCCGGGTCTGGCCTCCGGCCTGTTTACCAACACCCGTCGTCTTGGCGCAATCGCGTCCGGTCCGATTATCGCCGTCGGATCTCTGTCATCTCTTGGTTATCAGGGCGTCTTTGCCGCCTGTGCGATTCTCACCCTGGTGGCCTGGGCAATCATCGAGATGACCGCGCGGGGCCGTAAGCAAGCGCCGCCCCCCGAACAAAGTCGGGTCCATGTTGAGCAGGCGGAGATATCTTGAGTTCCACGCGCATCCCGTGGAACTGCCCCGAGGGTCTGCCAAATCCCCATTTAGGCACGGGGATCATCAGCACACGCCCGTGCTGCTAACGCCTGACCAAGTGTTCACGGAGATTGATCCGGCCAGTACCGCCCCTTCAGGGCTGCCAGGAGGAGGTCCTTAACGTGGCAGGCGGTACCGAACGTGGGTGACGAGTTTGGTGCCGGCCACTTCCGTAGGCTCAAGCTTGAGATTACCCACGCCGTCCAGCAACCGCTCGCCACCACCAAGAGTCATGGGCGAAATGTGGAGCCGTAGCTCGTCCATCAACCCCGCTTGGATGTACTGCCGGGCCGTCTGGGCTCCGCCAGCGATGGCCACGTCTTTGCTGCCTGCGGCCTCGCGCGCCTGTGCAAGCGCGGATTCGATCCCGTCGTTCACGAAATGGAACGTGGTGCCGCCCTGCATCTCCAGCGGCTCATGCTGATGGTGTGTCAGGACGAAAACCGGCGCGTGATATGGCGGTTCTTCACCCCACCACCCACGCCATTCCTTGTCCCACATGTCTGGGCCCGGTCCCGCAAACATATTCCGCCCCATGATGAAGGCGCCGGCGGCGAGGATTTCCTCAACCTGGGCCGCGTTGGCTTCGGGCTCTTCAAACATCCATCGGTGCAGAAGCTCTCCGCCGTCGCCCAAGGGCTCCGACATCCGCTGGTTGGGACCGGCAACGAAGCCGTCCAGGGAGATGGTCAAATCGCACGTCACTTGGCTCATTCGCCCATCATGCCACTGGGCAACCTTCGCCAACCAGGGCAGCCCTCGCCAAATCGGCCACCTACGGCGGAAACTGGGGCTACACATCTCAGGAGGACCACATGACATCCGAACTGCTGGAGCGACTCAACATCCTGGTCGGCGAATGGGAGACCACTGCCCCCGGCATGGACGCCGCCGGCCGGACAACGTTCGAATGGTTGCAAGGCGGCGGTTTCCTTATCCAGCGCTCCACTGTTGAGAGGCCGGAATTCCCGAATGCCATCTGCACCATCGGCGCTACTGGATCCGACGGCGCACTTCAGCAGCATTACTTCGATTCCCGGGGCGTCGCCCGCATCCTGGACATGACCCTGGACGAGAACGTGTGGACCCTTTTCCGAGATGGACCCGATTGGCCGCAACGCTACATCGGACGCATCAGCGAGGACGGGAACACCATCACGGGCCGATGGGAGCGGGGAACCTACCCAGGCGGACCGCTTGAGCACGACTTCGACCTCGTGTACACACGGATCATCGCGTGACATCCAACCAGTCACGCCGGATCAACGGGATAACTCCACCTCATGGACAGATCCCCGGCCCGGTGGGAACATAAGGGCGATAGTCCGGAGGCACCGCCGGTCACGCCGGGGCTGCCTTCAGGTCAGCTTTCCTCTGAGAGGAACGGCCATGGGTCGTCTGGGGACCGGGAACAGTGGCAATACGGGTGCGGAACCAGCACCTGATCCGGCGCGCCACAGTGCAGGCATCGAAAAGGTTGACGCCGTGGTGGTCGGTTCCGGATTCGGCGGTTCGGTGGCTGCCCTCCGATTGGCCGAGGCCGGACAATCCGTGGTGCTCATGGAACGTGGCAAGCCCTATCCGCCCGGTAGCTTCGCGCGCTCGCCAGCCGAGATGGGCAAGAACTTCTGGGACCCGGACCGCGGCCTTTATGGGCTTTTTGATGCCTGGACATTCCGGGGCACGGAGGGGTTGGTATCCAGCGGTCTGGGCGGCGGCTCACTGATCTACGCCAACGTCCTCCTTCGCAAGGACGAAAAATGGTTCGTCAACGAGTCCCCCATTCCCGGCGGCGGTTACGAGAATTGGCCTTTCACACGGGCGGACCTTGATCCTTACTACGAGACCGCAGAAGAAATGCTCCAACCCGTCCGTTATCCGTATGACGACACGCCTAAAACCATGGCCATGGAGAAGACCGCCGCAACCCTCGGTCTATCCATCAGCAGGCCGCCCATCGCAGTCACCTTTTCCACGGACCCCACCAAGGAACCACAGACAAACAGGCCACTCCCCCTTCCCGCCTACGGCAGCATCCACGGACCAAACACCGTCCGCACCACATGCACGCTCAGCGGTGAATGCGATATCGGCTGCAATGCCGGCGCCAAGAACACCCTGGACCACAACTACATTTCGGCGGCCGCTCATCAGGGGGCGGACATCCGCACGTTCCACGATGTCCGCGGGATCAGGCCACTTGCCAGGGGAGGTTACGAGGTCCGCTACGTGGTCCACGATCCCGAACGCCAAGGCGAGCTCCTCAAGGAGCGGATCATTCACTGCCGCCGGCTCATCCTTGGCGCCGGCACCTTCGGCACCAACTTCCTGCTCCTGCGCAATCGAAGCTCCCTGCCCGCCCTTAGCGACGCCATAGGCACCCGTTTCAGCGGCAACGGCGATCTCCTGACGTTCATCATGGACGCCAAGACACCGGCCGCCAACGGATCCCCACCCGGAGTGCGAACACTCACCGGCAGCCGCGGACCAGTCATCACCACCGCGATCAGGATCCCGGACTCCAACGACGACGACGGCGATGGTCGCGGCTACTACGTGGAGGACGCCGGGTATCCAGCCTTCATGAACTGGCTCATGGAGACCGCCCAACTCAGCACCACCGTGAAACGGACAGCCAAAGTTGCCCGCCAACTGCTGATGGACAGGCTGTTCGACGCCGGGCGCTCGAACGTCTCCGCCGACCTCGCCGCTGCGCTGGGTGACGGCCGCCTCTCCTCCAGTTCGGTGCCGCTGCTGGGAATGGGCCGGGATATCCCCGACGGCGTCATGACCCTTCGCGACGGAAGGCTCGCCATTGCATGGACCATGGCCACGTCCAAGGAATACTTCGGACGCGTCCGCGGAACAATGTCCGAGATTGCCAAGGACCTCGACGGGGACTTCGTCGATAATCCCCTCTGGTGGGCCAAACGCGTCATCACGGTCCACCCCATCGGCGGCGCACCGTCGGGCCGCCACCCGGGCGAGGCGGTGTGTGACTCCTACGGCGAAGTGTTCGGTTATCCCGGCCTGTTCGTGATGGATGGGGCAGCCATGCCTGGCCCCGTGGGCGCCAACCCTTCGCTGACCATTTCTGCTTTTGCCGAACGCGCGTGCCACCACATCCTGGAGAACTCACACAGTGCCGGACACAGGGGAATTGCCCCCGCTGATGCTGCCGCGAGTGCGGACTTTACTGGAGCTGACGACCCGGCCAACGACGTCGACGCATCGGCTCCGCGCGAATTGGCGCCGGACGCTACCAAGGGCAAGGGCGCGCCCGAGGAGCGGCCCGCGAGCGCGGTCGCAGACGGCGCAACCGCCACGACGGCAGCAAGGAGCCGTGGTTTGGGGCTGCCGCGACCCCAAGACCAGCAACCAGCGGCGACAGACGCCACCACCTCTGTGCGTTTCACGGAGCAGATGCACGGCTGGTTCAGTCCCGGTCTCAGTGATCCGGAGAAGGGGCGAAGCCTGGGCAGGGACCGGAGCCGCAGGATCATGTTCGAGCTGACGATTACCGCCGAGGACATGCACGCGTTCGTTGAGGATCCGAGCCACCCTGCCAAGGCCGAGGGCTATATCCTCGCAGACTACTTCGGCGGCCGAATGCCGGTGGAACGTGGTTGGTTCAACCTCTTTGTGGAGGACGTTTCCGACGACGGCAGGCCGGCCAGGCGCATGCTGTACCGGTTGTGGCTGCGGGACCCGGGCGGAACGCCGTTCACGTTCACCGGGTACAAGCTGATCCATAACGAGGCCGGGCTGGATATTTGGCAGGACACGACCACGCTGTCCGCCACGATCCTGCGCGGCCATGTTCCGCCGTCGGAAGCGGTTGACGTTGAGGAGCCAGGCGGGCAGGAGCCAGGCCAGGAGGATGTCTTCGGTGCCGGCATTCTGTACATCCGCCCCTTGGACTTCGCCAAGCAACTGACCACGTTCCGTGCCAAGGGCCCGGCGCCGGCCGCGGGTTTGGCGTCCTTCATGAAATTGTTCGCCGGTGAGTTGTGGGAGGTCTACGGGCGGGGCCTCAAACGGGTCCCGTTTCCGGTCCGGAGACCACTGCGACGGCCACGCAGATGAAGAGCTGGGAGCTTGCGAAGCACCGTACTGTCCTGGGCTTCACTCCCCAGGCAGCGGTTCGCTGGCTCTCGCCGATGTCGCTGGCACGGACGGCATTGAAAGTCATGGCAGCCACTGTGTTCGCAGACTTCGGTGACAAGAGGGAACTTGAGGGGAGCTTCCCTGCCGATCAATTGCGCCTGGATAAACTCCCGGTCCCCGGCCAACCAGCCCAGCCGCCGGTCACGAGCCGCGGGCTTCCAAACCCCGGAGAGCTTGAGGCATCCCGCACCACAAAGCCCGACGAGCCCTTGAGCCCCGCTGATCTGTGGCTCGATTACACCGCAGATCTTGGCGACGGCTTCGACGCGACCTACTCCGTCGCAATGCTGCTCGCCCAGGACAAGGTAACCGTTCAGGGCCATGAGCTCCCCCGCGGAAGCGTGCTGGTCCTCGGGGGTGATGAGGTCTACCCCGTCGCCTCACCAGCTGCCTACGAGAATCGGATGGCAGGACCGTACCGGATGGCGCTGCCCACCAAGCACAATCCCACACCCATCATGCTCGCACTCCCCGGCAACCACGACTGGTACGACGGCCTGACCTCGTTCATCCGGATGTTCACCCGGCAACGAAGCATCGGGGGCTGGCGGACCATCCAGACGCGCAGCTACTTTGCGGTCCGGCTCACAGGGCAATCCCCTACGCAGGTTTCCGGCGAACAGCAGCAGGGTACGCCCGGCTGGTGGCTCCTGGGCCTGGACAGCCAGTTGGGGCAGTACATCGACGAACCACAACTGGACTACTTCTACCGGAATGTCACGCTCCAGCTCCAACCCGGAGATGCCATCATCCTGTGCGTAGCGGCTCCCTTTTGGGTTGACGCCGAGCACCCTGGGCCGAACGAGTTCAGGCAGGTCAACTTTTTCGAACAGGATTACCTTCGCCRTCGGTTCAATCCCGAGACCGGCCTGTTCGAGGCCACGGGCGCAAACGTCCGGCTGTGGCTCACAGGCGATCTGCACCACTATTCCCGCTACGAGGAGCAAACGTCTCCTGACGAACTGGGCACGGATGAATCAGGCGCCCAAAACCTCCCACCGGACCCAACAAGAACGCAAATGATCACCTGCGGCCTGGGCGGTGCGTACCTTTCAGATGCCCATTGGCTCCCGGAACACCTCGCCCTTCCGGGCGACGCGAACGCACCTGGCCTGTCCTCCAGCGTCACCCAAACCGCAAACCCTCATGGCGACCACGAAGAAGAAACAACCCGCCACTTCACCCGCATGCCCACCCTCTACCCGGATCAGGCCGATTCCCAGTTGCTCGGTCCGAGGCTTGCGAACCCCTTCTCGCAATACTGGCTTCCCATCCGCAACCCTGGCTTCGGTTTGTCCCTGGGCATTGTCCACGTCATCGCTGCACTAACGCTCTGGACAGTCTTCAGCGCATTCCGCGGGGAATCGTTCGTGGACAGCCTCCGCAGCCTGACCCACGGAAACACCCTGCTCCTCGTCGTTGTCCTGATCCTTGCGGTGCCGCTCCTGCTCGCAGTCGTGTCACTGCTTGCACGATCCCTCGGGCGGGCGAAGGCAGGAATCGTGGTCTTCACCCGTGGCGCGCTCTACCAGCTGTCCGCCCTTGCGGTGAGTGCCGCCGTCGTGATCCTGCTTCCCTGGCCCAACGGCTGGCCCGACGTCGTGATTCTGCTGCTGGCGCTCGCGCTGGTGTACCTGGGTGGTTGGGCGCTTGGCAGTGAAGCCTTCGCGCTGTTCATCCTGGCGACGCCCAGCGGCGAGGTCTCTACCTGGAAAATGTCCGGCCAATCCATCGAAGACCACAAAGGATTCCTGCGCCTCCACCTCGCCGCCGACGGCAGTCTCACTGTCTACCCGCTGGTGGTGGATACAGTCTGCCGCGATTGGCAGCTGGCAACGAACGACGACGGCGCGCGGCTGGTTCCGCAATCCGACTTACCCGCCGTGCGGCTGCTTGAAGAACCCATCACCATCACGCGGAAAGGAACCGCACCATGATCATCACCCGTGCCGAGCACCGGACCGAGGTCATCCCGTTCCGGGCCCGGGACAACACCCCTTTGAGCCTGGTCCACGTGACATCGCCCGTGGAGGTGAGCAAAGGCCCCGTCATGCTGGTCCATGGTTCGGGCGTCCGAGCGGAGCTGTTCAGGCCTCCGGTCCGGACCACCATCGTGGACGTCCTGCTGGAGGACGGATGGGACGTGTGGATGCTGAACTGGAGGGCGTCCATCGACCTCGATCCCCTGTCCTGGACGCTCGCCGACGCCGCCGTGTACGACCACCCTGCCGCCGTCGAGCATGTGCTGAACGCTACCGGCGCGGCAACGATGAAGGCCGTGATCCACTGCCAGGGATCGACGTCGTTCACCATGTCCGCCGTGGCCGGTCTCCTGCCCCAGGTGGACACCATTGTCTCCAACGCGGTGTCCCTGCATCCCGTGGTGCCTGCGTTCTCGCGGCTCAAGATCGACTACCTCACGCCCGTGGTCAAGGTCTTCACTCCCTACCTGTCCCCCGCATGGGGCTACAAATCGCAGGGCTACTTCACGCGGGCCATCCGAGGCCTGGTCAAAGCCACCCACCGCGAGTGCGACAACATCGTCTGCAAAATGGTCAGCTTCACCTACGGCAGTGGCCGCCCGGCGCTCTGGGCCCACGAAAACCTCGACGACGCCACTCACCAATGGCTCAGCGGCGAGTTCGCCGAGGTCCCGGTGACGTTCTTCGAGGAGATGGGCCGCAGCATCAAAGCCGGGCACATGGTAGCTGCCGGAAACCATCCGGAACTGCCTGAGAACTTTGTGGCCGAGGCTCCCCAAACCGATGCACGGTTCGCGTTCATCGCCGGGCTGGACAACCTCTGTTTCCTTCCCGAAAGCCAGCAACGCACGTTCGACTTCTTCCAAAAGCACCGGCCCGGGAAGGACTCGCTCCACCTCATCCCCGGCTACGGACATCTGGACGTCTTCTTCGGTCAGCATGCCTGGCAGGACACCTTCCCGGTCATCGTGGAGGAGCTCAACAAGGCCCCTTCCAATCCAGCCCAAGAGCCCAATCCAGCCCAGGAGCCACTGTCATGAAAACACTTACCGAACTGGTTACTCCCTTGCTCAAGCTCATGCCGTCGCCGGTTCCCCGACGCCAGGAACGCCTCCGCGGCCAGCACGCACTGGCCGATGGCATCAAGTACGTCATGCCGGTCAATTCCGACGACTCCCCGGTGCTCATGGCGGCCTTCCCCATCAACAAGAAAGCCGCAGCGGCCGCACTCCCCGGCACCGAGATGCGGCCCTTCAGCCTGGGCGGCAAAGGGCTGCTGGTAGTCACGGTGGTCAATTACAAGTCCACGGACATCGGCAAGTACATCGAATACTCACTGGCCATCGCCATCACCCACGGCAGCAGGCCAGCCCCGCCCATCCTCCCGCTGATCTTCCAGAAAACCTTCAAGCTGGGGCAGTTCGTGGTGGACCTGCCGGTCAGTTCGGAGGTTTCCGTCAAGGGTGGAAAGGGAATCTGGGGCATGCCGAAGCACCAGGCCAACCTGGACTTCGTCGTCACTGACTCCACAGTGTCAGCACAGTACGACAAAGATGGCCAACTCGGTTGCTACATCGAGATCGAACGTCCCGACCCACTTGGCCTGCCACTGAAGCTCGCTGCGTCGAACTACTGCGTCTTCCGGAACATGCTCTGGAAATCGGACATCTACTTCGAAGCTACCGGAGACATCGCCCTCGGAGCACAGGCCAAGGCACGCCTCATCCTCGGTGACGCGCCCGGCGTCGAGCCTTTGAAGAACCTGCAGGTGGAAAGCAAACCCGTGTTCACCGCTTGGCTGCCGCAAGCCCACGGTGTCCTGGACGACCACTACGAAGCCTGGTTCCTCACCGCACCTACAGAATCCGCCGCAGCAGCCATTCGCGGAGGCGACATGCTGGACAGCATCGTGAACCTGGGCCAGAGCCAGGAATGGCTGACCCCGCCGGACCGGAGCAGGATCGCAGGGACGGCGCCAATGGGCACAGCACGAGACTCCGGCGCCGTACCTCGCGCCACTCCGGGAAGCCTCCAATGAACTGGCTACTGCTCATCAACGCGCTCTACTTCCTGTTCGGCGCCACGATGTACGTGGGCACCATGTGGGTCCTCAAATTCTTCCTGTACCCCACATGGCGTTCGCTGGCCCGCGAGAACGTCGACATGCACTTCGGCATCCCCACCCGCGCAGCCACCAAGTTCTTCACGGTCGTGGTGCCCATCATGTTCATCTCAGGCGGCATCCTGGTGTGGTCCGAGTGGGGCACCATCCGTGTCATCCCAGCCATCATCTGCCTGCTGGGAATCATCGTCCTGACCTGGGTGGGCCAAGGCATCATCATCCCCATCAACAAGCGCATCCGCGGCGGCGACTTCGCGGACGACGCCGAACTCCGCACCCTGCTGAAACGCTGGATGATGCTCAACGACATCCGCTTCTACGTCTCCACGCTGACGTGGGCGGCCATGGTGTGGCTGCTCGTGGACCGTGGACGCCTGCTGGAGTCCTTCGCATGAGCGCCCAGCAGCCGGCACAGCCCACGCCCCATAACCAAACTCACCATCAAGCGCGACGCCCCGGCGTGTTGGCTTGGACCACCGCCGATCCACTGCGCGCCATCCTGGCAGCGATCGCGATCATCACGGTGCTGACCGGTGCCGTGCAGGTCCCGTTTGGCGGACAAATATTGCCCTTGATCGGCGCCGACCCCACTCCTGGAATGCGGCAACTGTTCGGCACAGTGGGCATGTTCATGGTGGTGGTTGGCGGACTACTCCTGCACACCCTGCTGAACCCCGCACCCTCCCCCGAGGTGGTGCTCTGGTCCGGACTGCAAAAAGCCGGGGCGTTCGGCGCCGTCGGCATCGGGGTACTGAACGGAGTCTTCTCACCCATCGCGCTGCTGGTGGCCTTCTTTGACCTCGCGACGGCGGTACTCCTGTTCGTCTATTGGCGCAGGATCAGTGGGGGCATGACCGGAGGAACCGGACTGTGAAAAGGTCATTGGTGCTCGCCGGTGGCGGCATGCGCGTGGCCTGGCAGGCCGGCGTCATGCGGGCGCTCGCCGAAGAAGGCCTGGAGTTCCAGCATGTTGACGGCAGCTCCGGCGGGATCCTGACGGCGGGGATGCTGCTGTCCGGGGTGTCGCCGGAAGAAATGTGCACCCGCTGGTCCAGCGTGAACGTGAAGGACTTCGGCTCGGCGCTGCCGATCGRTGACTACCTCAAGGGCCCGTGGGCGCTGCCAGCTATTGGGGACGCGGACGGCATCCTGAACAAGGTCTTTCCCGCACTCGGGATCAATGATGCGACTATCCGGGGCCGCGCTGCGGAACCGGGCGCCGTCGAAGGTTCCTTCAACGTCGTGGAATTCACCGAAAAGCGCTGCCACGCCATCGATGCCACCGCCATTGACGCGGAGCTTATGGCCGCGGGAATGTCACTGCCCATCTTCCTGACACCGCTGCACCGGGACGGGAAGATCTGGACGGACGCCGTCTGGATGCGCGACGCCAATGTAGCCGAAGCCCTGCGTCGGGGAGCGGAGGAAGTATGGCTGATTTGGTGCATCGGCAACTCGCCCTATTGGGGTGACGGGCCCTTGGAGCAGTACGTGCACATGATCGAAATGAGCGCCATGGGAGCCCTCCTTGCTGATTTCGAGGCTGCGAGCGCGGCTGGACGCGAGTTTGTGCTGCACGTGGTGCGTCCTGAGCATCCGCTGCCGCTGGATCCCGAGTTCTATCTGGGAAGGATCGACGCCGATACCCTGATCGGCATGGGATACCGGGACGCCCGGGCGTACCTGGACACGATGACGACGGCCGGCGTCCCGAAAGATGCCAGTTGCACCGCCATGACAGAACCGGCTGCGGGTGTCCGTTTCAACGACACCTTACGCGGAGAACTGGGGGGCTCACCCCTGACGTTCAAAGCCACCGTCATGCTGCCCACGGCGGGGTCCACTGTGCCCCCACAGTTCACCGGATTCCTGGAGCACCCGCTCTTCGGCGGCCGCGTCTTTTTCTCGGATGGACGCGTTGAAACAGAAGGCCACGACGTCACGTCCCGTGCCCGGATCAGGCTCGACGGCGGGTGGCAGGACGTGTCCCTGACCCGCACCTTGCGGGACGATCCCGGTCCGGATGCCTGGACCGACTCGCGCCAGGCAGTATTGCAAGTGGACGGGTTGCCGGCGGGAAGCCTGACCGCCGAGCTGACCATGAACCTGGCCGACGCGGCTGGGCTTCTGGCCTCTGTGGAGCCAGTGGGTGCGCACGGCTTCGTTGACCGGGCGGAGGCCGTCGCTTCCTTCGCCGCCAACGGTTTGCGGGAGTTGCTGTCACGGTACTGAACTCCACTGTGATCGCTAACTCCGCTGTGATCCACGTTATTACCGGCTGGTAAACAGCGCGCTACCGATCTGCAAAAGATGGCAACAAGGGGGAAACACCCGCGAAAAACCGGCACCCTACGCTGATGATCAACAGGTCACGCCAGCGAAAGGGCCAAACATGTCCTCCACACCCGTTCACATCGTCATTGCAGGCGCAGGTCCCGCAGCCCAGGCTTTGGTGCGGCGGCTGGCCGGCAGCGGTTCAGGTTCCCGGCAACGCCCCTTCGATGGCACCGTCACCGTGCTCAGCAATCGCGACGAATGCCCCGAGGCGCTCCTGAAACTGGCAGAACTGCCGCAGGTCTCGGTCCGGTTCGGGCAGCCGGCAAGCTTCATCGACGCCGCAGCAAAGATCGTCACCACCGTGGACGGCATGGAGTTCTCCTACGACCAACTCGTGATCGCCACGGGTTCAGCTCCAAGCCTTCCGCCGGTCGCCGGGGCCGAAGACGGTCTGAGCTACTCCACCATCGACGACGCCGCGGACATCGGTGAAGCAATCAAGGACGTCACCAGGATCGTCGGCCGGCGCCCGCTGGGAATCCTCGTGGGCAATGGTCCCGCAGCGGGCCAGGCAGAAGCCGTGCTCCGGGCCCGCGGTGTCCGTCCCGTCCGCACCACCCTCCGGCCAGCCGCCGTCGTTCGTTCCACCTCAGGTTCCACGTCGGCGGCGACCGGCATCCTGTTCGAAGACGGCAGCAGCATGAACGGCGACCTCGTGGTCCTCGCCGAGGAACGTATCGCGCGCAGCGAGCTTGCCGAAAGCGCAGGTCTCCTGATTGCCTCCGACGGCGGGATCGCAGTAGGGCGCGATCTCACCACCTCCGTCCCCGGCATTTGGGCGATTGGCGACGCGGCTTCCTGCGACGGCCTCCGACTGGGTCTTCTCCTTTCTGCCGAATCCTCCGCGATGCTGTGCGCCTCGGGGATGCTGTTAGGCGCATGGGGCAGCGACCAGAGTGCCGCGCTGGCGGCCTGACTGCGGCTTCTGTTGCCATTGTGGACAACCCCAACCGGCATCCGGACCATATGGCAAGATGGTCCTTTGACGGGCAGTGACAACCCTGCGGCCATCGGGCCGGCCACGCCCGGCACGGAAGGATCCCATGAGCAACGAAGCCGTCGCGCCTGCAAGCATCGCCTCGTACATCGACCACACACTGTTGAAGCCGGAGGCCAGCGAGGCCGAGGTTTTGAAGGTTTGCGCCGAGGCCGTCGAGTACAAATTCAAGTCCGTCTGCGTCAATCCGATTTGGGTCAAGACCGTCACCAAGGCCCTCAAAGGATCCGGAGTCTTGACCTGCTCCGTTATTGGGTTCCCGCTGGGCGCCACACCCAGTGACGTCAAGGCATTCGAAGCCCGCGGTGCAGTGTTGGATGGCGCCGATGAGATCGACATGGTGATCAACATGGCGGCCGCCCGCGCGAATGACAAGGGTGCCTTGGTGGATGACATCACCGCCGTCGCCGAAGCTGTCCACGCCGGCGAAGCGATCCTTAAGGTCATCATCGAGACGTCCATGCTGACCGATGAACAGAAGGTCATTGCCTGCGAAGCCGCCGTGGAGGCAGGGGCTGACTTCGTCAAGACCTCCACTGGTTTCAACGGCGGCGGAGCAACCCTTGAAGACGTTGTCTTGATGCGCAAGACCGTCGGACCTGATGTTGGGGTCAAAGCGTCAGGCGGAGTGCGGTCCCTGGCTGACGCACAGGCTATGATTGCTGCTGGTGCAACACGTATCGGAGCGAGTTCCGGAATAGCCATTGTCAAAGGTGAACAGGGTTCATCGGATTACTGAGGCATCCGCAACCGCCACAGATTTTGAGCCCTGCGGGGCCGAGGAGGAATGAATGTCCAAGAACGCAACAAGCGCTCCCATTGAAAAAGAGAACAACCTCGGCACAAGCATTGTCCTGTTCGTGGTCATGATCGTGCTCTTCCTGGGGGCTATCTACTCCCTGTCCTTCCTCAGCCTGGATAACCCGTGGCCGATGGCCGTCTGCCTGGGCCTGTTCGCCCTCGCATTCTGGATTCCCCAGACCATCCTTGGCCGCTCGGACTCAGCTGGCGAAAGCTAAACGTTCACGCAGTTTTTCAATGGCCCGGGCTAACGCCTGGGCCATTGCTTTTGGGGCGGGCTTAACTGCTTGAGCTTCGGGAAGGATGCGGGACAAAGTAGGTTTCCGCTTTGATGGGAATTACACCGCTGGGGAACAACCCATCCGCTTGTGTGGAGTACTGCCTGATCCGCGGGTGCTTGGATGACAAGCCTTCTTCCCAAATCCACGGTTGGTACCCAAGGCGCGCTAACCCTGCCGTATCCGGCGGCGAGACCAAATCGTAGGGAAAGTCCGAATAAAGGACCAGGTTTTCAGGGTGGCCTTCCCCGGCCTTGCGGGTGATGAGGTGGTCAACATGGCTACCCACACCTACAGGAACGAAGAGCAGTTCGGCCTTGGTCACGGCCATTAGCTCGGCAACATCGTCCTGGAGTTGCCGGATGAGCGTTTTATCTCCCCGTGCTATCCGTCCGAGCGCGATGTCGAATCGATACGTCGAGTAGCGGTGTGTCAGTTCCGGCAGGAGCTTGTTCCACGCGCCTTTGGCGAGCCGCGGTAACTGGCGACGACGGAACAAGGCATCCACGGCACCCAGATGTATGAGCTGTACGCCCATGGCAGCAAGGACAGCCTTGTCCTCTGCTTTGCGGGCCTCGAATAGTTGCACCCCATCCTCAAGCATGGACTGACGCACGAAAGAGCGGGCGGCCCGGGTGTGCGGTGCAGGGGAGGCTTCCGTGAACACAGTTGCCACGATGATCTCCCGTTCCTGCGCCTGCGCCTCGATAAGCGCACCACAGGACAAAACCGCGTCATCAAGGTGGGGCGACAGGAACAGCCAGGGAGCGTCGCCTGCCAAGGATCGTTCGATTTTTGATTCAATTGCCATGCGGAGGCCCTTCCTGTGGATGAGGCCCGGTTGGAGCTGCTTCAGCAACTGCATTACGAAAGGATGTGGCCTGCATTTCGGCGAGCCGGTCCCAATTGAAGCCTGAAGCAAACGCCCTGCCTTGGGCCCCCACCTCCATCAGTCCATCCTGCGGGTATCTGCGCGTTATCTCGGCAGCAAGGGCGTCGACGTCGAACGCCGGAACCAACCAGCCGGCGGCGTCGGGGACAATCTCCCTCAAGCACGGGATATCGAAGGCAATGACCGGAGTTCCAACAGCCAATGACTCGATGGCCACCAACCCAAAGGTCTCCTGCCTGGAGGGAACAACCACAAGCCGCGCATCACTCATTGCTTGAAATTTCTGCTCCCCGGAGAGCCACCCAAGGAGCCGTACCCGGCTGGAAAGGCCCCTCTCTTCAATGACGGCGCGCAGCTTTCCTTCATCAGGGCCAGCACCTGCAATCAGGAGCTGGCCATCCACGCGGCCCGCACATTCTTCCCATGCTGCCAGCAGCAAATCGAGACCTTTGCCACCGAACTCCAAACGCCCAATGCATAGGATGTCCTGTCCGGGTTTGGGTTCGGGTTTCCAGGCTGCGGGATCCACACCATTACCGATCACCTCCACACGAACGTGGGGGTTCATGGCCGTCAAGCGGTCAGCGATGCCCTGCGACACTGCGATCATCCGCCGGTAACGCCTAACACCCCACTGTTCCACCCAATGCAAGGGCAACCCATATTCACGTGCTTTCTCTCGCGCATGCAGCCACTGGACCAGGCCAACTGTGGGGCGCTTTGTCCAGAGCGGCGCAGCCATGCTGGAAAACGGCGCGAAAAAGTCCTCCACCACCAGATCAGCGGCTCCGCGACGCCGTCGAACCTCAAAGGGCAGCATCAGCACGTAGCCCAGGAGCCGGGCTAATCTGTTCCGCCCCTGGCCTATTCCGATCGGCACGTAGTGAACGCCGTCCTGCACACGTACAGACCACCCGGGGTATCTGGTGGTCAGGACCGTCATTCGGAAGCCGTTGGCAACCAGCCGACGATCGACCTCGTGTGTCCTCACTGATCCCCCACCGGCGCCGGGCATGCCTGGGTCTTCGAACCCGAGATGTAAAACCCTCATGATCTTTACCGTTCTGTGCCATGGTCTTTGGACGGGAACCCGATATTCGCCGATGCCGCAACGTCCAGATCCGCTTCCCGCACGAACCAGAGCGTCGTATCACCATTGGTGGGTCCCTCGGAAGTGAAAACAGGAGTTGCGTGCTCCTTTAGCCAGGCGAGCATCGTGGGATTCGCGTAGCCGTATCCCTGGCTGATGGGCAGCGACTGGGTCAGGATGTAATTGACGCCATGCTCTTTCATCAAGGGTGCTGATGGCCAGATTCCGAACCTGGCGTCGTCCCTGAATACCAACTCCCCGGTGCTGTTGGTGACGCTGACGCGCGCATCAGCGGGCAGGTTCGCTGTGACCCACTGCCTCGCACTGGCAAAGCCATTGTCCACAGTGAGTGCCGTGCGCACCCCAAGGAGCACCGCCAAAGCAATGAAGCAGATGGACATCGCCGCGAGGGCCCTTCGACCCTTCGGATATCTCTCAATGAGCTCCACCACGGCCAGCACTGAGCACAGGACCCCTGCCACCATGACGCCATACCCATATTGCTCTTCGAAGGTGCCGAAGATGGCGCTGTAGGCGCCCGCGACACCCAGAGCCAGCCCCGCCAGTCCAACAAACCGCCGCCCTGCATGAAGGCTGAAGCACAAGAGGAGGCTCACTACGGGACACAGTGCCAGGAGAATATAACTGGTGCCAAAGTGACCGCTCTGCTCGATCAACCGGGACACGATGCTCGGCGAGCCTTCCGCCGTGAAACCCGTGTTCTTCTCAACCCCGGACATCCGAAGCAGCCCATTGCTTTTGGCCCACACCCAATCCGGCATTTGTCCCCGCAGCGCTACCACGGCGAGGTAAGCGGCATAGGGAATGGCAGCCACCGCCGCCACCACCGCAGCTTTTCGCCAGGGCAGGGTCTGCTTCCACAACACAGCAACCAGCACCGGAACGAAGGTGCAGATGATGAAGAAGTCCTTGCACAGAACTCCGTATCCCAGAAGCAATCCCGCTACAGCCAATCGCAGGAAAGGGACAGCTTCCTTTGCTCGCTTCGGCGTTCGCAGCAATATCAAAAACCCTGCAAGCACAGCCGCCATGGCCGAGGTCTCGAGGAAGGCATGGCTGTTGTTACGCAGAATGAAAGGCTCGAACGCAAGTAGCACAGCGCAGAGCCACGCGGGCGCGGCACTGGTGAGCCTTTTGACAAGGAGGAACCCCAAACCCACTGTCAGTGCTCCGAGCGCGGCGTTGAGCCATCGCAAGTGCAGTACGACATCCACAATTTCGCCGGAGACGTTAAACAGCCTGATGATGCCGGCTTCAAGGATGAAATAGCCGGGCGGGTGGAGGAAGAAGGGCCCGTCAGGGAGCGTGGGAAAGTGGCCGGTACTGACAGACTCGCCTAAACGCACGTACAGCAACTCATCCACCCAGAGCTCGAAGCCCCGTTCAAGACCAAGGGCACGAACGCAGAAGGCTCCGGCAACAACGGCGAAGAACGGCATCCAGATGCCCGTGAGTCTCTGAACGCGCCGCGCAACCTTGCTCCAGCCGGGCAACAGACCGCGCTGATGCGCCAGTATGGCAGAGCCTGCGCCGGACGCCAGGAGCAACCACAGCAATGGTTGAAACTGGCTGGCCACGCCCAGCACGACAGCCAGTCCGGCTGGGTAGGCAAACCACCGCCAGGCCACGCCTCCCGGACGCTTGGCGGCGGCAAGAACGGGACGAGCTATAAGGGCCAGAACCACGGAGGCCAGCACGGAACCCGCCGCTGAGCCCACTGCCATGCCGGCAACAGCATTCAGACACCAGCCAGCCCACAACCCACCCACCACCAGAAGGCAAGCGACGGCAAGGCCTACCTGGCATCGCCGGTACGCCCTCACCGCGAGAAGGATGGTGGACAGTACCATCAGCACCGCGTAGCCAAGGCCAGCTACCGCCAACCATGGCAGCAGCTCCAGGGAGCCGTGATACTTCTGGGGCACAATCAGCCCGGCCAGCGCGTGCGGTGCCGTCGCGATAATGACGAAGGCCACTACCGCCAATTGCCCAAAGGAGGTGAAGGCGGCTCCAAGGATCTTGCGCACGTCCGCGCCTGGGGTGCGTAGCAAGGGGAAAACCACCAAGGCAGTACCAGCCGCTACATACACCGGCCCCTTGGCAACTGACGCCAAAGCTTGGAATCCGGCTGCAGCGGAGGATCCTTCGTCCAGAAATCCAACCACCACAACATCCAGGCCAACCAGTACCGAAACTACGCACAGCACCGATGCGATCTCGATGGTCTCCGCCCACCGCCATTTGTCCAGAAGCACACGCGGACGCCAATGCAGGTCCCGGTAGAAGGAAAGTGGCACGGCAAGTGGAGCTACTGAACCCACAGCAAATCCGAGGACCGCTCCCCCGGCACCCCAGGCCAGGAAGATCACCAACACACTGAACCCGAGCCTGAGGACAACTTCGCCGATGTTTGTCAGGGCAACCCAAGTGAAACGCAATTCACCCTGCAACCAGCCCGAGGGTGCCGTCACGATGAAGATGGCCAGCGAACCCAGCGCTACAGCTCCAGCCAGCGCTGGTGTGGCAAAGGCCAGAGTCACCATTCCTGTCACTACGGCTGCCGCTGCTCCCGCCAGGCATGACACAAAAACCGAGAAGGCCAGGCCATCCTTGCGTTCCTCGGAGCCTTCAGGATTGACCGCGACTACATGGGACAAGGGAAGAGGTACCAGCGCTGATGCGACAATCCCCACGATTCCCATCAGCATCGCGGCCGACGCAAAATGCGTGTAGTCGATGGTTGGCAGCATGTTGGCCATGAGTAAACTGCAGGCGTAACTGACTGCACCCACTACACCGGCCGACATCGCCAGGAAGACGCTGTTCTCCCCTACTTTGCTGTTCTCACCTACTTTGTTTCTCCGTCCCGGCAGACTTTCCACACCACCGGGCTTGGTTTCCTGATCCGTTTGAAGCAAAGTGTCAGCCATGTCCACACTCCTGGCCGATTCCGGCCGTATGCGCCCTACAGGCCATCAACGGCGTGGGCAGGCGAAGCAGCGCTTGCGGGTCCGGCCAGCAGGACGCTTCGTCCGGCCGGTTGCAACTCTGCCGAGTCAACTCCGATCTGCTTCAAAACCGCGAAGGCTTCGAACTCATCGCGGCCTTTCATCAGTACCGAGGCTTGGCCGTCGCCCTCCCACACTTCATCGGTGGGACGCAGTATGGCCCGGAGATCGGTGCCTGGCGGTAGTTCGAAACGAACCAGTGTGGACATATCGGAGCGGGAACTGCGTCCACCGGTGGCTTCCAGGCTTTGCGTCTCTTCAAGGACAACACCAGCCAGAAGCGCCGAACTCCGCTCCCACGTAAAGCAACGTGCCCACTCCTGGCATTGTGCAGAGAACTCCTGCGATGCCTCATGGGCAGCCAACGCCTCCAAGGCGGCAACCATGGCGCTCCCGAATTCCTTGGCTGTATCCACCAACCATCCTGTGCTGCCGTCCACTACGGAATCGCGGATGCCTGGAACACGCAATGCAAGGCAGGGAACGCCCCAAGCCGCTGCCTCGATGACTGAACATCCCCAGCCCTCGGACGCCGACGTGGAAGTAGTAAGCCATGCCCGGTTCAGCAGCCTGTTGCGGACCTCGTTGGGCTGATAGCCGTGGAAAGTCACAACGTGGCTCAGCCCCAGGTCCATCGCGAGTTGCTGAAGGCGGCCCCTTTCGGGCCCATCGCCCACGATTTCCAGGCGCAGATTAGGGATACGGGAGGCTGCAACGGCAATCTGGCCCAGCAGCAAGTCCAGTCGTTTGTGCGGCACCAAGCGGCTGACCACCGTAATGGTGGGCTCAGGCGCCCTGGGCCCAACCTCGGCCGGGACGTCGATGGTGCCATTGGGTACTACGTGTATAGGACCGGAAAACCCGAGCCTGCGAAGTTCCAACCGTGTGGAGGGTGATACGGCAACAATGGCACGCTGGCCATAGACAGCTTTTGCGCCGCGGCTTTCCAGGAAACGACCGAGGGCAGCCAAGGGCGGAGAGAACCTGCTGCTGAATTGCTCTTGGTGAACGTGATGGATCAGTTGAATGATCGGCGTCCTGCCCGGCATGAAGAGCGGCGAGAAGAACGGGATTCCGTTCTGGCAATCCACCACAGCATCGTAAAGACTGCCTGTTCGCACGAGCTTGAGCGCGGCGTGGGCATAGATTGCCAAGGGACCGCCAGCGCGAAGTATCCGGATGCCGTCGATGACGTCCTCCGCAGCCTGGTTCGCTTCACGTCCGGTAAACCACGTGACTTCAGCCCCGGCCTCTATCCACCTGCGGGAAATCTCGTGCATATATTGCTCGGCGCCCCCGGCCTGTGAATGGCCGACGTCACGCCAGTTCAGGATAAGTACGTGCTTTCCAGCAAGATGTGTCGGCGACATTGGGAAAGCACTGGTCATAGGATCGATTTCTCTAGTTGAAGCACGGAGGCAAAACTGGCGATTCCGTCGTGGAATGGCCGGAAGGTTGACGATTCTCCGTCAGTCCAGGCGACAGGCAGTTCGATGATTCGGGCCCCTTGGTGTTGCAGCCTCAGAAGCAGCTCCACATCAAAGGCGAATCCCGTCGCGCGGCATTGGACCATGGCAGCCGTCAGCGAGGACCGCTCAAAAAATTTGAAGCCGCACTGGGTATCGAAGATGCCCTTCACTTTGGACTTAGTTAGTGCGCGGAAAGCAGTACCGCCGACGCGGCGTCCCAGTTGTTGCGGACGAACCAGGGTGGAACCCGGCGCGTGGCGCGAGGCAATAACTGCTGCAGCACCCTCTTCGAGGTGGGACATGGCAGCAGTCAGCGTATCCAAGGGTGTGGCCAGATCGGCATCAAAGAATCCGGTGAAACGTGACGTACCGCTGAGGAGGCCCCGGCGGACAGCTGCCCCCTTGCCGCGACGCGAACACCCGATCACGGAAATCGGGACGGTGCTCCCGGTCTCACGGCTTCCTGTCTCGCGCGAAATACGGCGGACTACAGCCCCGGTCTCGTCAACGCTGGCGTTATCCACCACCACGATTCGAGACGACCAGGGCTGACTTGCCAGGAAATCGACGGCTTGCAGCAGGGTATTGGGAATCCGTCCGGCCTCATTGTAGGCCGGAATTATGACTTCAAGATCAACCAGGGAGCGACGCAGAGAATCCACATGTCGCAGTGCCCGAAGGCTTCCCCTGCTGCCGACGTGCATACTGCGTGAGTGGAGCACAGCCATCTGAACCTCCGTATACGTGAAAACGCAAAAGTTCGTTTTCTCGTAAAGGGAGTGGGCACAGGCCGCGAGACATGACGCCAACTTGGCATCCCGATCAAGGGGCCTGGATCACACCGCCGAATGCCGCAAGCACTCCGGGCCAATGTTGCTGGGCCAGAGCCCAACCCGCTGCCCCCATTCCCACCATGGCGTATCCACTGACGGGTATCAGGACCAGCCACTCCCGCCGGGAGCCTGCCTTGCCCAGCAAGGGAATGGAGAAAGCACCGTTGGCCCGCCAGATGCCACTGATCAGCGATTTCCGCAGGAATTTAGGTGGCTTGATCACGATTGGCCACAGCAAAGGCACACCGCCGACCGTAATCATGTCCCCCACAATGTGGACCACGACGCCCGTCAGCATTGACAGCGGCAACCAACCCCATTGATCCGGTGCAAACCAGGTAACCAGGCCAGCCATCAGCACAGCGAACAGCCAGTTGGTGATCCAGCCGGACTTCGGAAACAGGTTCAAAGCCTTAGCTGCCAGGTTGATCATGAACATACACAGCAAACCAGCGCCAACAGAGAGCTTCCCTGCCGGTGTGATCATCTGAAATTGAGCTGCCATGGCTGCCAGCACTACAAAGGCCGAGGCTCCCAACAGCGAGTGTGTGCCTTGCCGGTGCCCTCCGCTGGCTTTCTCGATTCCCACTGCAATGACATTCGAAAGCGGCGGCAGCGAATTCGCAATGGTGCTGTGCCGGTGGTCCCAGTCGCACACCAAGGCGGTGCCCGCCGTCGCCATGGCTCCGATCAGGATGCCGGTGGAGTCCAGCGGATACCAGCCCAAGGCGTAGGGGCCGGTCGAGGCAATGGCAATCCACGCCGCGGCTCCCGACGCGGCGTGGTGTCCTCCCATCATTCGCTTAGCCTGCCTTTACGGGTACATCTGAGAAGATCGCTTCGATCACGTTGTTGGCCCACTGGAGGATCTCGGCGTCCTGCAGATCACGGCCACCGATCCTGGCCGTTTTGGGCTTGGGGATCAGCACAGCATCCAACGCAGGCTTGACCTGGGAACCGGGGTACATGCGGTTCAGGCGCATGGTTTTGGACTCGGGCAATTGCGCCGGCGAGAAGCGGATGAAGTTGCCTTGGAGCGCGACGTCGGACAGGCCGGCCTCGCGGGCCCCCACCCGGAAGCGGGCCACGGCGATGAGGTTCTGCGCGGGCAGCGGCGGCTCACCGTAGCGGTCCACGAGTTCGGCGAGGACCTCATCAATGGCCTCGGTGGTCACCGCCGCGGCCAGCTTCCGGTAGGCCTCCAGGCGCAACCTCTCACCCGGCACATAATCATGCGGCAAGTGGGCGTTGACGGGCAGCTCGATCTTCATCTCGGCTGCCTTTTCCTCGGCCTCGCCGCGGTACTCGGCAACAGCCTCGCCCACGAGCCGGATGTAAAGGTCGAAGCCCACTCCCTGGATATGTCCGGATTGCTCACCGCCCAGCAGGTTGCCGGCACCACGGATTTCGAGGTCTTTCATAGCCAACTGCATGCCGGCGCCGAGCTCGTTGTGCGCCGCCACAGCTTTGAGCCGCTCCAGGGCCACCTCGCCCAAGGGCTTTTCCGAAGGATAGAGGAAGTAGGCGTAGGCACGTTCACGGCCACGACCAACGCGGCCGCGGAGCTGGTGGAGCTGCGAAAGTCCGTACTTGTCGGCGCCGTCCACAATCAGGGTGTTGGCGTTGGAGATGTCCAGCCCGGTTTCAATGATGGTGGTGCAGACCAGGACGTCGAACCGTTTCTCCCAGAAGTCCACAATGATCTTCTCAAGGCGGCTCTCGGACATCTGGCCGTGCGCCACTTCCACCCTGGCCTCGGGGACCAGCTCGCGGATCTGTGCGGCAATTCGTTCAATCGAGGACACGCGGTTGTGCACGAAGAACACCTGCCCTTCGCGCATCAGCTCACGACGAATGGCCGCTGACGTCTGCTTGTTGGTGAAGGGACCCACATAGGTGAGTACCGGGTGGCGTTCCTCCGGCGGGGTTGCCAGCGTGGACGTCTCGCGGATACCCGTCAGGGACATTTCCAAGGTACGCGGAATCGGCGTGGCGCTCATAGCCAGCACGTCCACGTTGGTGCGCATCTTCTTCAGTGCTTCCTTGTGTTCCACACCGAAGCGCTGCTCTTCATCCACGATCACCAACCCCAGGTCCTTGAACTCAAAGTCCTTGGACAGAAGCCGGTGAGTACCGATCACAACATCGACCGCGCCGCTTTTAACGCCCTCGGCGGTTTCTTTTGCTTCCTTGCCGCTTTGGAACCGCGAAAGGGGTTTCACCCGCAGCGGGAATCCGGAGAAACGCTCGGTGAAGGTCTCGTAGTGCTGCTGGGCCAACAGCGTGGTGGGCACCAGGACCGCTACCTGCTTGCCGTCCTGGACAGCTTTGAAGGCCGCTCGGACTGCAATCTCGGTCTTGCCGTAGCCGACGTCGCCGGAAACGAGGCGGTCCATCGGGATTTCCCGCTCCATGTCCGCTTTGACTTCGTTGATGGTGGTCAATTGGTCGGGGGTCTCCACATACGGGAAGGCTTCCTCGAGCTCACGCTGCCACGGAGTGTCCGGTGCGAAGGCGTGGCCGCGGGAGGCCATCCGGGCGGAGTACAGCCGGATCAGCTCTCCGGCGATCTCCTTGACGGCCTTGCGTGCCTTGGACTTGGTGCTGGCCCAGTCGGCACCGCCCATCTTGCTCAACGCAGGGGCATCCCCGCCAACGTAGCGTGTGACCTGATCCAGCTGGTCCGTGGGGACAAACAAGCGGTCGCCCGGAGCACCGCGCTTGGATGCTGCGTACTCCAGCACCAAGTATTCACGCAGCCCCGCGTCGGAGGACGACGTACCGGTCACCTTGCGCTGAATGAGCTCCACGAACCGCCCGATTCCGTGCTGCTCATGAACCACAAAGTCACCTGCGTGCAATTGCAAGGGGTCCACGGCATTCCGCCGCTTGGACGGCATGCGCCGCATGTCCTTGGTGGAACTGGCGGTGGCGCGGCCCAGCAGGTCCGCTTCAGTCAAAAGGCCGAGTTTGAGGCCGTCAAGGACAAAACCACGCCCGACGGCGGCGGTGGTCACCTCGATGATGCCCGGCTGCGGATCCTTATCCAGCGAGTCCACGCGTGCACAGGGGATGTCGGCGTCGTGGAACAGCTCAACCAGGCGCTGGGCCGGTCCCGGTCCGTCCGTAACAACAACCAAGCGCCACTGCTCCCGGACACGGGAGCCAATGAAGTCCAACATTTCCGCGACCTCGCCTTGGTAACCCCGCGGCTCCCGGGCATGGAGGTTCAGGACGTCGATGTCCAACACCAAGTCCTCGTCCGTTGCGAGCGAGGTGATGGACCACCAGGACACTCCGTGTTCCAACGCGGCGGATCGGGTGTCTGTCAGGGAACGGAAGCTCGCGGCGTGCAAGTCAGTGGATGCCTGGGACGACAGATCAAGGGGCGCGGAACCGCCGTCGGACGCCGTTGACCAAGCAGCTTCCAGGAACTCTTCGTTGGTAGCAGCGAGGTCGTGCGCGCGGGTGCGCACCTTTTCCGGTTCGATGACCACGCTCAAGGACCCGGCCGGAAGCTGGTCCACGAACGGGACCATGGCATCCACCAGGACCGGAGCCAAGGACTCCATACCTTCAACGGCGATGCCACCCGCGATCTTCTCCAGCATGTCAGCCGCCGCCGGCATATCGGCTTTGAGCTTGGCAGCACGGGACATGACGGAGGGCGTGATCAGGATTTCACGGCACGGCGGGGCGTGCAGTTCCGTGGGGTGGTGGATCCCGGGAGCGGACAGCGAACGCTGGTCGGCCACAGCGAACCACCGCATTTGGTCAACTTCATCGCCGAAGAACTCCACACGGATGGGATGGTCCTCCGTGGGAGGGAAAACATCCAGGATGCCGCCGCGAACCGCGAATTCACCTCGGTGCGTCACCATGTCAACCCGGGCATAGGCGGCGTCGGAGAGGGCCCGGACAACATCGGTGAACGAGCGTTCCTGCCCTACCTGCAGCGTTACGGGAACGAGGTCGCCCAAACCGGCAACAATCGGCTGGACAACGGCGCGAACCGGAGCAACCACCACACGCAAGGGTGCCGCCGTCGAGGTTTCAGGGTGGGTCAGGCGGCGCAGGACGGAGAGCCTGCGACCTACGGTGTCCGAACGCGGCGAGAGCCGCTCGTGCGGGAGGGTTTCCCAACTGGGGAAAGTAGCCACCGAGTCCGCGGGGAGATAGGAGGCGAGTGCCGCTGTCAGGTCCTCGGCCTCACGCCCGGTGGCGGTGACTGCCAGCACAACAGGGGCGTTCGCGGCGTCGGCTCCTTGGGCAGCAAGGCCATCGGCCATTTCTGCAAGGAGAACTGCCCGCATACCGGTAGGGGCGCTGATCTGGTAGTCGGTGCTCCGGGCCGAAAAGGCCCGCTGAGCCTCAGTTCGGACGCGCGCAAAAGTCTTGTCCTCCGCCAGTGCGCGGCGCAGACCGTTGAGGCTCATGGCTGAAACTCCTAGGGTGGGTCCAAGGGCAGGCAACACAAATGCCCGGAAATTCGAACGAATGCCGGGTCATTCCAGCCTACCCCTCCCTCAGGGCCCGTTGATGGCTGGGACATTTCCGCTGTGGCCACGGACACCCCGTAGGATGTTGGGAGCTAGAAGAGCTTCACCACCAACATATCCACGGAGGACCCATGGCCCTGAGTGCATCCACCACCCTGCCGCACAGCGTTGACCGAGTAGCGGCCGTCTTTGTCGACGAAGACTTTCTGCGTCACACGAGCGAACTGGTGGGCGGCTCCCTGGAATCGTTCACGATCGACGGCGACCCTGCTGGCGCTTTCAGCACCACCACGGTTCGTACTCTGCCCACTACCCGTCTGCCGGATATTGCCCGCAAGTTCGTGGGCGAGCGCCTGACCGTTACGCAGACCGAGCAGTGGGAGGCGCCCGCAGCAGACGGCTCCCGCGCCAGCAAGATTGCCTTGAAGGTCTCCGGCGCTCCGCTTGACGTCACGGCCGTCCAGCGCCTCGTGGCTGAAGGCGCGAACACCCGGATCGAGCTCGAGGGCAACGTTTCCTCGTCGGTTCCATTCCTCGGCGGCAAGATTGCCGATGCTGCTGAACCGATGGTTGGCAAGGCCCTGAACATCCAGTCCCAGCAGGCGCAGGCCTGGCTCGAAAGCCACTAGCATGCAGCTCCCCGCCATTCTGGGCTGGGTCCTGATCGTTGCCGGCGTATGGTCCCTGGTTGTATGGCCGCAGTTCCTGAAGCGCGTCATGAAGGACCCCCGGGCCCGCGACGCTGCCGGGAAGGCCACAAGGTTCCTGACCGTCCACGTGGTCCTGGTGTCCATTTCCATGGTGCTGGGACTAGCGACGGCGGTCATCGGGATCACGGGGCTTCTCGCCTAAGTTTCGCCCAAGTAAGTCGCAGCAGTGCGCGTTTTGAGAGCTCATAGCGCGCACTGCTGCGACTCACTTGGGTAGAATGGACTTTGGTGTGCCGGGAAGTCTGGTCGGCGGTGTCTTTGCGATGCCTGCCCTTGACTACTCGACCCACAGGAGCCACCGTGGCCAAACAACCCCTGACCACCATTGTTTTCAGCCGCTCCAGCTACCCCGAGTACCGCCGGATCCTCTCGATCCTTCGAACAGAGACCGTGGGCGGCGCTCTCCTTCTGGCCGCCACCGTCATTGCGCTGATTTGGGCAAACTCCCCCGCCGCTGACGGTTACTTCGCATTACGCGACCTCAAAATAGGCTACGAACCCTGGCACCTGCAGCTCAGCGTCGGGCATTGGGCCTCCGACGGCCTGCTGGCTGTATTCTTCTTCCTCGCAGGCCTTGAACTCAAACGGGAGTTCGTTGCCGGGGAACTCCGGAAACCGGCCCGCGCCGTTGTACCGGTGGCCGCCGCCGTTGGTGGAGTTGTTATTCCTGCCCTGATCTACGTCCTCTTCAACCTCGGCTCCGCCTCGGAGACGCTCAAAGGCTGGGCCATTCCCACGGCTACGGACATCGCATTCGCCCTGGCCGTGCTTGCCGTTATCAACACACACCTTCCCGCCGCGCTCCGGACTTTCCTGCTGACTCTCGCGGTAGTGGACGACCTCATCGCCATCGGCATCATCGCTTTCTTCTACTCCACCGGGATCCAGCCCCTCATGCTCCTGGCCGCGCTGGTGCCGCTGGCCCTTTTCACGTTCCTGGTCCAGAAGCGGATCCGCAGTTGGTACATCCTGCTCCCCTTGGCCCTGGCCACATGGGGCTTCGTCCATGCCTCCGGCATCCATGCCACCGTGGCCGGGGTGCTGCTGGGCTTTGCGGTTCCGGTCTTCAACAGCGGGAAAAAGGGTGAGCCGGAGGAAGGGCTCGCTGAGCACTTCGAGCACCGGCTGCGCCCATTCTCCGCGGGATTCGCCGTGCCTGTCTTCGCGTTTTTCTCCGCAGGGGTGGCGCTGGGCGGGTTCGACGGCATGCGGGCCGCGCTCAGTGATCCGGTGGCCGTGGGAATTGTTGCGGCGTTGGTAATAGGCAAGGCCGTAGGCGTCTTCGGTACCACGTTCCTGGTGACCAAAACCACCCGTGCGAGCCTGGATTCCAGCATTGCGTGGATCGACCTCTTTGGGTTGGCACTGCTTGCCGGAATCGGGTTCACCGTCTCCCTGTTGATCGGCGAGCTGAGCTTCGGCGCCGGATCTGCACACAATGACCACGCCAAGGTGGCCATCCTCTCAGGTTCCCTGATCGCGGCGCTGCTGGCCGCCGTCGTGCTCAGGGCCCGGAACCGGCGGTACCGTCTGGTTCAGGCAGAAGAACAACGGGACGACGACGGCGACGGCGTACCTGACGTCTTCAGCCGCGCCTAGCGCGGGGCTGCTCCGCCCTGCTCGATGGGCTGCTAGGCCGTCGCCTGGTTCAGCGCGTCCTCCGCAGCAACCCACGAAATCATGGCGCATTTAACCCGGGCGGCGTAGCGGGCCACACCTTCGAACGCGGCAGCGTCTCCCAGAATCTCTGGATCCGCCTGCACCTTTCCACGCGAGCGGAGGACCTCACGGAAGTTATCGATCACGGCGTGCAATTCCTCTACCGACATTCCCTCGCCGAGGTCGGTCAACACTGAAGCCGACGCCATGGAGATGGAACAGCCTTCACCGTCCCAGCTGATCTGCCTGACCGTTCCATCGGCGACAGCCAGTCGGAGCGTTACCTCGTCCCCGCAGACCGGGTTGAGTTGATGGGATTGCCCGGTTGACGTGCCCGTTGGGACTTCTGTGCCCGCGAGCCCGCTGCCGTGCCGCTGCTTGGAGTGGTCCAGGATGATCTGCTGGTACAGCTGGTCAAGACTCATGGTGCTGGTTACCCGTTCGTGGAAGTGTGTGGGGAGCGGCTGCAGTTCGGCCGCGTGGGTCAGGCCTGGAAATAGGCCCGAACGCCAGACACGGCGTCAAGGAAGGCATCGACGTCGTCCGTGGTGTTGTAAAGGTACGTACTTGCCCGGGTAGTAGCAGTCAGCCCCAAGCGGCGGTGCAGTGGCTGGGCGCAATGGTGGCCGACGCGAACGGCGATGCCGCGATCGTCAAGGAACTGGCCGACGTCGTGCGCATGGACACCGGCGACGTCGAAAGCAGCCAGTCCGATGCGTTCCGCACCAGAAGCAGGGCCCACCACGCGGATGCCGTCGATGCCCTCAAGTCCCTTGACCAGGCGCTGACCCAACGTGGCTTCCCAACCATGGATGCGGTCGATCCCGGTTTCGGACAAGTAGTTCATGGCAGTGGCAAGGGCAACCGCCTGGGAGATGCGCTGGGTTCCGGCTTCGAAGCGCTGGGGGGCAGGCAAATATTCGGCGCGCTCCATGGTGACAGTAGTGATCATGGAACCACCTGTGAGGAACGGCGGAAGGACATCCAGGAGTTCCTGCTTGCCGTACAAGACGCCGACGCCCGTGGGGGCCAACATCTTATGGCCCGAGAACACAGCGAAGTCGACGTCCAGGTCCTTGACGTCAATGGGCATGTGAGGCACTGACTGGCAAGCATCCAGGACCACCAACGCCCCCGCACGTCGGGCGAGAGCCACGAGTTCGGCAACGGGGTTGATGGTGCCCAGAACGTTGGAGGCGTGGGTGAAAGCCAGCAGGCGGGTGCGCTCCCCCACGATCTCTGCTGCGGCGTCCAGGCGAAGGGTGCCATCATCGGTGATGGGAATGTATTTGAGTGTGGCTCCGGTCCGGAAGGCGAGCTCTTGCCACGGGATCAGGTTGGCGTGGTGCTCCATCTCCGTGACCACGATTTCGTCGCCGGGGCCGATCCCCAGCTCCTTCAACGCTGAGCTGCCACGGCCCTGCGCAGCCCACAAAGCGGCGTTGGACAGAGCGTAGCTAATGAGGTTCAGGCCCTCTGTGGCGTTGGACGTCCACACGGTTTCCTCGTACTGGGCGCCGATAAAGTCCGCCACCGTCTGGCGGGCATCCTCAAAGGCCTCAGTCGCGCTCACCGCAAGTTGGTGTGCACCACGGTGTACTGCGGCGTTGCGTTGCTCGTAGAACTCCTGCTCGGCCTCGATCACGCTCAAGGGGTTCTGGGACGTGGCCCCGGAATCGAGATAGATCAACGGCTTGCCGTTGACCAGTTGGTCCAGGACGGGGAAGTCGTTCCGGATCCGCAACACCTCCGCATTGTCCATGGCAGGAACCACGGACTGCTGCAATGAGGCGGGAGTTGATACGACTGTCAAGGGGCACTCCTTGGAAATCCTTCGGGGACACTCAATTATCCCACGGCCCGACGTCCCCGGAGATGTGCCGTACAGCACGTCAGTGGCTTGCGGTACTTCAGTGCCCTGCAGTACCGGGCAGCCATCCCAGTGGCGGAGCAACGTCGCTGTCGAAAGCCCCGTGCAGCCGCTCCATCAAGGTCCAGGCGCGGCGGCTAGCCGCACTGCGGGTCCTTGCTTCGTAGCCGCTGGCCGCCCGGGCGTAACAGAGGGCCGCCTCTGCGAATTGCCGGTCTGCAGAGAGACTCTTGCCGGCGGACTCAAGCAGCTTGGGATCATTACCCAGCAAAGCCGATGCGAAGGTTCCCATCGCCGCCGCCCGGGCCCCCTGCAACGAGGCGGCAAGCTCACCAAGGCGGCGCTGCACCACGAGGTCCTCGACGGCGGACTTGCTTGCGTTGAGCGTCATGAGGGTCAACGCCTCGGCTTCCATCAAAGGACTTTGCTGGTCATGGAATGCCTCGGCTACCGCAAACAAGTGGCTCGGTTTGCGCGAAACCTTATCCTGCGCAGCCGCCACGAACAGGGCGCTCAGCTGGGGCAACAGACCTTGATCAGACAGGCCTTCACGAGTTGGGCCGGCGTGGGCGGGACTGTTGTGGGCTGGGCTGGCGGGGGTTTCACTGGCTGCGTCCTTTCCCGCCACCAAGCTCTGCTGCACCCTTGCCATGGCCTGCTCCGAATCACCGCACAGCGCAGCGGAGTACGCCAGCATTGCCGATGCCAGCTGAAGAACCGGCGGCAGGCCGGCGTCGTGCAGTTCAGCCACAACTGGTTCCAGCGTTCGCAAGGCGGGCCGGGGAAGGCCCTGGCTGAGCTGCGCATATCCCCGCGCTACTTCCAGGCACCAGGCCAGGTGCGCTGGTACCGCGTAGGCCCACGGGCAATCCAGGAGGGCGTCCACCTGGCTCCATGACAGGTTGTGTCGCAGGTGGAAAACGTGGCGGAGGAGGACCCCTGGCCGGAACATTTCCAGCGCCGGATCGGCATTGATGGCGGCCAAGGCAGCGGAAGACTTTTCCAACGCTTGTGGAGCGTCACCGGACAGCAGGAGCTGTTCGGCCTCATGGACATTCCACATGACCCGGGAGGCTGGATCTGAGGGTTCCTCCAGCCCTTGCGACCCGCCGTCGGGCTTTGGCGGCATGGGTGAGGCCGCTCCCAACAGGCTGAGGCCCATCAACCGGGAAGCAGCCTCGGCCTGCACCTCCGCCTGCACTCCTGCGCCCACCAGTTCACGCAACTCCGGTGCTGCTTCTTTGAGCTGTCCTTCGGCAATGAGTGCCCGGGCACGGAGCATCCTGGCTTCATTCCGGTGACTTGAACCGTTGATGCCCACGGAAGCCCGGATGGCCAACTCAGCGGTGGACGGTTTATCAGCCGCAGGCGCTGCGGCGAGGATGAGTTCGTCGGAGAGGCTCAGCCCGCAATCGAGCGTCCAGGTCATCCACCTCAGCATTGCGGGTGCAGAATCCGCCGTGAGTCCCGGCTCCTCGATGCCAAGCCGGAGGGCCGTGCTGCGCGAGTGGGGAACGGACAGCCGGATGCCCTCGCCCCTCAGCCATGAACTCGTACGGACAAGCGGTGGCCTTCCAGGCAGCACCCGGATGTCGTGTGAGTCAAGAAGGTGTTCCACGGCTTTCTGGCCGAAGTGGTGCTCAACAACATCCAAGGCCAGGGGCTCGGCGAGCGCAATAACCTCCAACGCCTTCAGTTCTTCCGCAGCATGCTGGGAGATGTCGGCCCGGACATGCTCAACCACCCCTGGCCATTGGCAATGTGCCCGTACGTCCATGGTCCAGTAACCGTCGCGCTCCACCAGGAGGTGGGCGTTGCGTGCATCCTTGATGGCGAGGCAAAGGAGTCCTACGTTGAATCCGCACATCGCCGCCAGAAGACTGCTGGCGCGCCTTTGAACCTTTCCGCCCAGTACGTCCTCGGACAGGGCCTGCGCCTCGCTGAACGTAAAGGGAGCCAGGAAGTACTGCTCGAGAAATCCTTCTTCCCACAACTGGTACAGATCCGGCGGAAGCGGGCGGCGGCTGTCCGCCGTCGCCACCAAGGTGGCTCCGAATCCCGGCATCAGCTGCAACAAAACCGCCAAGGATGCAGGATCAACGAAGTGGATGTCGTCCACGAGGAGGACCAGTGGAGGCCGTTTAGGCTCAGGGTTACGCTTGCCTCGACGCCGTGCAAACGGTGGTGTGTACAGGTATTCCGCTGGACCCAGGCTTTGGGTGAGCGCCCGCAGGACATGAAGTCCAGGGAGGGCCGTTTGTTCGCCGGAGGGCTCTACTGGTGCGCTCAAAGCACCATAGACGGTTGTCTGGAGTTCCGGTTTGCCGGCGAATGTGCGAACGTCCACGGAGTCCGGGAGTCCTGCTTTGATGGAGAGCAACAAATGGCTCTTTCCAGATCCCCTGTCGCCGGTCACAACTATGCCGTTGCTGGAAGGAGATGGTACTGCCGAAAGGATCAGATCCAGGATCTGCTTCCGGTCCGGGAATGTTGGCGGCCTCAGCCCGACTGTGACAGTGTCTTGGTCCAGCCAGGGGTCCGGCAACATGCGCACTCCAATAGCAGCAGTCCCTTGGTCCGGGAGAATTTAGACTTCCGCGAGTTTGCGGGATCCCTGGCCTAGAAGCCGGCGACGGCTGGGGGGAGAGTCTCGGTCTCAGAAGACTCTGTCGCCGCCGGCTTCGTCCAGGGCCGGACCGCCTCTCGACGGCCGGAGCACCGGCTAAAAGAGACCACCGATGCGGTATTTCGATATGGAATTCGGGGGATGCTTGGGGCTTTCCTTCCTTCCAAGATCAGTTAACCGCGTGCCGGAAATCAGAACACCAGTAATCGGTACTCGATTAGTAGGGCGGTTTCCAGGCCCCGATACTCTGTTGTACTCAGTACCTTGGAGGGGCACTACTTGGTCCCGCCGGGGATAAGGCCCGGGTTACTCCATTGATTGGTGGTAATGGGTGAAATACCGCGTCCACGTGGTGCTTGCGGGCGTCGGAGGCTACTCAAATTGCCGTGCGTCAATTGCGGACAGCAGCCCCAAGGTCCTCGCGCCGGCGGATGCCCAGCTTGGCATAGCTGCGGTACAAGTGGCCCTCCACCGTGCGGACGGAGACCATGAGTTTCTCTGCGATCTGACGGTCAGTGAGTCCGGAAACGGCCAGCGCCACAATATCCTGCTCCCGCCGGGTCAGGGGCACGGACCGGTCTACCTCGGTGTGGGGGTCGTGGAGCTGTGTGTCCCCAAGGCTGGCCTCGCTGACGTCGCGCAGCACGGCCGCCTGCCGCGCCTCCGGGCGCTTGCCCTCGGCATCAAAGGCGATGGCGGCCTTGTCGAAAGCTGTGGCCGCTGGCCCTGGCATGCCTCCAGCGGCCAGCAGATTGCCCGCGTTAACGAAAGCATCGCCGGCGCCGTCCACCTGGGCGGTCGCCAGCATGTGCCAGCCGCCTGCCCATGCCCCAGCCATTGACGAGGCAGTCTCCCGGATCGGGTCCATTACGTGCTGGTCCCCCAGCTCTGCCCTGAGGACCAGGTTCTGGAGCAGGACGCCCGGAAGTTGATGCAGATGCGTGGAATCAGGGAGGCTCCGCAGCTTCTCCAGCCCTGTTCCTTTATTCCAATGCTCCTTGGCAGCCAAGGTAAAGATCTCAGCCAGGGCTTCAACATAGGCGCCACCGGCTGCCGGGACCACTACCCTATCCACGGACAGGCGTTGGGCCAGTTCGTTATTTCCTGACCTGGCGGCAGCATAAAACGCAAGCGCGTTGCCCAGACGGCGCAACCTCTGCGGGTCCTTCACACGGAGGGCCTCCACCGCGGGCGTCAGCACAGCGCTGGCTTGTTCCAAACGTCCCTGCCGGAGCAAGGACAGTCCTTTGAGCGCCTGGATGTCGCCACCGAACGTTATAAGCCCCATGGCGGATCTGGCGGCATAGCGGTTCAGCGCGGCTTCGGCTGCCGCCCAGTCACCGGATTCCAACCCGGCCAAGGCATAGCGGACCAGGATGAAGTCAGTGAAGTACAGGAGGTCGTCATGGTGTTCATCCAGCAACACCAGCGCTTCCCTGCCCATCTCCAATGCCTGCACCGCCTGGCCCTCCACCATCAGCAACTCGCACTGCATGGCCAGCAGGAAAAGCTGGTTCATGACGAAATCCGGCTCGTCCACGGCAAGACCGGCCTGGAACGTGGCAAGTCCCTCGCGCAGCTCCCCATAGCGGCCGTCATGGGCCAGCGCCGCCAATTCCAAAGCTGCAGCATGCCGGCGAATTTGCTGGACCACAGGGTCCTGGGCGTTGCGGCCCGCCACTAGCGCGTCAGCGGCCGAGTGAGCGTCCGCCAGGATGTCACCCGAGCTGTCCCCCATTGCGGACCTTGCAGCCCCCCACAGCAGTCCGGCACCCAAGGGCCCGGACGGATCGGCGTCCAGGAACCCTGCGTCTTCCCCGAGCAGCTGCACCGCGCTGCGGTAGTCGCCGTCGTTGTATTTGACCATTGCCATGACGGCACGGGCACGGGGACGCAGCGCTTCGGAGCGAACCTTGGCAGCGGCCTGCAGCGCGAGCGGATTCTGCAGGAGTTTTGCGGCGAGGAACGCCGCCCGCAGCAACTGTTCGTCCTCGACGTCGGCACCACAGTCCAGCGCCCAACTCACCATTCGAAGCAGACCCTCCGCCGTGGAGGGTTCCGCGGGCAGGTGCTGGACCATACGCTGGCGGATCTGGAGGCTGCGGGCGGGCGAAACGATGTGGCGAAGCGCCTCACCATACATCGGGTGCCACATTTTCACCGGGCTACCGGCGCCATTACTGGAAGTCACGAGCCTGTTGTCCATCAGCGACCGCAGCGTATCCCTGCCCACAAGCGCGTCGAGTACAGCGGCGGGCACGGGTTCGGAAAGGGCGATGATGTACATCGCCTCCCGTTCAGCCTCGCTGGTTCGCAGGACTTTGTTCCGAACCACTTCAGAGAGGCCCTCGCCGGCGCCGGAGAGGGCACTCGTGAGGAACCAGACGCCATTTCGGCGCACCAGGTTTCCGTCAGCCTTTGAGTCTTCCAGGAGGCAACGGAGCAGCAGCGGGTTGCCCTCCGAAACAGAATGCAAAACATCTGTGGTGCTTGCCATGACCGACCCACCCAGGGTTTTCCCTGCGAGCTCGGCCACTTCTTCCTTTTCCAGGGGATGGAGTTCGAAGCGCTCTGCCAAGCCGTCGTACCAGAGCTGGAGCAGGGCAGGAGGCAACCCGGGCCGTGGCCTGCTGGTAGCCACGAGCCGCGCCCAGCCAGCCGTCACCAACTCGGCCAGAATCTGGCTGCTGGCCTCATCGAGGTCATGGGCGTCGTCCACTACCAAAAGGAGCCTTGCACCTTCGCTTCCGCGCCTTTTCTCGAACTGGGACCAAAACTCGCGGAGGATAGCCACTGGCGACGTGGCCTGTTCCACAGGCAGGTCCAGGAGATACGGCGCCAGGACACCGAAAGGAACAGCGGACAGGGCGGGGCTGCCATGGATCCGCATCACCACCATTTCGCCGGCCAAGCGGGCGGCGATCTCTTCGGCCATGGCCGTTTTACCGATGCCGGGGTCGGCAAGGAGCAGGACGGCGCCCGCCCCCTCCTGCCTCAATATTTCAGTCGCCAGGTCCAACTCCGCGTCCCGGCCAACAAGGAACTCAGCCTGCATGGGCACGCACCCGGTTGACGGAAACTACACTCCTCAACTCACAGGAGACCATTGAGCTCGCCTCGCGATGAGACGCCGAGCTTGGTAAATACTTGGTACAGGTGTCCTTCAACGGTCCGCACAGACACCCCAATATCCATAGCGATTTCACGATTGCTGACACCCTTTCCGGCCAGTTTGGCAATTTGCCGTTCACGCTCGGTCAACACCGGTGCGTCGCTTCGTGGTTGGATCGGCAACGCCGAGACCGATTGTTCCAGACGCTCAAGCCTAAGCTGCGCGGTCCGGGCAGCCGTGGTTTCACCGGCATTGCGGGCAAAGTCCAAGGCCATGGCCACGCACCTGGCTTCCACCACCAACAAATCCAGTGCAGCTGCGGCGTCGGCGGCAGCCAGGAGAGAACGCGAACTCCGTTTCAGGGATCCGCGGGCAAGGTCGCGGGCGATCTGCGCCAAAGGGCCTTGACGGTTCTCGGCAATTTCCTCCAGCAATTTGTACTCGGCGTCCGTGCCCTCCACTGTGGCGCCAAAAAGGCAAATCCCGGCCGTTGTAAAGCGACGCTTGTCGATGTCCTGCTGGACCCTGGCCAGCAGCCGCGGCTTGACGTCCGGGTCCCCCATCCATCGCCCTGCCATTTCAGCGCAGAACTCGGCAACGGACTCGGAGAAATATGTCCCAACACCCCGGCAAGTGCGGTACAGGTCAAGGTACCGTCCGGCTTCGAGTGAATTGCCCAGCTGTGCATAGGCAAAGGCGGTAGCAGCGTAGGCAACCTTGACCATGTTCATGGCCGGGCGAAGCTCAAGCTGGGCGGCGTCGGAGCGCAACGGTTCGATCGCGCTGGAGGGCTTTCCGGCGTAGGCGTAGGCAAGGCCCACGCCCAGTTCGGTGATTGCACCGCGATACTGCAGGCGCGAAGGTGTGGAGGGCGTCCGCCGCATGAGCTCGATGCATTTCCGCCATTGTCCGGAGAGCAACAGCACTCCGAAAGCCTCCCGGGCGAAGGACTCCTCCAACTGCGCCGGCCTGTCATTGTTCCCCAGCTGCCGGGACACGGTACGTGCCAGTTGCTGCGCTTCCAGTTCCCGGCCCATCACGCATCGGGTTTCCATGAGGCAGAACGCGGACTTCAGCCAGTGTTCCCGGTCATCGGCCGGGTCCTTGACCAGTTCCTTTTCCAGGTCCTCGGCCACAGCTGCGTACTCGCCCATATAGGCCTGGTATTCGTAGTTGCAAAGAAGGAGCCTGTTCCGGGCCCGCGTGATCAGCTCCGGCGCGTAGGCCTCCGGATTCGAAACCATGGCCTCCAAGGTTTCACTTGCCGCCGTGATCACGCCGGGCACCATTGCCGAACGGCCGTCAATCCATGTCATGGCCTGGCATTTCGCAGCTGTTACTTCGGCAAACTCCATGGGGTCCAAAGCTGCAATGTGCGCCTCTGACACCTCATCCAAGGCCTGGGCAGCGTGCAGGGGCAGATCCAGCATGAGGTAGGCAGCTGACTTCAGTCGCTGCCCCGCCACCCACTCGGGGTCCTTGGGATCCAGTGACAGCGTACATTGGATGGCAAAGTTGGGATCGTAATCATCCAGGGCAGCCCGTCCTGCTGCCAGAGCATGTGCTGGCGACGGAGACGGTTCGTCCTCACAGGCGTGCATCCAGGCGGCGTAGCTCAGCAGATCCTGTGGAGCCAACCCACCCAGCTCCGGCTCCTTGGGTCCAAGAAGCATCAACCTCAGCTCGCGACGCCGCCGCGTACTCAGCCAGCCCCGGACAACCTCACCGACGTAAGCGTCGCGAAGGGAAACCCAGTGCTCGCCGTTCCGGTCAACGGTGAGCAGCCCGGATTCCTCCATCTCCACAAGCACTTCTGTGCCAAAGATTGCAGCCAGATCCACCAGTGTCGCGCGCTGCGCGCAGGCCAGGACCTCGACGACGGTCCGGTTGGCCTGCGGTTCGCGCGCCAACCTGGAACGGACAAAGTCCTCCACAACCGTGGCGCCTTCAAGCTTGATACGGTCCCTGAGCGTCCACACGGAATCGTTCAGGACGAGGTTGCCGGAATGGCGTTGCTCATCCAACAGCGCGTGCAGGAGCATCGGATTCCCACCGACGGCGGAGTGGAGTGAGCCCACCAGCGTGGAGGAGACATAGTGGCCCAGTACCGAACCGAGAACCTGCTTCGTCTGTTCTTCGCTGAGCGTATTCAGGTGGACTTCGCCCAGTTGCTCCTCAAGCACAAGCCGATGAAAATCAGCGGGGAGATCGCTGGAGCGTTGAACAGTGGCGATCACCTTTGCCGTTCCAGTGGCCATCAGATTCAGCAGCACGCCTGTACTCATGGGATCCATACCGCCAGCATTGTCCACGATGAAGACAGTCTGGCGGCCCGCAGCTTCTGCACGGATCAGGGACGTAATCGCGTGGAGAATGCCCGTGGGCGAACTGACGGCCTCGGACGGCAGCCTCGCCAAGAGGAATCCGAGGCACCCGTAAGGAGTCTGGCCATTGGCAACCGTGTTGCGCAATTGCAGGCTATGGATTTTGGGGCCAAGGGAAGAAATTACTGCCCGGGCCAAGCCCGACTTGCCAATTCCCCGTTCGCCCGTGAGCACCACGCCGTACGATTCCGGGGACTCGAGGTGCTTGGTGGCCCGGGAGAGATCCTGGCTCCTGGCCAGCAGTGACCATGTTTGCCGATCGGATGGACCGCCCACAAGGTCCGGAGCCGCAGCCCTCGCTGCGCCTCCACCGCCTCTGTTTAGCAACTCCGCCGACATTCGCATCCTTCGCTACAACATCCGCGACAGTCCCCCACCGCTTACCTGCGTACCATGCACACTACCTCCGGGCGCCGACAGTTTGGTAGGGCTAAGGGCGCCTCGAATCATCAGGCTTTCCTCAGGCTTTCCTCAAGATTTGCTCAAGTTCTTGCGGCATGATGCTTCTGCTGCGCCGCCAACAGCCCCTCATTGACCAGCAGTTCCACCGCGTCAGCCGCCTCGTCCAGCAGAAACGGCAATTCCTTCTTCTCGGCCGTTGCGAAATCCCGCAGCACAAAATCAGCGGTATCCATACGTCCCGGAGGCCTGCCCACCCCTACCCGCACGCGCAAATAGTCCTTTGTTGCCAGTGCCTTGGAGATGTCGCGAAGGCCGTTATGACCACCCTCACCGCCACCTATCTTGAGCTTGACCGTGTTGAAGGGAATGTCGATCTCATCATGGACGGCAATAACGTGGTCCGGCGCGATGTCGAAGAAATTGCTCAAGCCCGCCACAGGACCACCGGAAACGTTCATGTAGGTCATCGGCTTGGCCAGTACTACGCGGGGTCCGCCTATCCCCAGCCGACCCTCTACTACCTGGGCCCTGGCCTTGTGGGTCTTGAACTTGCCGCCCATTCGCGATGCCAGCTCGTCAAGCACCATCTGGCCCACGTTGTGCCGGTTGTTGCTGTACTCACTGCCGGGGTTGCCGAGGCCAACTATCAGCCAAGTGTCAGTCATGGTCTCATCCTAGGGAGTCTTGTCAGGGAATCGGGTCAGCGATGGGGGTCCCGGAGTTGCGTGGGACGGAAGAAGAAAGTGGCCGGGACCCAAGGGGACCCGGCCACTTAAAAGGCGTTTGCCTTATGCAGTCAAAGACTACTCAGCCGCTGCTGCTGTGGTTTCTTCTTCAGCTTCAGAAGCGGTCTCGGAGATACGGACCACCAGGGTGTCACCTTCAGTGAGCAGGGTGGAACCCTTCGGCAGGACGAGGTCCGATGCGTGGATGTTCTCCCCAGCCTTACGGCCTTCGATGTCAACCTCGACGGCGGTAGGCACGTGGGTTGCCTCGGCCTCAAGGGAAACCGTGGTGGCTTCGAGGCTGGCAACAGCACCCGGAGCAACTTCACCGGAAACGTGGATGGCGATGTCAACGGTAACCTTCTCGCCAGCCTGGACGGTCTGGAGGTCAACGTGCTCGATGATCTGCTTAACCGGGTCGCGCTGGATGTCCTTGACGAGCGTCAGGTGCTGCTCGCCGTCGACGTCGATTGCCAGCAGGGCGTTGGAAACGCGGACAGCCAGCGTGGTGGCGCGGCCGGGCAGGTTGATGTGGATCGGCTCTGCGCCGTGGCCGTAGATGACGGCCGGGATCTGGCCGGCCATGCGTGCACGGCGGGCAAAACCCTTGCCGAATTCGGTGCGCAGTTCTGCGGTGAGCTTCTGCTCAGACATGTGTACTCCTTGATTACTGTGGCGTCCGGGAAATTCCGGACAAGTCGATCAGCAAGGGCGGAGGTCTGTGGACCTTCTACGCCCGGCGATCGTTGCTATCCAGCAGCAAGCCCGCCTGTGTCGAAGGAGATGCAGACCCAGTCGATAACGGAGACCCGCAAGTCCGGTTCAAAACGCGCACCGGATGTGCTCTCCCTCGCCAAGGTATCCCCAAGAGCTTACCAGCGGATACCTTCATTACTGAAAACGGGCCATCCACACGCCCGGAGGCGGCGGATGACCCGTGATGTCAGCAGTCCGGCGTCAGGCTTTGCCGTCGAACAGGCTGGTGACCGAACCGTCGTCGAACACTTCACGAATGGCGCGCGCGATCAACGGTGCGATGGACAGCACCGTGAGCTGCGGGAAACGCTTCTCTGCCGGGATGGGCAGGGTGTTGGTGACAACAACTTCGCGTGCGCCGGAATCAGCGAGGCGCTGCGCTGCGGGGTCCGAGAAAACGGCGTGCGTGCACGCGATGATGACATCCTTGGCGCCAGCGTTCTTCAGGACCTGGACGGCGCCGGAGATGGTTCCACCGGTGTCGATCATGTCGTCAATAAGCACGCAGGTGCGGCCTTCAACCTGGCCAACAACGGTCTTGGAGACGGCCTGGTTGGGCACCGTGAGGTCGCGGCTCTTGTGAACGAATGCCAGCGGGGCACCGCCCAATCGTTCCGCCCACTGTTCGGCCACGCGGACGCGGCCGGTGTCCGGCGAAACAACGGTGATGTTGTCCGCCTCCACCTTGGTGCGAATGTAGTCGGCAAGCAGCGGGATCGCCATCAGGTGGTCAACGGGGCCGTCGAAGAAGCCCTGGATCTGGGAGGTGTGCAGGTCCACGGACATGATGCGGTCCGCGCCGGCGGTCTTGTACAGGTCCGCTACCAGGCGGGCGGAAATGGGCTCGCGGCCGCGGCCCTTCTTGTCCTGGCGGGAGTACGGGTAGAACGGTGAAACAACCGTGATCCTCTTGGCAGAGGCGCGCTTGAGGGAGTCGATCATGATCAACTGCTCCATAAGCCAGTTGTTCAGCGGGGCCGGGTGTGCCTGGATGACGAAGGCATCCGTGCCGCGCACGCTCTCGGCTGAACGGACATAGATTTCCCCATTGGCGAAGTCATAGGCGTCGATGGGCAGGAGCTCGGTCTCCAGCTCCTTCGCGATTTCCTGCGCCAGCTCCGGATGTGCCCTTCCGGCGGCGAGAATCAATTTCTTCTCGCCGTGTGCGGTAATTTCGCTCATGCCTGTTTGCCCTCTTCTGTGGTTGCTGGAGATTGTGAGGATGTGGGGGCGGGGGTCAGCAGGGAGTCCTGCGCGGCCTGCGCCAGCTTCGCGGAGACAGTGCCCGGGCGGTTGTCTTGCACCCAACCTTCGACGTTTCGTTGTGCGGCCAGGCTAAGGGCGAGGGCTCCCGGCGGGACGTCTTTGCGGACGACGGCACCGGCGCCGCTGTATGCGCCATCACCCACGGTCACGGGCGCTACAAAGACGGTGTTTGAACCGGTGCGCACGCCCGAGCCGATCACCGTGCGGTGCTTCTTCTCGCCGTCGTAATTCGCGGTGATGTTGCCACAGCCGATGTTGGTGTCCTCGCCGATTTCAGCGTCACCTGCGTACCCGAGGTGGGAGAGCTTGGAACCACGGCCGATGGTCACGTTCTTGGTTTCGTAGAAGGCGCCGATCTTGCCTGTCTCCCCCAGTACCGTGCCGGGGCGGAGGTACGTGAACGGTCCAACGCTTGCTTTGGCGCCGATAGTGGAACCTGAGCCATGCGTGCGGGTCACTTTGGCCCCTTCGCCAACGTTGACGTCCGTCAGCGTCGTATCGGGACCCACGACGGCGTCCCTCGCCACAGTAGTGGAACCGTGCAGTTGCGTATTGGGCAGCAAGCGGACGTCTTCATCGAGTTTCACGGTCGAGTCGATCCAGGTGGTGGAGGGATCCACCACGGTCACGCCCGCCCGCATCCAGGACTCGATGATGCGGCGATTCAGCTCGGCGCCGAGCGCGGAAAGCTGGATGCGGTCGTTGGCGCCCTCAACCTGCCAGCGGTCCTGGGTGACGACGGCGGCAACCCGGCCACCGGCGTCGCGCGCCAAGCCGAGGACATCGGTGAGGTACATCTCGCCCTGCGCGTTGTCAGTGGTGACCCGCGTCAGCGCATTCCGCAGCACAGCGGCGTCGAAGGCGTAAATACCAGAGTTGACCTCAAGGATGGTGTGCTCGGCTTCGCTGGCATCCTTGTGCTCGCGGATGCCGGTGACTGTGCCGTCTTCGGCGCGAAGGATGCGGCCGTAGCCCGAGGCGTCGTCCAATACTGCGGTGAGCACCGTAACGGCGTTGCTCTGGGCTTCATGCGTGGCCACGAGTTCGCCCAGCAATTCGCCGGTCAGGAGGGGCACATCCCCGTAGGTGACAACCACAGTGCCGGTGAGCTCCGCTTCGGCGTCGAGGGCCTTGAGGGCAACCTCCACCGCGCGTCCCGTGCCGGGGATCTCGTCCTGGTCAACGATCACGGCTTCCGGATCCAGTGCGGAGACGTGTTCTGCGACGCGATCGCGCTCGTGCCGGACAACAAGGGCCAGCTTCAAAGGCTTGATGGAACGGGCGGCGAGGAGGGCGTGGCCCACCATGGAGAGGCCGCCGATTTCGTGGAGAATTTTGGGAGTCCGCGACTTCATTCGCGTTCCGGCACCTGCAGCCAAGACGATGACTGCTGCGGGACCGGTGGTTTCGGGGCTCACGTACTGGCTCTCCTTGCTCGGTTTTGTCCCGGGTAACCCGGCTTCGGAATGCTGCCATTCCAACTATGGACCCAGGCACCGTTCGAGCTGTTCCAGGTACAGAGTGGAGCGCATTTTCCGACCGTTCCGCCCATAGGATTCGAACCTATACTCCACGGCTCCAAAGGCCGGGGTGCTGCCATTACACCAGAGCGGACCGCGCATGCTTGCACCCCCAGGCGGCAGGGCCTGACGGTTTCCCGGATCACCGGGATGCACACACAAGAATCTAGTTTGCCATGACCTTTGCATGGTTCGCGACTTGACCCGCTGCGACGGGTCTCCAGATGCCCTGTTACGGCGCTTCCCGACCAGCCGTGCGGCGGGTTAGGGCATGATGGACACGTGAGCAAGCGCACTGAACTTTCCCGGCCCCCAGCCGGCCTCAAGCCCCTGGGAGACCGCCCTGTACGGTTGCGGATGACGGGACAACAGCGCCGCTCCCAGCTCATCGGCATTGGCCGGGCGCTCTTCGCAGCGAAGGGCCTGGACGGCACCACAATTGAAGAAATTGCCGCCAGTGCGGGCGTCTCCAAGCCCGTGATCTACGAGCACTTTGGGTCCAAGGAAGGCCTCTACCGGCAGGTTGTCGAAACCGAATTCCGGATCCTACTGGACTCCATCACCGAGGCACTGAGCACGGAGGCCAAACCCCGCGTCCTGGTGGAGCGGGCAGCATTGGCACTCCTTGGCTACATCGAAGACCGCACCGACGGCTTCCGGATCCTCATGCGCGACGCACCGCCTTCCCAGCCCGAAGGCGCCTTCTCCACGTTGCTCTCCCACGTCACCGCCCGGGTGGAACACCTGCTCTCCGACGAATTCGCCCGCCGCGGATTCAGCGCTGCCGACGGCGCAATGTACGCTCAGATGCTCGTGGGAATGGTCGCGATGACAGGCCAATGGTGGCTGGACAGCCGTGTGCCGGACAAACGCGCGGTGGCAGCTCACCTGGTGAACCTGGCGTGGAACGGACTGACGGGGCTGCAGAAGGAGCCCGAGCTCCGCTCCGACGGCTGACCCCCATCCCTCTCTCACATCCTGCGGCGTTTTTCCCCACGCTCTCTCACATCCCCACGTCTTTCGCCCCACGCTCTCTCACAACCCCACCCGTCTCCCCCCACGCTCTCTCACATCCCCACCCGTCTCCCCCCACGCTCTCCCACATCCCCACCCGGGGCCGCTGCGGTCGGACTCTTGCGCTCGTCAAGTTTTTGAGACAGTTCTCGTTGTTGTTGGTTAGGCGGCCAGGGGTTCCTGGGCGCTGGTGTGGTGGTT